>JBOGDQ010000180.1:0-19739 GCA_050742975.1 Jatrophihabitantaceae bacterium
CCGTCGCACCGTGCACCATGTCCGGTCGGATTACCGGTGCGGCCATACCCGGTCAGGCATGGCGGGTCCCTTTTGACCACTGCGAGGAGAGGGTTCAGTCGATGCTGTGCGCCAAGTATCCGATTCAGAAACGCGCGCTCGACATCTACTCGCCGCTCCGTCGACGTGGCGCGCCGGCTCCCGCGAGTGCGTACGTCGAGATCGCTGTGACCGCGGGCGCGGAAGCCGTACCGCCATTTGTCGGAGAAGGATGGCAATGAGCTGATGGAGGTCGTAGGTCTGACAGTCGATCTTCCAGTGCAGTCCCTCGACGCCGCGCGGCCCTTCTATGACGCTGTCATGGCCCGCCCGCCGGATCTCAACCCGGCAGGAACTGCCGAGTGGATCCTTCGCCGCGACCCGGAGGTCGCTGTGCGGGTCGTTGAGACGGACGTCCCCGTCCTGTGTAGTGGCCGCTTGGGCATCGGCGTGGCTGATGTTGACGCCGAGCGTGCACGACTGAGCACGCTTTTCGATCGTGTGCCCGACGTGCGACGCAAGCCGGGCGTGATCGCCACGCTGGAGCTCACGGACCCGAGCGGCAACCAGATCGTCCTTTGGCAGGACCTGCTCCCTCGGCCGGAGTGATCGCGTCGATCAGAAGGCGGTAGTCAGTCGTCGTGGCGCAGTTGCGGCCACAGCTGAGCCCAGGGTCGGCGTGGGTGCGTGCAGACCGAGATGGGCGCTCGGTTCTCCTGGCTGTCCAGGCCAGACGGGTTTGCACCGTTCCGGCCGGACGGCAGGTCGCGAACCACGCTGCGAGTGTCGTCCGGTCGTACCCACGGTGACGATCGCCGGCTCGGCGTGTGAGTGAGTGACATTCGTTGATTGGCATTCATGCCCTGTGGGGTTGCCAATCCAGGTCGAGGTTGAGGTGGAGCGCTTGCTGGCCGTGGCGGTGAGATGGACTGCGCGCCCGGAACCGATACGTTCGATCCATCCCGCTTGGAAGTAGTGCTGGCATAGTGCGGCACCGCCGCTGCCGCCGAGGTGGTCGCGCCGTTCGGTCCAGTCCAGGCATGCGCGTGCAAAAGGTCGCCGGCGCGTACGCGCGCATGCCAGGTCCACCCCGATTGACTCGAGCCAATCAATGCCGGCAGAGGTGAACGCCCAGCCGGAACGGCGGCTGAGCAGGTTGCGGGCGAGCAGCGCGTCGGTGACGGCCACGCGGAGCGCGCCGGCGAGATGGTCATAGCAGGTTCGCGCCCCGTGCCAGCGCGGCGTTCGTGGTGACCGCACGCAAATCACGCGGCGGGTCCGCCGGCGCGGGAGCTCGCGCGGCAAGGACTCGATCAGCTCGGCGACGTCATCATCGCCCAGGTGCTCGTACCGATGCCTGCCCTGGTGCTCCTCGCTGAGCACGCCAGCGGCCACAAGCACGTGCAGGTGTTCACTGGCGGTCGAGCGGGCGATGCCTCGCCAGTTCGCCGGCGGTCCTGGCGCGTCCGTCGAGCAGCGCGAGACACATCGCCGCCCGGCTTCGGTCGGCGAACGCACCGGCCAGCCGGGCCAGGTCCGGTCATCGTCGAGGCGCGGGCCCTGCGGGTGCATGCCAGCGACAGGCGACTCCGGCCTGAGGCCGGGCGAACTGCTCGAACAGGCGCTCGACGGCATGCTCGACGTGGGAGTCCTCGATGCGGCAGATCGCAACCACGCCGCCACGAACGCCTGGGCCGCCGTGCACGGACTGTCGGGACTACTTCTCGGCCCCCTGGCCGGCCAGGCACCCTCAGCACGAGAAACGCTCATCGACGCGTTCCTGGACCTAGTCGGCCGAGGTCTGATCACACGCAGAACCATGTAGACCGGCCGAACGTACGGCTACGCCTTTGATCTTGGTGTCCGGGGTGAGTCGGCACCGAGTTGATCCGGTGGTGGATCGTTCACTGGCTGCGAAGATTTGCAACTCCCGGCGTCTGCCATCGGCAGCGCGCCTCATCGCGCCACGTTTCTCGCGCTAGCGCGTACTTGGGGTCGTGCTTCCGCCCGTCCGGGGTTGTGCCGTCGGTAAGTTGATCGACATGGAGTCCGATGAGTGGAGCGTCGAGCGGCATCTCGACGGAAAGCCGGCGAGCGCAGTCGCGCTGTACCAACGTTTCATCGCTCTCGTGGATGAATGCGGCCCGTTCACCTACCGCGTCACCAAGACGGCGATCACACTGAAGGGCACGCGCCGTGGCTTCGCCGGCGCCGTGCCGAAGGACCGCTCACTGGACGGCTACCTCGACCTACAGCGCGAGATTCATGACTCAGGCATCATGCGCGCCTCGCCATACACCAAGCGCCTGTTCGTGCACCACTTCCGTGTCACAGATCCCGGCCAACTCGACGACAGCTTCGCCAGTTGGGTACTGGAGGCCTACGCCGTGGGTGCCGGTGCGCACGTGAATACGGACGCCGGATGACACGAGGACGGCCGACTCAAGCGCGATAGGCAAACGCCACCTCCCGTGCCCACACTCGGGCATCCAACGAAGATCGAGCAGCGTCAACCATCCTGGCCGTGTCACTCGCGGATGACGAGCGGGCAGCCGGTGACGGATATGCGCAGCACTTGGCGCGCCCACCCGCGAACCCCATCAATTGCGACGCGATGGTGCACAATGACGTCACTGCTATCGACCTCTACCGGAAGGCAGCGCGTCGGGGCCCCCGCCCCGAACCTCAGGCTGGTGAGCTCACCGAGCAGGAAGCGTTCCGACCAAGCCAAGCCCCATAGTGATATCATCAGCGTGATATCGGAGGTGACCCACCCGTGGAGCAAATTTTGATCCGTAACCTTCCCGCCGGAACCAAGGCCGCGCTTCGCGTACGCGCCGAGCAGCGTCACCGGTCGGTCGAGGCAGAGGCACGCGATGTACTAACCAGAGCCCTTGAGTGTGACCCCGTCACGATTATCGACCTGCTGAGCACGGACGAGGGCACCGAGATCGAGTTCGAGCCTGAGCGCCTGGGTCTGACCGCGCGCACTGCGGAGCTGTGAAATATCTCTTGGACACCAACGTGGTGTCCGCGCTGCGAGTTCGAGGACGCAACCGACCGGTCGAGGCCTGGGCGGCTTTCATCCCGCTGGCCGACCAGTTCGTCGCGGCCACGACCGTCGCCGAGATCGAGCGTGGAGTCATTGCCAAGGAGCGATCCGACGCCGAGCAAGGGAGGATCTTGCGTCGCTGGTTCGACGACCACGTCTTGCCCACGTTTGCCGACCGGGTACTGCCGTTCGACCTGCTGGCCGCGCGGATCCTCGCGGCGTACCGAGTTCCCGAGCATGCGCCGTTCGACGACGCCCTCACTGCCGCCGTCGGACAGTCCGCCCAGATGACGGTGGTGACGCGGAACACCAAGCACTTCGAACCGCTCGGCGTGCCATGCCTCAATCCGTGGGAAGCGAATTCGACGACCGCACCCTGACCCCAAACGCGCAGCTTCGTGGCGCGCCCCGTCGCTGAGGACGCAATCGTCGCCCGACCGCACCGGACAGTGATCCGCAGCGGGGCGGGCCAGCTCGCAGCTTCGGCCGGATGAATGCCACCATGCCGTTGGCGGTGTTGGAGCTAGCGGGCTTGGCGCTGACCCTTCGATTCCGCCACGGGCGATCGGCGGCATGTTCAGCGCCGGATCGTTCACCTGGACGGCGAGCGATCCGACTGACGGGTCGCTTTCGCGACCATCATCTGCAGCCCCCGGCCGAATCAAGGAACAACGCCCACGCGGGCCACGTGATCGCTGCAACTGCTACAGATACGCCGACCCGTCGCCTGCCACCGTGCCCGACACCGGCCGCGCCGTGGCGCCCTGCTGCTCGCTCGCCGTCGACGAACCGTTCTGCAGGTAGGCGGTCCCCCGTGCAACATCTGTTGCGCTGAGAAGTCCGGACGCCGCGAGTTCGCGCAGGCCTGCCGCTGTGAGCTGCTGCTGGGCCGCGATATAACCCGACATGTCCCGTTGGGACAGCACCACCGCCGCCAACGGGAACGGGCCGCTGTCAGCGGTCGGCGGCCAGTTGAAGTCGTAGCCGACCGCCGCCCGCAGGGCCTTGAGCTGCTGACCGGGTAGCGGGCCGTACGCGGACGCACGAAGATCGGGACGCCATGGTGATCACCTCCCCAGTGATCGACCTGCTCGGCAGTCCGCCGTCCTACGAGGACCGCCCCGGTCGCGTTGATCTCGTCGATCAACTCCCCGGCCGGACCGGGCGGCCGGCCGATCTCCCCCGCCGGAGTGACGAACCAATCGTGCAGCCGCATGAAGCCGTCGCCGCCGGGGTTACCCCGATCGTCGTTCGGACCCGCGATGTACCCGTCGAGGGACATCGACATGTAGAGCACCGATGAGGACATGAGCCCGCTCCTTGCCTTCGGCATCAGCTGCGACCTGTACGCACAGCGGGTTGCCTGAGGCACGGCGATGAACGCCTATGAGTTCACCCAGCGTGATCAGGGGTGTCGTCGCGAATCGTGAGCGGGAATGTCGGGTTTCGGGCACTCTGCGGCGCGGGTCGTTCGTGATGTTGAGAGGGGCGGCAGAGGCTTCCCGCAGACGATCACCGCACCGTCGGCCCGAGGTGGGCCGCACTCCCGGATCGGTGCTCGATGAGATCGTCATTCAGGCGGGCGCTGACAGGCGCAGCGCGAGGATGGCTGTGCCCGTTTGTCCTTATCACGCTGGCTGTTTTCGCCTCGACGCCGGAGTTGGAGCTGGCGAGCGGGGCCGCCGGCGTCCCCTCCGGAATCACTGCCGGCCCGTGGACGCTGCGCAGCTCGCAGACGATGGACAACGACAACGCCGACCAGGGGGTCGCGACCGTCAGCGAACCGAACGGGACATCGAAGATCGTGACCAGGGGTGGCGCAAGCGTCAGCCCGCGGCTACGGCGCCAGGGATGGGTCCACATCGGCGACCCCGACTCCTACCGCGGGTATCTGCTCGATGCCTACCAGGGCCGCGCGGGCGCGAACGCCAAGCTGTTCGTCCTCACCGCACCGGACGGTCGACAGCGCTACTACGTACACCCGCTCGCCCGCGGGGAGTCCTACAACAACTCGTTCGCCGCGATCGCGCCCGGCGGTCGCTGGTTCGTGTCCGGCGAGTGGGGCACGGTGCGGCGCCTGCTGCTCTTCCGCCTGCCCGGCTTCGACGCCCCCGCGGCGCTCTCGCGCGACCTGCAGCTGTCCGGTGCGATCACGCTGACGCGACCCATGCGCGACGTGCAGGGCTGCGCCTTCAACGCCCCGACCGCGATGGTGTGTGCCACCGACGATCCGGGGACCGACCTGTACGGCGTCCCCAGGCAGCTGCTGGCCGTCCGCCTCGCCCGTCCGCCGCGCGCCGGCACCGTCGACGCGAGCGTGTCGCTGCTGGGCGCGGTCCCCCAGCTGAGCAGCTGTCTCGGCCCGAGCGAGACCGAGGGTCTGGACATCCACGGATCCCGGCTGCTCGTCGCCGCGGTGTCCTCGTGCCGGAACTCGACGACCCTCTACTCCTACTACCGGGGGGACCGCTCGTCAGCCGGAGGGTCCTAGACTCGCGCTCGCCGGGCAGGTCCTGCCGACGCGGACGGCAGGACCGCAGCCATCATCGAAGGTGAGAACCGTGAACCATCCTGGTCAATCGGTGTCCGGATCGGCGACCGGACAGTCGCAGCCGGACGGCCACCAGCCACTGTTCAGCATCGTGCTGCCGGTGTTCGACGTCGTGGACTTCCTGCCGGCGTGTATCGACTCGATCCTGGGACAGTCCAACCCGGACTTCGAGATCGTCGCGGTTGACGATGCGTCGACGGACGGCAGCGCAGCGGTGCTCGACTCGTACGCGGCGCGCGACCCCCGGCTCACCACGGTGCATCTTGCATCGAATGTCGGCCTGGGCGGTGCGCGCAGCATCGGCATCGAACGGGCTCGCGGTGCGTACCTGCTGTTCGCGGACGCCGACGACCTGCTCGCCGACGCCGCGCTCGACGCGATCGCCGATCGCATCGCACGGACCGACTCGCCCGACGTCGTGCTGTTCGGGTTCGCACGCACCTACGACGACGGGACGGTCGTCGCGGACGTCAGTGCCCGGTGGCTCGCGCCCGCGGCGGTCCTGCGCGCACGGGAGCGGCCCGAGCTGCTGGAGGTGTTTCCGTCGGCGTGGAACAAGGCGTACCGGCGTACCTACGTGCTCGAGCACGGGTTCCGGTTCCCCGACGGGTACTACGAGGACCTTGCCTGGACCTACCCGGTGCTCATGACGGCCGACCCGCTCGCCACCCTCGAGCGGGTCTGCTATCTGTACAGGCAGCGGGCAACCGGCAACATCCTGAGCACATCAGGGCAGCGTCACCTGGACCTGTTCGCGCAGTACGAGCGGGTGTTCGCCTACCTCGACAGCCATCCGGAGCTGGAGTGGTGGCGGCCGCGGCTGGTTGATCGAATCACCCGGCACGTGCCCGCCGTGCTCGAAGAAGCCGGCCGGATCCCGCCCGGGTTCCGGCGCGAGTTCTTCCACGCCGCCTCGGCCGCGTTCCGCCGGCACCGCCCGCGCGGCTACCTGCCCAGCGGCGGCGTCGGGGCGAAGCTCAAAGTCCTGCTGATCGAGCGCGACGGCTATCGCCTGTTCCGCGCTGCTCAGCTGGCCAACGTCCTTACCCGCAAGGTGCGGCGCAGCAGACCCTGACCGCCAGGCGATCGACCGTGGCGGCCACACAGGCTGCGCAGCGGAACAAGAGAGAATACGCAGCGTAACGATAGCTACCGTCCGGCGCGTGCCCAGTCCCTACGGTCAAGAGCCAGACCCGGTCGAGGTCGCCGTCGTCATCCTGAGCCGGGGCGACCGGACGAAAGAACTGGCACGCTGCCTGGACAGCGTGTTCGCCCAGCAGTACGTGGCCACCGAGGTCCTGGTCGTGGGCAACGGATGGACGCCCGCAGGGCTGGATCCGCGAGCGCGCACCCACGCCGTCGGGACCAACGTCGGGGCCCCGGCCGGCCGCAACCTCGGCGCCGAGCTGGTCGACGCGGACCTCGTGCTGTTCCTCGACGACGACGCCTGGCTGCCGGAGCCGAACACGCTGCGAGCCGCCGTCGACCGATTCGTTCAGCGGCCCCGGCTGGGCGCCGTCCAACTTCGGGTGATCGGGGACGACGGCCGCACGATGCGGCGCTGGGTTCCGCGAGCCCACGTCGGGGACCCGGTGCGGTCCGGTCCGGCGTTCGCGCTGGCCGAAGGGGTCACCATCGTCCGGCGCCGAGCCTTCGAGGAGGTCGGGCAGTGGGGTGGCGAATTCTTCTACGGCCACGAGGGGGTGGACCTGGCCTGGAAGCTGTGGGACGCAGGCTGGATCGTGCACTACGACGGTGGCCTGTACGCGCGGCACCCCACGGCCGTCGACGACCGACCGGACCTGCTCTGGTACAGCGCGCGCAACCGGGTGTGGGTCGCGCGCCGGAACCTGCCCGCGCCATTGATGGTGCTCTACCTGCTCGACTGGATGGTGATAACCCACCTGCGGCTGGCCCGCGAGCCGGCCTCGCTCGGCACCTGGTGGCGCGGCTTCGCCAGCGGGTGGACGACTGCGTGCGGTACGCGGCGCCCGATCCGGTGGCGCACCGTGGCACACCTCGCCCGCCTCGGCCAGCCCCCGATCATTTGAGGCTGAGGCTAGCGATCCTGCGCGGTGAGCCGCGAGGACAGCAGGATCGCGGTCAGGTGCCCTGCAGCCAACGCGATCGCCAGAGGCAGCATGACCACGGTCCACCCACGCAGGACGTGGTCACCGCCCGCGATCCGGTCGACTACCGCGCAGGCGAGCGTGATCAGCGAGAACTCGAAGGCCACGAACGCCCGGTAGAGCGGGAACCCCTTGAGCAGCCGCCGGATCCGCCGCAACGTCCCGATCCGGACGGCCGCGACCGACGCGCTCTCCGACAGCAGTCCGAGCCCGGCGTAGGCGCGAGCCACGTGGATCAGGTCGGCGAACGACTTGTTCCAGAGAACGACGATCGAGGTCACGGCGCCGAGCGTCGTCCAGCCGCCGACCGAGGACAGGCCGCCGTCGACGTGTACGCCGAGCGCGAGCGGCAGCAGAGCCTCGGTCAGGTAGTGCCCGACGCGGTCCAGGTAGACGCCGGCCGGCGAGGTTTGCTTGCGCACGCGCGCGACCTCGCCGTCGCTGCAGTCGAGCAGGATCTGCAACTGCAGCAGCAGATGGCAGATCAGCACGGCCCAGAGCGAGGGCCACAGCAGGACGGCGCCGGCGAGAACGCCGGTGAGCGTCATCAGCCACGTGACGCCGTTCGCCGAGATGCCGGTCGGGAGCAGCGCCCGGGTCAGGTAGATCGAGATCCGGCGCAGGTACAGCGCGCCGGCCCAGTGTTCGGAGTTGCGCCGTCCCATGACCGCCGGCGGCTGGGCAAGCGCCCGCAACTGTGCGATGGACAGGCGTGGCGACTGCTCATTCATGTGGCGGCTACCGGAGCGCCGGCCGAAAGTGCGGGTGTCACCGGCCGACCGTATCGGTAGGCGCCCTTCTGCGGGCACCCGAGCTGCACGCTGTGGTCCCACGCGATTCACAGCGGTGCCAGAGAAATGCGAAAGGCTCAGCGGGCATGATTGATACCGTGCTGACCTGCGCCCTGTCGCTCCGCCGGACTGCGGTGCGGTAGATGCAACGCATGGATCGCGGCGCAGTGGCTGCGACCGCGGGGAGCCAGTGATCGGAACGCTAGCGCGGGCACTGAGGGACGGCGCGCTGGGTCCGGACACAGACCGCAGGTCGAGCGAGCCGCGCGAACGACGTTCGGAGGGGTGGGCAACTCTGCTGAGGGCCGGCCTGCGGATCACCCGAGCGCTGCAGGCTGCCCGGAGCGGTAAGCCAGTTCCGACAAGAACGATCGCCGGACTGGCCGTCGCCGGATTCGCACTCGGCTGGATCGTCGTCGTGGCCGGCGCCCGCGTGCAGCTGGCGCAGACCACCACTCCCCTGACCAGCTGGTTCGGGCTCCTTCTCACCCGAGGGCGTGCGCCTCGCGACTTCGCTCCTGGACTGGTGCTGTGGGCCGGGATCGTGGCATTGGTCCTGCTGTGGCTTGCCGCCCTGGCGGTGTTGCCGACGGTTCGACCTCGAGCAGTGTGGTGGGTCGGCGCCGTATGGTCGGCGCCCTTCGCGCTCGGGCCGCCCTTGCTCAGCAGTGACGTCTGGGCGTACGCCGCGCAGGGGCTGATGCTGCGCCATGGGCTGGATCCATATACCGCTGGTCCGTCCGCATTGGGTCACGTTGCGGCGGCGAGCGCGGTCGACATCAATTGGCGCGGCACGCCCACGCCGTACGGACCGTTCGGGCTGGCCCTTGAGCACCTCGCCGTCACGCTGAGCGGCGGCAGCCCGCTCGGCGCGGTGATCGAGTTTCGGGTTATGGGCGTACTGGCGTTGGCTGCGATCGGAGTGCTCGCTTCACGGCTGGCCGGGCGTCAACGCGCGCTTACGCTCGCCCTGACCGTTCTGAATCCGCTGCTGCTGCTGACCGTAGTCTCGGCTGCACATCTGGACGGTGCGATGTGTGTCCTGCTGCTGGGCTGCGTGCTGGCTGCGAGACGGCAACACTGGGCGATGGCGATCCTGCTGGCCTGCGCCGCCGGGTCGATCAAGGCGCCGGCGTTCCTCGCTGTGCTCGCGCTAATCGTGGCGCACGCCGGCCAGCATCGTGGCCGGCGGGCCTGGCGCCACCTGGCCCTGGACGGCGGCGTTGCGCTCGTCGCCGTGATGGGGCTGAGCTTGCTGGTCCGGCACGGGTGGGGCTGGATCGCTGCGCTCACCACACCGGGCGAGGTGCGGACACCGCTTGCGCCGGCCAGCATCGTCGCCACGTTCGTGCGCCACGTGATCCCAGTCGCCTCCGTGGATGACGCTGCGGCCGGGGGGCGGGTCGCGGCGCTGGCGGCGGCGGGATGCATCGGCCTGTACCTGTTGGCGACGGCCCGCAATCGATCATTGGGCCGGACGATCGGGTACGGCCTGCTGGCTGTCGCACTGCTGAGCCCGGTGCTGTACCCGTGGTATCTGCTCGGCGCCGTGGTGCTGCTAGCCCCGGCCGCCGACGGCGTCGTGCGGGACTGGCTGATCGCGCTGAGCGCGATCGCCTGTGTGGTGCAACTGCCCGGCCAGTCCGGCTCGGAGGCCGTGCTGCTCAATGTGATCGTCGCCGCGCTCACGGTCTGCGTGATTGCGGCCTTGGCCCGCAGGCGAGGCACGGGCAGCATCGGTTCGACCCGCCCCCGTGCCCTGCCGCTGGCGCGGGTCCACGAGCCAACAGTCCGCCCACCGCCGGCCGCTGTACCGGTGGGCACGCAGCGGTCGGGGGGCAACAGATAAGCGATCGCCTGTGGGGTAACTGCCAGTTCCGTCCATCACCTGGTTGGCGGAGCCGGCCAGAGCCCCATCGTCGTTCGGTGGGTGCCCAGCAGCGAATCCGGTGGGACGAGGTCTATGCCGTCAGGATTGTCCAAATAGCCTGGCTGCTTGCCGGCAACGCCCGTAACGCCGTACTGCCACACGATCGCATCGGTGCGTGGATCGATGACGACCACACGGTGGTTGTAGTCGTCGTTGAGCACGATGTCGCCGTTGGGTAAGGGCAGCGCCAGAGAAGGATGATCGAGGGTGTCCTTACCCGCACCCTGATAACGCCAGATCCTGCGGCCTGCGACGTCGAAGACGACGACCTGGCCCGGGTTTGAGTAGTCGACGGTGAGGTAGCGGTCTGGGCCGATCTCATTGCTGTCCGAGGGATAGGAAACGCCCGGCGGATGGGCCACGAAGTAGACCTTGCCATCGAGGCCGATCTCGTCGACCCAGTCGCCGTTGATCTCCGTGACGAGGTAACGACCGTTTCGCATGGGAAAGACCCCGTTCGGGCTGCCCCAGCGCGCGGGCGGGTCGTGCAGGCAGGCGGTGGTGGTCCGACCGATGACCCGCGCGGGGCGGTGGCTGCCGGGTGCGATGAGCAACATCCGACAGTTCTTGATGTCTGCGGTAAGGATGTAGCCGTCGGGTAGCACAAGCGCGTCGTCGGGGTTGCTCACGTGGTTCGCCGTCATCCCGGGCCGGCCAGGCACGCCGTAGCGGTAGACGATTCGATGCGTGGCGATGTCGATCAGTGTGATGACCGCCTGGTCCTCCTGGGTGGCGATGATGTATTTGCCGTCCGGGGTGAAGAAGGCGTCATCCGGTATCAGGAAGTTCTGGCCAGGAGCCAGATCGCCGGGTCGCGGGAACTGCCAACGGATCCGGCCCTGCCGGTCGACCACAATCAGCCGATTGTTCAGCTTGTCGGCGATGAGTATCGCGGACGGCAGCACAGCCGGATCCGAACCCGCCCGCAGATGCCCCGCGGTGTGCGCCCCCGGCGGCTTGAGCCACGGCTGGTTCGCCAACGCCGCTCTCGTTGAGCCACTGGGCCGATCCGGGGTTGGACGCCGAGCGGAAGTCGGCGGCGACGCTGATCGAAGGGTGGACCGGGAGTGATGCGCGATCACGACCGCGCTGACCACCGTCAACCCGAGCACGCAAATGGCCAGGACGACGGTCGACATACGAAGTCCTCGCCAGGCTGTGATGCCGCGATCTCTAGCGTTCATGGCCTATGCCCTGGGCTCGGCACGCGTACCGGTGAGCACCACCGGTCAGATGCAGCACCACCCGGCACCACCCGAGGTCAATGCTACGGCCGAACGCACGGCCGCGGCCGGGATTGCCTCCCCAACGGCCCACTTCGACGGCGCCCCGCGCGCCGGTGCCGGTGCCGGTCAGCAGCCGCGGTACGAATGGCGTCGCGCGGGGTAGACGGCATCTGACCAGGCGCGTCGAAGGGAGGGCCTGCCCTCTACCGCGAACAGGTCCTGGCCCGGCCCGGAAAGGTTGCCACCGATGGGAAAGCACTCAGCTCGCAAGGACGCCCGCACCAAGCAGGACGCTGCTCCACCATCACCGGAACAGCCGTCGGACGACTGGCTGGAGCAACAGGCCGATCACGACCCGGACGCATTCGAACCGGACGAGCCGGCCACCGCAACGGATCGGTTGGCGGCGGACGACGCCGACGTGGCTGAACAGTCCAGGTCGCTGCCCGGTGAGCCCCCGTACCCGCACGACTGATCGCGTGTCACCGCGCAGTCACCGAGTAGCCGCCCGCGCTGCGCTCGCGTGCGTCGGTACGCCCGACTAGCCGACGCGGAAGTACGCGCTGCCGCCGTTGTGGCTCACGGCAGCGAGGAGGACGACGAAGATGATCACGTCCACAATTCCGAGGATGACGCCTGCGAGCGCCATTCCGTGATGCGCTGCTCCTCGCTTCGCGTGCGAAAGACCGACGCCACCGAAGATGATGGCCAGCGGCCCAAGAATGATGTTGAGCAGGAACAGCCCGATGATGCCGCAGACCAACGCGGCGATCGCAAGCCCGTTGGACCGGCCGGCCACCCCAGGATCAGTAACTGGGGGCATGTTCTGGTACCGACGCATGACCCTTCCCCGATTCTCTCGCGGCTGTCTTGACTTGTGCGTGCCCGTTCGGCAAGTCTGCGAAACGGTCGCAGTAATCGGTCGAACCGGCTGCCTGGCCGCAGCGGCAGCCACGCAACAGCCACACGGCCAGGATCAGCGCGGCGACGATCTCGCTGCCTGCGAGCGCTCGCTCCAGGACTCCCCCGACCGGCCAGACGTTCGGCTGACCGCTGAAGCGCAGGAGGCTCCCGCCGAGCAGGGCTCCGAACGAGAAGGTCGCGGCGGCCCCCAGCCATCCGGCGAGCCGGGGCAGCCAGGAGCAACCGAGGCGAATTCGATGGCGCCGAGCCAGACACAGCGGGGCGATCGGCAGGCCCGCAAAGGCAGCCATCGCTGCGACCCAGTGCAGCTGCGCACCGGTGGTCAGCGCACCGTCCGGCAGCGTGCGATCCGGGACGGCGACCACGACCGTCAGCGCGAGGCAGCACCCCGTCGTCACGAGCACCGGCCAGGACGGCCCGGCAAGCTCGCCGGCCACCACCAGGGCCGTGACCAGGCTGACCAGGGCGACTATCAGCGCCAGGACACCGCCGTCGAACAACCAGCCGTCCGGTGTCAACGCATAGCTGCTCAAGGGAACGGAGACCGGGTCGAGGGAGCCGCTCGTCGGCAGCAGGTGCAGCGCCACGAAGGCGATCGCACAGACGAGCACCGCAACGACCGAAGCCGTGGACAACGTCCGCACCAGGCGGGTCGAGCCGCGACGCATGCTGACCCACTTGTGCCTCTCGACCTGATGATCGGGCAGCGCGTCGATGACACACCCGGTGCTGGCTACGGTCTCCATCTCGGCTCCTTTGCCGCAGAACGACCACGGCGCAGCCGGCGAAGCACCCGACCCACGACGACCGTTCGTTATCAGTTCGTTATCGATGCCTACCCGGTCGCTCGCGTTTCTATCGCGCCCTGACGCTGCGAGCCCGGACAGCGGTTTGCCCGGCCGGTCGAGCGGGAAGCCCAGAACGAGGCGAAGTCGCTCGAGGCGAGGTGAGGACATGACAGACGACATGGATCCGATCGAGAACCTGACCGGCGACGACCCGAGCCTGGACGAGCAGCTCTCGCGGGAGGAGCCGGAGATCCCCGAGGACGGCGCGGACGACGCGCCCGATCCCCGGGCCGGGCGGCTGGTCTCCCCCGACGAGGGAGGCCTGCAGGACACCGAGTCGGACGAGACGGCCGAGGACGTCGGGCCGGCCGGCGACGCATCGAGCGCGGAGGAGGCGCCGGTGCACCTCCGGCCGGACTCCTGAGGAACCGTCGCCCGCCACCGGCTGGGTCAGAGGCTGATCACCTCGAACGCGACCGCGAAGGTGCAGCCCAGCCGTGTTCCGGTGCTGCGGGCGAACGACTCGAGGAACTCGCGCGGCTCGGCCATCGCGTGCGTTCCCAGCCCGGCGAGATACCGGGCATGGGCCTGCAACGACTCGACGCCCCGATCGAACGTCTCGGTCACGTCGACCCCGTGCGTTGCCTGCCCGCCGGACACGAGCACGGTCTTCGTCGGCCACGGCTCCAGGCCCTCGTCGAGCAGTTCGCGGAACACCCAGCGGTTGCCGGCGTCACGAACGCCGTCGAGCACGGCGCGCCCCAACGCGATGTGGTCGGCCTGATTGAGCATCCCGGGACCCCACGTGTCGTGGTAGTTGCCGGTGATCACGACGTCGGGACGGTGCCTACGCACCGCACGGGCGATGTCCCGGCGCAGCGGCAGGCCGTACTCGAGCACACCGTCCGGGTAGCCCAGGAACTCGACGACGTCAACGCCGACGATCGCCGCGGAGGCGCGCTGCTCGTCCTCGCGCAACGGACCGCACTGTTCCGGCGGCAGCCCGTCGATACCGGCCTCGCCGCTCGTCGCGAGGCAGTACCCGATGCGCTTGCCCTGGCCGGTCCAGCGCGCGATGGCTGCGGCCGTCCCGTACTCGAGGTCGTCGGGGTGTGCAACGACAGCCAGCGCGGTGGACCAGGACTCGTCGAGCAGTTCGAGGGGCTCCGTCATGGCTGCGAACCTACTCAGCACAGTCCGGGCCGGGAGGCTCAGCTGTCCGCGAGCGCAGCGGCCAGGCCGGCCCGGCCGGTGATGCCCAGCTTCTGGTAGACGTGCCGCAGGTGGTACTCGACGGTCTTGGGCGTGACGAACAGGGCCTGCGCGATCTGCGAGTTGGACAGCCCGTCGGTAGCGAGCCGGCCCACCCGCCGCTCGCTCGGCGTCAATGCTGACGGGCCGGTGCGGGTCTCGCGACGTGGTCGGCCCCCGGCCGCGGCGAGCTCGTCGCGCGCGTGCCTGGCCTGCCGCGTCGCGCCGATCCGCACCGCCCGGTCCAGCGCCTCCGCCAGCGGCTTGCGCGCGGATGCACGATCACCGCCACGCCGCAGCCAGGCGCCGAGGGCGATCTGCGCCTCGGTGTGCTCGAGCGCCGCGGCCGAGGTGGCGAGCAGGTCGCATGCAGCCCGCAGCCTCGCGACACCGCCCGCTCCGTCGGCCATGGCCAGAGCGCGCAACCCGCGGGCATGGACGACCGGCAGGCCGGCCCGCTCCCCGAGCGCGACGAGCGGCTCGGCCAGGCTGTGCGCGAGGGCTGGCTCGCCGACCGCGACTGCGGCTCGAGCGGCGTAGTCGCGCCACGGCAGCGCGGTGTGCTCGACCGACAGGCGGCTCGTCAACCATTCGCCGGCCGCGGTGAACGACGCCAGCGCCTCGGCCGGTTGATGCCGGGCGAGCTGCAGCCGGCCCAGCGAGAACTGCAACCACGGCCGCTCGATCCCGCTGGCCGAGCCGGCCTCGGCCGCCTCGTCCAGGGTCGCCTGCGCCAGCGCCGGCTCGTCGCGCTCGATCAGCACCAGCGCGTTCAGGGCGTAGGCCGCGCCCTGGAACCGGCTCCACCCGGAGCGGCCGGCGTCGATCGCCTGCTGCGCATCAGCCTGCGCCTCGACCAGCGAACCGAGATCGAACTGCACCCGCCCGTGGGTGTAACTCGCGGTGGCGAAGGCGTCGATGGATCCCGCCCGACGGGTCTCGGCCATGACAGCCGACGCCACCTGCTCGGCGCCCGCGAAGTCGTCGGCCAGTTGCAGCGTCCACACGACCATCAGCCAGCCCGGGCCGTCGACACCCTGATCGGCCAGCAGCGCGCCGTCGGACCAGGCGCGCCGGGCGAGCTCGACGGATCTCGCCGCATCCTCGGCGTCCTGAGCGGACCGGATCGCCAGCGCGGACAGCAGCGCCCGCTCCGCGGGTGTCGAGCCGGCCGGCGCGTCGGGTGTGAGCCGGGTCGTGCGTTCGATCGCACGCTGGCGCAGATCTGTCTCGAACAGCGCGTTGACCAGGTAGTCGCTGAGCAGCTCGTACTCGAGGTCAGCCTCCGACCGCGCCCCGTCGTCGAGCGCCCGCTCGAGGACCCGCGCCGCCTCCATCCGCCTGCCCTCACGCGACAGCGCGCGCGCCAGCGTGCGCAGCACCTCCACCCGCGCGGGTCCGGTTTGAACGGCAGCAGCGGCGGACAGGTGCTCGACCGCCACGGGCAGCCCGGCCGCCAGCTCCGCGCTCCCAAGTTCGGCGAGCACGGTCGGCCGGCTCGCGCGATCGGGCGGCTCCTCGAGCGCCCGCTGCAGCTCGCGGACCGCGACGTCTGCCAGTCCGCGTATCCGCGCCTGCTGCGCGGACTCGCGCAACACCGAGACGACCCACTGGTCGCCGGTCGCCGGTGCCTGCAGCAGGTGGGACGCGACGAGCGAGACCGCAGCGCCCTCCTCGCCGAGCAGCCGCGCGGCCCGCAGGTGGGCCTGCGAGCGTTGCAGGGGCGGCAGCTCGTCGGCGATCGACTGGCCGATGAGCGGATGGCCGAAGTCCAGGGTCCGGCCGAGCCGCACGATCTCCTCGCCGGCGAGCACCTCCGCGGCGCGTGCCGCGACGTCGAACTGCAGCCGGGCCAGGGTGGCCGCGCGACGTAGCGGCGTCCCATCGCCGAAGACGGCCAGCGCGCGGGCCAAGGCGATCGCGTCGGGGCCGAGCCGGCCGAGCCGCACCAGCGCGGCGCGGCTGACGGTGGCGAACCCGATGTCCCGCAGCCGGTGGCTCAGGTCGGCCGCGGGCGCCGGCACCTCGTCGCCCAGCGCGAGCAGTACCTCACGGATGTAGAAGGGATTGCCACGCGTCACCTCGGCACACACCGCGCACAGTTCGGCGTCCGCCTCGGGGATTTCGGCGCGGACGATCTCGCTGACCGCACCGAGCAGGAGCGGGGTGAGCCGCACGCGTCGCGTCGCCAACTCGGAGCGGATGTCGGCAAGCGGGCCACTACCCTCCGCCGGGACAGCCGGACGGGCCGCGATCAGCACCGCGACCGCGAGGTCGTCCACACGCGTGACCAGATACTGCAGGAAGGAAAGCGTCCCGTCGTCGGCTGACTGCACGTCGTCGACGCAAAGCAGCAGCGGCGTGCCCTGGGCCAGGTTCACCGTGAGCCAGAACAGACCGTGCAACAGGGCGAAGGTCGATCGGGTATCGCTCTCGACGTAGCGTCCGGCGAAGAGCGGCTCGACCAGCTCGGCCGCTCCGGCGAAGTGGCCGCGTCGGCGAGCGCTGCCCTCCGCGCCGAGCGCGCGTCCGAACAAGTGGAGCACGACGCCGTACGGGTAGTCACGCTCGCCGGCGACCGCTCGGGCCGCGACGATCTGCACTCCGTGCACCCGCGCCCGTTCGGCGGCGACTGCGAGCAGGCCGGACTTGCCGAGGCCGGCAGCCCCCTCGATCAGCAGCGCGCCGCCGGTGCCCGCGCGCGCACCGTCGATCAACGCGTCGAGCGCGGCCACCTCGCGGTCGCGTCCGACCAGCCGATCCTGATGACCCCGAGGCAGCCGCACGTGTTTACCAACCTGACCAGCGCGCCCACTGCGCGCTACTACTGACCAACGAAGATGGAACGATCCGGATATTACGGGCAGATGTGTGACTGGCGTCAAATTACTGGGGTGCGGCCCTGGGGCGGAGACCAGCGCCGGACCGCAGGCTGTTCGGCATGGCAGGACCGTCGGACGCGAAGCGCGTGATCCTCGAACTCGAGCCGAGCGCCGACAGCATTCGCGGATCACTCGCGTGCGAGGACACCGCTGTCCGCGACTTCCACGGGTGGCTGGAGTTGACCGCGCTACTCGATCGGATCCGGCCGCGCACGGGTGAGGTCGCCGGTGCGCACGACTTCGACAGCCTCAGCAGCTGACGGAGCCACGGGAGGGACCCGAGGTCGGCTCACCCCGCCAGGACGGGGTGGGTCGACCTCGAGACTCGGCTGCGCTTACCGCTGCGGGTTCGTCCCGCTCGAGCGGGCGATCAGGTACGGGACGAGTGCCCGCAACGCCTTACCGCGGTGGCTGATCTCGTCCTTCTGCGCGGCCGCCAGCTCCGCACTCGTCCGGTCGAACCCGTCCGGTAGGAAGATCGGGTCGTAGCCGAAGCCGTTGCTGCCACGCGGCTCGCGGATCAGGTGCCCGTCCATCCGACCGTCGACCACGTGCTCGACATCGCCGTCGACGAACGCGACCGAGCACCTGAACGCAGCACCGAGCCGATCGCCGGGAGTGTCGGACAGCTGGGCCAGGACCAGTCGCAGGTTCGCCTCGTCGTCGCCATGACGGCCGGCCCAGCGCGCCGACAGCACGCCGGGCATGCCGTTGAGCGCGTCGACCTCGAGCCCGGAGTCGTCGGCGACGGTGGGCAGTGCCGTGTGCCGATGGCCTTCGCGGGCCTTGATCAGGGCGTTCTCGGCGAACGTCGCGCCGGTCTCCGGGACCTCGTCGTACGGCTCGACGTCGTCCAGGCCGACGACGTCGAGCTCGGGCAGCTCGGGCGCGAGAATCCGCTGCAGTTCGGCGAGCTTCTTGGCGTTCCGGCTGGCCAGCAGGATCCGGCTCACCGGGCTGCGGGCTGCTGGGCCAGGGCCGCCTTCTGCAGCTGGGCCAGCTCGGCGCACCCGCTGACCGCAAGGTCGAGCAGCGCGTCGAGCTCGTCGCGGCGGAACGGCACGCCCTCGGCGGTTCCCTGCACCTCGACGAACTCCCCCAAGCCGGTGACCACGACGTTCATGTCGGTCTCCGCGCGCACGTCCTCCTCGTACATCAGGTCCAGCCGCGGCTCGCCGTCGATGACCCCGACGCTCACAGCGGACACGGAGTTGAGCAGCGGCTCCGGACGGGCCAGCGCACCCTTGACGCGCAGCCACGACACGGCGTCGGAGAGCGCGACGTACGCGCCGGTGATCGCGGCGGTACGCGTTCCCCCGTCGGCCTGCAGCACGTCGCAGTCGATGGAGACCGAGTTCTCGCCGAGCGCGGACAGGTCGATGGCCGCGCGCAACGAGCGGCCGATCAGCCGGGAGATCTCGTGGGTGCGGCCGCCGATCCGGCCCTTTACCGACTCGCGGTCGTTGCGGGTGAGGGTGGCGCGCGGGAGCATCGAGTACTCGGCGGTGACCCAACCCAGCCCGCTGCCCTTGCGCCAGCGCGGAACGCCCTGCTGCACGGACGCCGCGCACAGCACCTTGGTCGCCCCGAACTCGATCAGCGCGGACCCTTCCGCGTAGGCCTGCCAGTTGCGGGTGATGGTGATCGGACGGAGTTGGTCGGCCGCGCGGCCGTCTGGACGTGACATGGCCCGAGCCTAGCTACGCCTCCCGTCAGCGCTCCGGCCCGTCCGGCAGGGGACCTCCCCGGGGCACACGGTGGCACGCACCCAACCCGACCACGGCAGCTGACCTCCCAGCGGGACTCAAAGTGACCACGCACCGGCCGCCCTCGCGACGAGGTCGCGTGTCGGTCCCGGTGTCCACCCGAGCTTGCGAGTGGCGGCGCCGGGACCGACGTCGCCCCAAACAAGTGTGCACAGCCGCCCACGTCCGGTAGGGTGGACGCTAGCAGCCCACCTCGCGGCTGCCGGAGGGTCATTTGCCTCCGATCTGATTCAAGTCGTCACGGACCTGGAACAGGTACGACGACAATCCGTCTCCGCAGATGTCGCGCTTTCTCACGCGCGCGGTGTCGCAGACGGGCCATACATGCAAAGGAGAAGTGCTGTGAAAGACGACAACAGCGGTCTCGGCCCCTGGGACGACTGACCGAAACGTGACGGCGGCCCGTTCCGAGCATCAGCTCGGGGCGGGCC
>JBOGDQ010000181.1:0-2336 GCA_050742975.1 Jatrophihabitantaceae bacterium
GCTACGCTCCGCCGCTGAGGTGGGACCGGGGGGTCCGTCCGGCGGGACCGAGGGCGAAGGCGCGCAGCAGGTTGTCGGTGGCGGCTCGCACCACCGTCGCCGTGAGCGCCGGCACCGAAGGGCTGCACGCGTCGCCTGCCGCGCAGGCCCAGTCCATCGTGCCAGCGTCGAACACGCCGGCTCCGCTGGCGGCGACGTAGTAGGTGGTGTCGGCGTAGGGCGGCGTGTTGCCGGGGCACGTGTGCGTCGGTGAGTGCAGCAGCACCTGCATGTGCTGTGGCACCGTGTACCTGGACTGCAGCGCGTCCACCTCGTAGCCGACCAGCCCGGGCAGTTGCTCGACGGCGTGCACGTGCGTCCCCGCGAACAGCCAGTTGCTCGGGTCGGCGACGACGCCCGGCTCGTTCGGCCCGTGCAGCCGGCAGCCGTACTGCGCGCCGAGCAGGCTCGACTCCGGGTCGGGATCGGGCGAGGACGGCCAGTTCGCGGTGACCTGGGCGTTGTCCTTGCCGAGCAGCGGGTCGAGGAACTCGTTCTTGTAGTTGATCTCCAGCCGGTCCGGCCCCCATGCCGTCGAGGCGAACCGGATGCGCCGGTAGACGGCGTTGGCGCCGAGGAAGGCCAGGTTGGTCCCGGCGTCCCGGGCTGCGGTCACCGCGGCGCGCATGCCGGGCGACCAGTACTCGTCGTGACCCATCGAGATCACCGCGCGTGCGCCGGCAAACAGGTCGGGCACGTCGGCGATGTCGATGTCGGTGACGTAGTCCAGCGGTAGTCCGAGCTGCTCGGCCTGCGCCAGCACCGGCAACTCGCGGTCGAGGAACTCGCCGGCGCCGTCCTCGGCGAGGTAGGGCCGGTCGAAGCTGACCGCGTAGGACCGCTTCGCGTAATCGGCCCGGCCGTTCTGGTAGAGGTCGCAGCAGCCCCAGAGGTTATACGCCTGCCAGGTCGTCACCGGGCTCACGAGGACGACCCGGCCGCGTGCGCTGGGCGTGCGCACCGACAGCGGTACGTACCGCTCGCCGCCGCGGGCGCCGTCGAGCCGCAGCAGGTAGTTGCCCGGCGCCCAGCCCGCCGTCGACACGCTCAGCGACGGTTCCCACGGCGCCGCTACCGTGCGCGTCCCCGCAGCGACCAGCACCGCTCCCGGCTGCCGGTGACCCGAAACCGCCGCGGAGGTCCACGTCAACCGGCCGAGCTCACCGCCGTACCAGCCCATCCGGAAGGCGAGCACCCGGAACGTCGGCGACGTCGTCGACACGAACAGCCGGACCGGCTGCCCGGCCAGCACGCTGGTGCGGTCGGCGAAGCCTTCGATGCCACCGGTGCGACCAGCCGGAATGCGCCAGGCCTGCGGCGCCGCCGACGGCCCTGCGTTGCTCGTCGGCGGGCCGGGGTCCGGCGCGGCGTGCGGGGCGGAGGAGGACGAGGTCCGGCCCGGCGCTGCGGGCGTCGACGCGCTGCAGCCGGCGAGCACGGCGACAGCCAGCGCCACCACCGCAGCTCGCCACATCGTGCCTTCCTCCCGGCGCAACTATAGGGCGGCCTCAGCCTCGGGTGTTAAGAAGTCGCATCCGGACCGTCGAGACCGGCGATCGGTTTTCTCAGTGCACTAACGGGCGCCGCCCGAGCGCGCCCGGTTCGAGGCGCACCTGGCCGAGTGCCCGGACTGCGAGGCCGAGGTGCGTGGCCTGCGGGCCGCGACGGCCACCACCAGCGCCACACCAGCGCCACACCAGCGCCACACCAGCGCCGCGCCACCGCCGACCGCGCGGCGTGCCGGCGTGCTGGCCTCGATCGGCCAGGTCCGCCCGCTGCCCCCAACCCGTGGCAACGTCGTCCAGCTACGGCCCGTCCGGTGCGCCGCTGCCTGTGGCAGTCGGTCGCCGCCGCGTGCATGCTGATCGCGGCCGCCGCAGCAGCCTGGGGATACCAGCAGCACCACGACGCGACCCACTCCCAGAACCGGGCCAGCGCGATCACCCGCGTGCTGGACAGTCCGGACGCCAGCACCGTCACAGGCGCGATCGGGACCTCGGGGCACGCCACCCTGATCTACTCCAAGAACCGGCAGCGGCTGGTCCTGATCGGCCACGACATCCCCGCCCCGCCCGCCGGCAAGACCTACCAGCTATGGATGATCGACCCCGCCGGAACCGCGACCTCGGCCGGCCTGTTCACCCCGAACAGCAGCGGCAGCGTGCTGGTCCAGGCCAGCGGGAACCTCGCCGACACCGCGCAGATGGGCGTGTCCGTCGAACCGGCCGGCGGCTCGAAGCAGCCGACACCCGGCGCAATCATCGCCCACATGAAGATCTGAGAGCGCTGCCCTCGCT
>JBOGDQ010000182.1:0-2364 GCA_050742975.1 Jatrophihabitantaceae bacterium
TCGCTGCCGCGCGTCGTGCACTGGGGCGCTGACCTCGGCGAGCTCGACGATGGCGCCTACAACGCCCTGCCCGGCGTCGACGGCGAACTGCACCCGCGCGGCAGCCGGAGCACCGCGGGCACGTTCACGCTGTCGCCGACCCGGGCGCAGGGCTGGCCCGGTTGGCCGGGCCTCACCGGTCACCGCGACGGCACGGCGAGTCAGCCTCTGTTCGCGCCGGCCGGCACAGACCACCACGACCTGCGACTGAACTATCGCGGCACGGACGAATCAGCGCGGCTGCGGCTGGACGGCGAGCTAGAGCTGATGCCCTCCGGCGTGCTGCGGCAACGGCAGAGGTTGACCAGCACCGCCGCGGCAGGCGAATCGCCTTACACCGTGGGCGATCTGCTCACCCTGCTACCAATCCCCGAGCACGTCGTCGACGTCGTGGACCACGCCGGCCGGTGGCCCAAGGAGGCGCAGCAGCAGCGGCTGACCCTGCATCAGGGCAGCTGGCTGCGCGAGACCCGGCGTGGTCGCACCGGCCCGGACTCGCCGCTGCTGCTGTGCGTCGGGAGCGCCGGTTTCGACCACCGAACGGGCGAGCTGTGGGGTGTGCATCTGGGCTGGTCCGGCGATCAGCGCTACCTCGTGCAGCGGCTCAACACCGGGTCCGTCGTCCTGGGCGCGGGCGAGATCCTCGCGGCCGGTGAGGTGGTGCTCGGCGCGGGCGAGTCGATCACGACGCCGTGGGTCTACGGCGTCTACTCGGACGCGGGCCTGGACGGGGCGTCCCGGCGGCTGCACGCGATGCTGCGCGCGCGGCCGGCGCATCCGCGACGCCCGCGGCCGATCACGCTCAACACCTGGGAGGCCGTCTACTTCGACCAGTCCTTCGCCCGGCTCTCGGCGCTGGCCGACGTCGCGGCCGAGATCGGCGTCGAGCGGTTCGTCCTGGACGACGGCTGGTTCGGCTCGCGGCGCGAGGACACATCAGGCCTCGGCGACTGGACCGTCTCGGCCGCGGTGTGGCCGGACGGCCTCGGCGCGCTGGCAGATCACGTGCGCTCGCACGGTATGCAGTTCGGGCTCTGGTTTGAGCCGGAGATGGTGAACCTGGACTCCGACCTGGCTCGCGCGAAGCCGGACTGGGTGCTCGGGACGCCGGGGCGAATGCCTCCGGCCGAGCGCAACCAGCAGGTGCTCGACCTCGCGCACCCGGCCGCGTACGCGCACCTGCTCGGGCGGATGTCGGCCCTGATCGACGAGCTGGGCCTCGCTTACCTCAAGTGGGACCACAACCGGGACGTCGCCGATCCGGTCCATCGTGGTGGGCCGCGCGCGGGCCGGCCGGCGCTGCGTGAGCAGACGCTGGCGGCCTACCGGCTGATGGCCGAACTGCGCGAGCGGCACCCCGGCCTGGAGATCGAGTCCTGCTCGTCCGGAGGTGCCCGGATCGATCTCGGCGTTCTGGAACACACCGACCGGGTGTGGGCCAGCGACTGCATCGACCCGCTCGAACGCGTGGGGATCGTCGCAGGCGTGTCGACGCTGCTGCCGTTGGAGCTGATCGGCGCCCACGTGGCGTCGGGGCGTTCGCATACGACCGGCCGCCGGCACGAGCTGGACTTCCGGCTGGCCGTGGCGCTGTTCGGCCACGCCGGGATCGAATGGGATCTGACCACCTGCTCGGCGGACGAGCGCGGGCAGCTGGCCGAATGGGTCGCGCTGGCGAAGTCGCTGCGCCCGCTGCTGCACTCCGGCGAGCTGGTGCGCGTCGACCGCCCCGCCGACCCGGGGACCGTCCTGTACGGGGTGGTGGCGCCGGACCGGCGCGAGGCGCTGTTCAACTTCGTCCGGACGGCCGCCGGTGACCGCTACGGCGCGGCGCCGGTCCGCTTCGCCGGCCTCGATGCCGACATGCGGTACCGAGTGGAGCGGGTCGCGGCCGACGGATCGCACTCGGAGCTTGTGTCGTCCGGGGTGTCCGGGCGGCAGCTCGCGAACGCCGGAGTCGCTGCTCCGGAGCTGCTTCCCGAGCAGGCGGCCTTGTACCGGCTGCGCGCCGGCTGAGGCTCGAGCGCCGGCCGCTGCGATAGGGCATGCTGCCTGCCATGCGGACCTTGTTCGACGGCGAGTTGCAGGTGCAGTACGGATTCATCCACGTGCAGGCGCTCGGGCACGAGATCGACTTCGACCACGCCATCGGCGGTCAGGTCAACGGCCTGTGCGGCGCAGCGGATCCCGGTGCGTTGCGGCTGATCACCGGCCTGCATACGGGCAGCGTGCCGGTCACGGTCGAATGGCACGATCATGAGCCGCCGCTGACCCTCGATTGGGAAGACGTGGTCGAGGCGCCGATCAATGTCGAGAACGTCGATG
>JBOGDQ010000183.1:0-2697 GCA_050742975.1 Jatrophihabitantaceae bacterium
ACCCAGCACCTCGGTGCTGCTGAACAGCTCATAGGCCGGCACCGGCAGCTCGCCGCTCCCGTCAGCCGCGCGCATCCGTGGCCGCTGCACCGGCACCCGGCGCCCGCCCAGGGTGACCGAGCCGGCCTCGGTGCCGTGGCGCACCGCGGTGCGGGCCGGGTCGTGCTTGCCCTTCGGCCCGCACACCGCAGCCACGTCCTCGGCCATGATCGACTGCATCACCTGCAGCCCGGTACCGACCGCGAGCGCCAGCAGCCCCTCTCGCATGTCCTCAGCGATCTCAGCCATCGACACGCTCACCGTCTCCGGTATGGCGTGCCGCAGCTCGGCGCTCGTCCTCGGCGCGTTCTTCTGGTAGTTGTTGGTCACGGCGGTCCCCTTCTTGGTTGGTGTGTCTTGGCGGATGCCCAACTCCTACCGCACGGCAGGACTCAGGCGGGGGACCGCCACCTCAAGTTCTACGACCGTCGGGACAACCCCTCCGAGCATCCTTGTCACGGTTTGCACCTATCAAGGACGGGCCTGGCCGTCACTGCGGTCGCGGCTGATGACCATCGGTCTCGACGACACCAACCCCCACGCCGCACTGCAACGCGCCGGGCAGGCACAGCGACTCGATTCGGCTACCGATGCGGCCGCGGTGCTGGCATGGCGGCTGCAGTACGACGAGTCCCGCGCGCCCGGACCGTTGCCCGGACTGCCGCCCGTGCCCACGCAGCTTGCGCAACATCTCGACTGGGGCCGCTACTTCGACCGACGCGTCGAATCGCTTCGTCGCGATGCGGAACTGTGCCGCGCTGGGGCCGTGGCATGGACCGCCGAGACGGCGCCCGCATGGGCCGCACCGTTTGTCGAACGCGACGTAGTCGGCGAACTCGGGGTGTGGCGCGCCGTCAACGCGGTTCCCGACACCGACACGCGGCCCACCGGCCCGCGTTGCGACGATCTTGCTGGCTGGCGGAGCCAGCGCGACCTCGACCAGAGATTCGAAAGGGAGGTCCCGGCTGCCACGGCCTGCCACAATTTCTTGGCGCGGGAACTGGCCGACACCATTGATCCCCGGCTGACACGGGACGCACACTGGCCGACGCTCGAGCGGCAGCTCGAAATCGCCCACCGCGACGGCCACGACGTCGCCGGACTCACCCGTCGGGTGACCGCCGAGCCGCTACCGGACGAGCAGCCCGCAGCCGCGCTCAGCTGGCGTCTCATCGACGCACTTGCCACAAGCCGCAGCAAGCACGAGGTCGATCCGAAGGAAATGCCGTCAACGCCGAGCCGTCACGTCGCCCGTAGGGGCCACATCGACGAGCCGAAGCCAGCCTCACCTCGTCCACCGGAGATCGACTACGCCCGCGCCTTCAGCAACAAGCCATCTCCAGGCGCGGGAATCCGGCGATAACCGCGCGCGATCATCTGATGGCCTAAGTAGGCCACCGCAGTCTGACGTATGCGTCGGCTTCGTCGGCGGGCACGGCGCGAGTCGAGTTGTTGAAGCGGGCGAACAGAACCCGATCGCCCTTGCTGGTCTTCGCCCAAACCGGCGCACTATGCCGCGCAACGTCGACCCGGCAGAGCGGCTTGCCCTCGTGGACAGCGATCCGAGCCCGGACGCGAGTCACAGGCGGGTGGCCGAGCGCGTTGATCAGGTGGGTGGTCAGCCAGTTCACAAAACCATCACCGTTCCTCGGCTGGACCCGGTCGTAGTCGTGATCGAGGCCGAGCACGACGCCTCGGTCATCTACGCCGATGAGCAGTGTGCCTCCGTCGGTGTTAAGGAAGCCGGCGATCGTCTTCACGACGGCATCCTCCATCGCCTTGTTCGGCTTGCCTTCCCGCAGATCCCACCGTGCAGTCGACTTGAACTCGACGACGAAGTCTTCCTCGTTCGCGAGGATCTCCTCGACAGTGCGTAGCGCGGCCCCACCAGGCAGGCCGAGCTGCTCGGCGACGAGCGACGCGAACTCGGCGTCGGTGCGGATTCGCTCGACAACGCTGTCGGCGACGGACGCCAAATCGGGTGCCGTGAGCGTCGCAACTCCCGCGCCAGTAGCGGCAGCTTCGACGCGATCACCCGAGTAGACATTCGATCCGTCGTCGCCATAGGCCGAGATGATGTGATCGAAGACAGCTTGGACCTTGGTGTCGAAAACTTCCGGCGGGTACGGGTCCGCAGGCAGGTCCGCGTCCAGCACATCGCGAATCGTCACGCGGACGTCGGCGGTCGTCGCAGCCCGGCGCCGCCAGTCCAGCACGAGCTTGTCGTGCAGGTGCGCGAGCAGCCGTTTGGCGCTGGCCTTCACAATCTCGCGTTCAGCGTCAGTGAGCGTCGGCTCAGGCTTGGTGAGCAGGTCGAAGACTGCCAGCTCTTCCTCGGTGAGACCCTCAGTGACGGCGCGCTCTTCCTCGTCGGTCAACGACTTCGACAGGTCGATGAGGCGGCGCAGGTACTCGTCGATGTTGACGCTGCCGGCGTTGTAGTCGGCGATAAGCTCCTCAATGCGCTGGACCAGGTCATAGCGCGTCGGGTTACGGGTTGCCGCAGCGACGGCACGCTGCTTCAGCAGCGCCGCGAATCGGTCAGTCTCGGCCCGCTTCCGTCCGGCGAACTTAGCGGCGAGCCCGTCGAAGTCGATCTGGGATAGGTCGATGAGCGGGTCCGGCTCGCTGCCCTCGGCCGCGGCACGGATGACGTAC
>JBOGDQ010000184.1:0-19634 GCA_050742975.1 Jatrophihabitantaceae bacterium
TGGGTGGATACGAAATCCGGCCAGCGCACCGGCCCGATCAGGCGTTGCCCCGAGTAGTCCAGCTCGCCCCAGGTCACCGCGAGGTCGAAGAGGTCGACCAGTGCATCGAGATCGTGCTCTACTGCCAGCAGGCGATCGTGATGAGCGTTCGCGGATCTGTAATCGGCACACGCCTTCGGGCACGAGAGCTGCCGAGGCGAACTGGTGGTGAGCACACTCTCCGACATCGGTCCTCCTAGCGCTGAGGGAACTGCATCACTGCGCACTGCTGCCATCCCCGGACCTCGTAGGCCCGCCTGCGGCCTCACGACACTCGACTGTCTTCCAGCTCCCTGCGCCGGATGCGCACGCGGGCGCGAACCCGGGCCCGCCACTGATAGCACACGGCGAGCAGCACGACCAGGCCACCGGTGACCAGTGCGGTGAGGGCCGAGGCCAGCCAAGCGATGAGCGCGACCAGCGTCAGGCCGGCCAGGACGAGCACCGAACCCAGCGCTCGCCACCGCGACGCCTCGGGTGCACCCACCGGCGGGGGTGGCGTCAGCGTCGGCGTCGGTGTTGACACAGCGGGCGCGGGCGGCGACACGAGAGGTGTCTCGTCAGCACTCGGACGCGGACGATGGTCATTGGCCAGGTGATCCTCGAGCTCGCTGCTCGAGGTAAAGCGCAACACGCAACGGGGGCACTGGCGCACGTGCATTCCGGTCATGGCTCGACGCTCCGTTCCGGCGCCCGCAGCCATTCGCGGATGGGTGGCTGCCTGCGCCAACGGATCAAGCATCGCTTGTGGGCACTCGGCGCGCGCCGTTCGCCATCGGACGCCTTGATGGCCGCGGAATTGCCGGTCCTCGGCAGTGTGACAGGCCGCTCACGGGGTGCCCGGACAGACAGATGGACCGCTAGAGTATTACCGATCTATACTCGTATTTATTGCTGATGCCTCGCGGGCGAACAGCGACCGATGGCCGGAGGACAGAAGGAGTCAGCCATGACCTACGTGATCGGTGAGCCTTGCATCGACGTGATGGATCGCGCGTGCGTCGAGGAGTGCCCCGTCGACTGCATCTACGAAGGCGGCCGATCGCTGTACATCCACCCGGATGAATGCGTCGACTGCGGTGCGTGTGAGCCGGTCTGTCCGGTCGAAGCCATCTACTACGAAGACGATCTGCCGGCCAAGTGGGACATCTACACCGGGGACAACGCCCGCTTCTTCACCGACCAGTTGCCCGGCCGCGACGCACCGTTGGGCTCACCCGGCGGCGCAACCAAGGTCGGCGCACTCGGCGTCGATACCGAGCTCGTCACCACCCATCCTCGATCAGGCGACGAGCACGACGCGTGATCAGAGCGGCGCTAATCAGCCCTGCCCATGGTGACGCAGCACCGACCCGGCGCCGGGTCGAGCGCGGCGCGCAGTCCGGCCCGCTCGCAGGTGCTCACCAGAGCGTCGAGCAGGTCGAGGTTCATCCCGCAGACCAGCTCGGTGTAGTTCTCGGAGAGGGCGTGAAACGGGCAGTTGGCCAAGGTGATCGAACCACCGTCCGTGCGCGGCTCGTAGCCGCACTCGGCGAGGACGTCGCCGACCGCCCGCACCGCTGCTGCCCGCCCGGTCCGTCTACCCACCTTGGCGCCCGCCTGCTCCCCCAGCGCGCGGCCGGCCGCGGTCGCAGCGTCCCGCAGCGTGTCGGCAACCGGTACTCCTGACTTTGTCGCTGAGCTGACCGCCTCGGCCAGAACCCGCCCCGCCAGGTCGTAGCGCCGTTCCGGCAGACTCACCGCGACCTCCCTCGACGAGCGGCGATAGCGCTTCGCCGGCCGGCCCGCCCCGGGTCCACGCCTACCCGGCGGGCGGCTGTATTCCACGTCGAGCAGCCCGTCCGCCTCGAGCTTGTCCAGGTGGAACTTGGCCGCGTGATGGGCAACGCCGACAGCGTCAGCAGCCTGGGTACGGCCGACCGGGTCTGGCTGGGCGACGACGTAGCGGTACAGCGCGCGCCGGATCGGCTCAGCGAGCGCAGCGATCCGACCCACCTGCTCGTCGAACTTGTCAGAGCCCCTTGCCTGCATCAGCGTCTCCCGTCGTGATTCGTTCTATCGGACACTTTCATTGACGAAATAGCGTTCCGGTTCTATCGTTGAATTATATATCCGATACAGAGGAGAGTGCCATGACAAGCACCGCGGCACGCACGCAAGCGGTCCCGGGCCCATCGCGACAGTCGACGAGCGAACGGCTGAAGACCGATCCGATCTTCCAGGCATTCTGGCTGATGCGCATCGGCTTCGCCCTGGTGCCGATCCTGTTCGGCGCCGACAAGTTCGCGCACGTCATGGTCAACTGGGACAAGTACCTCGCTCCGGAACTCCAGCACTGGATCAGCCCGTTCAGCACCGTTCACCAGACGATGTACTTCGTCGGGGTCGTCGAGATCGTGGCCGGCATCCTCGTGCTGCTTCTGCCGCGAATCGGCGGCTACGTCGTTGCACTGTGGCTGGCGGGCATCATCGTCAACCTCGCCCTCATCAGCGGCTACTGGGACATCATGATGCGCGATGTCGCGCTGTTCCTGCTCGCACTGACCTTCACCCGGTTGGCGAGCGCGTTCCCGGCGGGCGCCGCTTCCGATCGACTGCTGACGGCGATGCGACGCACGCGGCACGGCTGAACGCGGAACCGCTTTTGCACTGGAGCAGTCGTAGTAACTCAATCGAACTCGCGGCGGAAGGATGCGGCAACCATGACACAACAGTTGGCAGCGTTGACAGAGGAGGGCGTGTCGATCTGGCTGGACGACCTCAGCCGCGAGCGATTGACGTCCGGAAGCCTGGCCGCGCTGGTCGAGCACGATCACGTGTCGGGGGTGACCACCAACCCCAGCATCTTCGCCAAGGCGATCGGTGGCCGGGCTGATTACGATGCCCAGTTGGGCGACCTGGCCGTTCGCGGGGTCGGGGCCGACGAGGCGCTACGGGCGCTCACCACCTTCGACGTGCGGTGGGCGTGCGACATTCTCCGCCCGGTCTACGACGCAACCGGCGGGGTGGACGGGCGGGTCTCGATCGAGGTCGACCCGAGACTCGCCCACGACACGACCGCGACGATTGCCGAGGCGCGAGCGCTGTGGTGGGCCGTGGACCGGCCGAACCTGTACGTCAAGATCCCCGCCGCACATCAGGGGCTGCAGGCGATCGCGGCCTGCCTCGCTGAAGGGATCAGCATCAACGTCACCATGATCTTCTCGCTGGCCCGCTACGAGGAAGTCATGAACGCCTTCCTCGACGGCCTGGAGCAGGCCCGCCGGAACGGTCACGATCTGGCGAGCATCGGGTCGGTTGCCTCGTTCTTCGTCTCGCGCGTCGACTCCGCGGTTGACCTGCGGCTCGACAAGATCGGGACGCCCGAAGCCTCCACCCTGCGCGGGCAGGCTGCGATCGCGAACGCCCGCCTGGCATATCAGCACTATGAGCGGGTGTTCTCCAGCCCTCGGTGGAAGTCGTTGGCCGCTGCCGGCGCGCGTCCCCAGCGGCCGCTGTGGGCCTCGACCTCCACGAAGGATCCCGCCTACCCCGACACCCGGTACGTAGTCGACCTGGTCGCCCGGGGCGTCGTCAACACGATGCCCGAGGCCACCCTGCGCGCGGTCGCCGATCACGGCGTCGTGCCGGCCGATTCGGTACGCGGCCACTACGCCGACGCGCAACAGGTCCTCGATCGGTTGCGCGCTCTCGGCATCGACTACGACAGCGTGGTGCAGCAACTCGAGGACGACGGGGTGGCCACGTTCGAGCAGGCATGGGACGACCTGCGTGAGCAGCTCGCAACCACGCTGCGGACAAAGGGCGCCTCACCGCGGAGCGACGCTTGAGCGGACTCGCCAGCGCGCCGCGGTTCAGCGGCGTGCCGGCAGCACTGGTCCGGCGACCGGCAGAGCAACGGCCCGTGCCGTCTCTGCAGATTCACACAGTGGCAAACTTGCAAGAATAGTTGTTTCTACAGGTGCGCGATGGGAAAATAAACACTTGTGACCACCAGCCCGTCGCACACCGATCCCGAGACTCAGGTACTCGGCCAGACCCGGTCCCGGGTCTGGGCGCTGGTGCAGGGGGCCGCCGGTCCGCTCGGGGTCACAGACGTCGCGGATCAGATCGGCCTGCATCCCAATACCGCACGCTTTCATCTGGACGCTCTCGTCGAGGCCGGGTTGGCCGAGCGCGCTGTCGAGGATCGTGAACTTCCGGGCCGCCCCCGAACCCTCTACACGGCGCGTTCCGACGCCGCCCCTACCGGGCCTCGCAGCTATCGGCTGCTCGCGGAGATCCTCACCGGTCTGCTGGCATCGCAGTCCTCGGACCCGGCGAAGGCCGCCCTCGAGGCCGGGGATGCGTGGGGACGATACCTGGCGAACAGGCCCGCGCCGTTCGAACGCGTCGACTCGGCGTCCGCGACCAGACAACTCGTGTCGGCTCTGGACGACATCGGGTTCGCTCCCGAGGCAGTCACCGCCGGGCGCAAGCGCCGGATCCTGCTGCATCAGTGCCCGTTCCGCGAGGTGGCCGAATCGCACAGCGAGGTCATCTGCTCGATTCACCTCGGACTCATGCAGGGTCTGCTCGGTGAGCTCGATGCGCCGCTGCAGGCGGAGCGGCTCGATCCGTTCGTCGAACCGTCGCTGTGCGTTGCCCACCTGGCAACCAAGCCCGCATCCGGGCGAGCTGCGCGACTGCCGCGGTGATTGTCCGCACCGATGGTGCAACCCGTCGGTGGCGCGGCCGGCCAAGGCCCGGTGGATCTCGCTTCGGATTCCGTAGCGCGCTGATCTCAGTTCGCTGCGGCGGGAATGACGGCTACGGGGCAGGTGGCGTGGTGAAGCACACCTTGGCTGACCGAGCCGAGCAGGGTTCCGGCGAGGGCATAGCGGGTTCTGCTGCGGACCACCAACAGGTGCTGTGCCGTGGACTCGGCGACGAGGCCGGCGATCGGGTGGTCGCGCACGACCGCGGCGTCGGTCTGCACGTCGGGGTACTTCTCGCGCCAGCCGGCCAGCGCCTCGGACAGCCACGCCTCGGCGCGGGCCGGCGCCGGCGGCTCGGGACGCCACTGCATGGATGCGAGCAGGTCCGGACGCCAGCACAGGACGGCGCGCAGCGGCACGCGATGCCGTCTGGCATGGTCGAACCCGAATTCGAGCGCCGGTTCAGCGGCATCGGTGCCGTCGACGCCGACCACGACCGCGGCCTGTTCCGCGGTCAGCCCGGCCGGTCCGCGGACCACGACGACCGGACAGGCGCCGCGCGCCGCTACCCCTGCGCCTACCGACCCGAGCAAAGCCGAACCGAGCGCCTTGAGGTGCCGTGATCCCAGCACGACCAGGGCGGCGTCGGACGAGGCATCGACGAGCGCCTGCGCGGCGTTGCCGTCGACGGCCTCGCCGGTCACCTCGACGTCGGAGGCGATCCGGTTCGCGGCCGCGACCGTCCTGGCGACAAGATCCTCGGCGCTGCGCTGGATGTGCCGCAGTTCGGGATCGCCCACGTTGGCGTACATCGCATCCCAGCGATACGGCAGTCCCCAGCGGTAGGCGCACAGCAGGTGCACGGGCGCGTTGCGGGTGCGTGCCTCGTCGAGAGCCCACTGCAGCGCGGCCTCGGTGCCCGCGGACTCATCGACTCCGAGCACGATCGGTCGTTGACTGGTCGACATTCGTTCCTCCTCGTCCGGGATCTGCTCATTGTCTCCCCGACATGGCGTCGCGAGAGTTCAGATCTCCGGGGTCAACCCGCCGGGGCCCGAGCCGCGTGCTCGAGCGCCCTGGCCGGCGTCGGTGCGCGGCTGGGCAGCGCGGACGGACCTGCGTCGTCGCCGACCGCGAGATCGTGCGCCGCACGATGCTCGAGCAGCGCGCGAACTGTGGTGAACGGCAGCTGGCACGTCGAGCATCGGATACGGATCAGCATTGGTCTCACCTTCCGTGTCGTCGGATCGTGTTCGGGCTGGTAAGCCGAGTCTGGCTGCACCCGCGTCGGTATTACAGGCGTACGAACGGCGAGCTCGGCAGCGACAGGTTGCCTGCCACCGGCAACGCGCGAGGACCGTTGTATGCGTTGGCGCCACCGTTGCCCTATTGCCGAGCATCGGCAAGACGGGACCCGGTACTTCGTGCCCGGCGACCGATGTCGCCGGCGGCCGTCCGGGAGACGCTGTAACCAGGCTCGGCGGTCGCCGATCCGGTGGCTCGTCGAGGGAGTTCGTCATGGCGGTTGACCCGGTCCGTTCGACGCCGACCGGCCTGGAGCCGACGGGCGACCGACCTGCGGGTGAGGTCAGCGATCGGCCGGTGACGGGCCATGTGGACGCGGTCGACGAGTGGGGTCGCCAGTCGTTTCCGGCCAGCGACCCGCCACAGAACTGGTGACCGGTCCGCCGTTTCCGGTTCGCGGCATCCACGATGGAAGGAGCGAGGAGATGACCACAGGCTCTCGGCCCGGCACGAGGACGGACACGCACGCCGCCGGCATTCCCCTGGGCCAATACGCCGGTGTGCCGGTGTCGGCGCACTGGTCGGTGGTGGTGATCCTGGCTCTCCTGACGCAGGTCCTCGCGGTCCGGATCCTGCCGTCCGCACATGCGGGCCAGCCGACGGTGGCGTACTGGCTGGTCGCGGCCGGCGCGTCGCTGGTGTTCTTCGTCGGGCTGCTCGCGCACGAACTCGCCCACGCTGTCGTCGCACGGCACTACAGCATCCCGGTGACGCGCATCAGGCTGTGGCTGCTCGGCGGGCAGACCGAACTCGGCGGTGACGCCCGGTCGCCGCGTGCGGAGGCGCGGATCGCCGGCGCCGGGCCGGCGACGAGTCTGGGCCTGGGCGGGTTGCTCGCCGGCGCGGCGTGGCTGCTCGGCGGCTCCGGGCTGCTGGCCACGGCCTTGGTGTGGCTGGCGGCGGTCAACCTGCTGCTGGGCGTGTTCAACCTGCTGCCCGGTGCCCCGCTGGACGGCGGGCGGCTGCTGCGCGCCGCGCTCTGGCACCGCTCGGGCGACCGGGGCCGGGCCATGGAGGGCAGCGCCCGGGCCGGTCAGGCGCTGGGCACGTTGCTGATCGCGCTCGGCTTGGTGCAGCTGCTGCTCGGGGCGGTGTTCGGCCTGTGGTTGGCGCTGATCGGCTGGTTCGTCGTCGGCGCCGCGGCCGGCGAACGCTACGCCGCCCGCGGCCACCGGCTGCGCGGACTCACCGCCGCGGATGTGATGACCACACCGCCTGCCACCGCGCCGTCGTGGTGGACCGTTGCCGACTTCCTCATCCATCTCGCACCGGGCTACCGAGGGCAGCTGGTCTACCCACTGATCGATTTCGACGGCCGGCCGCAGGGGGTGCTCACGATGCGCGATCTGGATCGAGTGCCGGCTGCTCGGCGGGAGGACACCCGGCTGCGCGACGCCGCCCGCAGCCGGGTCCGCTCGCTCGCCGTCGCCCCAGACACGCCGCTGGCCGACGTGGTGCCGGCGATTCACCGACACGGCGGCGTCGCTGTCGTGGTCGAGGCGGACCTACCGGTGGGCACGCTGACCGAAGCCGATCTCGCCGCCGCGGCGATGCTGGCCCGCCTCCGCCAGACTCCGGCGCCCTTCGGTGAGCCGCCGCTCCTCTCGTCCGAAGCCGCAGCCGCCCCCGCCCGGGAAAGGTAGGGGGACCTGCTGTGCCGGGCGGCTGGTCGATGGACCGCCAGCAGCCCGTGCTGGCCGGTGACGGCACGGCCATGGTCCGGGTGGCGCTGGCAGCCGGCTCCACGACCGACCGGTCGGTCGGTGACCTGGCGACCGTGCGGGCGCTGATGTCCTGGGGTCGCGGCCGAGTCAACCTCTCCGCGGTCGAGGTCCTCCAGCAGCCGCACACCCCGGTCGGCCCGCGGGACGCGGCGCGGATGGCCTGGCAGTTGCGCCGCGCGGCCGAGCTCTGCGACCGGGAACGGGCGAGCGGGCTCGGGCTGTCGAGGCGGGAGGCGTCCGGTCTGGTGTGGGGATTCGCCTGCCCGGACGAGCCGCTACTGCTGTTGACCGAGGACCGCGCATGGGTGGCCGCGAGCCGGTCCGGTCTGTTGTTGCAGCTCGACGGGCGGGCAGGCCGGACGGTCCTGGTGCAGGGCTGGCGGGTGGGCGAGCCGAACGTGACTGCGTGTACTGATCGCGGTGTGCTCGAGCTGCGACGCGACGCAGCAGCTCGACTGCTCACCCGTCTCGCACCCGGCATGGACAGGGTCGCGGTCGCCCCGGTGCCGCTGCGGTCGGTCTTCTGTGGCCTGTTCGTCGGATTGGTCGATCTCGCCGCAGCGGCGTCGACGTCGGGCTCGGCCCTGCTGATCCGTCACGGCCCGGCCCGGCCCGGCTACTGACGCCGTGGACTGTGTTGCCGCGTCGCGGTTCAAGAGCCGCCCGGCAACTCGTGTGTGGGCCAGTCGAGCAGCCGCGCTCCGAGCACTGCCGTGTGCAAGGCGAAGCGCTGCGTCGGATCGGCCGGGTCGTACCCGGTCAGCTGCCGGATCTTGGCCAGGCGGTAGGTGACCGTGCGCACGGACATGTGCAGCCGGCGCGCGGCCTCGGTGGCGACCTCGCTGGCAGCGAAGTACGCATCCAGCGTCGCCAGCAGCGGTTCAGCGCCGCCGCGGGACCGGGTGAGCCCGGTGAGCACGTCGTGCACCAGGTCGACGATGGCGGCCTGGTCCCGACCCAGCACGCGGTAGACGAGCAGATCCCGCGCGTGCACGACGTCGGTGTCCAGGTGCAATCGCTCGGCGAGGGTCAGCGCCTCGCGTGCCTCCTCGTAGGAGCGGGCGATGCCGTACGCACCCGGGTAGGGCCGCCCCGCGGCGACCCGCCAGCGGCGACCGGTCCGCGCGCGTGTCAGCGCCTTGTGCAGGACCTCGGCAAGGTCGATCGCACGCCCCCGGGCAGCGGTCGGCGGGGACCCGGGAGCCAGAACTACCACCTGGCCCTCTTTGCTGGCCACCAGGACGTCACGATCACCGAAGCGGTCGACGATCACCCGCTCGAGCCCGAGCGCGGTCGTGTCCGCGTCGGCCACGCCGCGCGCGGGCACGGCCAGCGCCACCTGATGCGCGCGGCCGAGATCGAGCCCGAACGGTTCGGCCCGCTCGACCATGCGGGAGACGTCCGCATCACCGCGCAGCAGGTCGTCGATGACCTCCCGGCGCAGCGACTCCTCCTGGCGGATCATCTGCCGCCGCGCGGACTGGTGCCCGTCGACCAGCACGGCAACCGCATCATCGATGACCCGCAGCACGGCCTCGGCCGCGGCACGCACCGCCGCGCCGTCCTTGACGCGCATCACCGCGGGCAGTTGCCGCCACAGCCGCCACGCCGCGGACAGGTACAGGTCCACCGCCCGGTCGGCCCCGACGCCCTGCTCGGCGGCCAGCCGGCCCAGATCCCGGATCGCGGCCAGCTCCCGCTTGCCCGGACGGCGGCCGCCGCTCGCCGCACCGGCCAGCAGCTCGAGGTACTCTCCGAGCAGTTCGGCCGGCGCGCCCGCCGCGGTCGCCGCCGCTGCTGCCACCGACTGCCAGGCCTGCTCCGGCACCTTCTCCGAGCCGCCGGCGCCTGGGCGGGTGCGAGCGCTTGTGCTCATAGTGTCCCTTCCTTGCCCGTGGACGCCGTGGGAATACCGGCACACTGCCAGTACAGCCTGCTTGCCGGTGTTCGGCAATGCCGTCGCCGTGAGCTTCACCGACGGTGGCCCTGCCTAGCACCGCACCGATCGGCGATGGTGGGACATGCTCACCTACACCGACACCTTGTCAGGAGACATCGTCATGACCCGTCTTGCCCAAGCCGTGCGGTCCGAGCTCACCAGCCACCTGACCGAGCTGCGCGCCGCGCTCGAAGAGCAACGGCGCTTTCGAATCGAGCAGCTCGCCGAGCTCGCCACCGCCGCGACCGCACGCCCCGCGCCGGCGACCGACGCTGCCGGCGACCCGATCACCGTCGCACTGCGCGCCGGCGCGGAAGCTGCACTGACCGACATCGAGGCGGCACTGCGCCGCATCGAAGGCGGCTCCTACGGCACCTGCCGGCACTGCGACACCCCAATTCCCTTGGAGCGGTTGGAGATCCTACCCATGGTCGAACGCTGTACGCGGTGTCAACACGCGCACGAGAACCGCCGGACCTGGTCCGCCGCGGCATTGCGGCCCACCCGGTAGAGCGCAGCTCATGTCGACCCTCACCGCCAGAACGGTTGGATCGGGCCCGAGCGTCGTAACGTCCCGCGAGCGGGTCGCGTCCTGGCTGATGTGGCTGGCCACGCTCGGAGCGATCTCGGCCTCGGTCAGCGCGCTCTACACGGTCCTCGCCGCGAGCGGCTCGACCAAGGTCGTGGAAACCTGGCGATTCTACGGACTGGTCGTGTTCGCCAGCCTGTTCGCGCTGCTGTCGCTGCGTCCGCACCACTACCGCGGCGTCTGGGAACTCGTCATCCTCAACAAGTTCGCGCTGAGCGTGACCGCCATCGGCTACGCGGTGCACGGCGGCATCGCCGAGACCGCCGCCGTCATCGGATACGACGGTGGCCTGACCGTGCTACTCGTGGCCGCGTACATCTGCGCCCGTGGGTGGGCAGCCGACGCCGTTCCGGTCGCGCCGGCTCGGCCTGCCGATCGTCAGCACAGGTAACCGGCGCGGACCTGCCCGCTGTGCGCAGCGACGTCTGTCGCCAGTCCGAAGATCCGTTCGGCCCGGTCCGCGTCCCGCCATCGGTGAGCGGCGACGAAGGCCGACCACAGCGACGGTGCGATGAGGTGCTGCGCCGAGTAGTCCAGCTCGCCCCAGGTGACGGCGAGCTCGAAGAGCTCCATCACCTCCTCGACGTTCTGATCGACTGCCAGCAGGCGATCATGGTGGGCCTTGGTGTCCCCGCAGAAGACGCAATGTCCCCGGCAGAATGCGTTCGGCAAGCGGCTGACGGTGCCGAGCTGATCGATCATCTCTCCTCCTCACCTGGCAAGCGTGTGCTGTGCCGCAGGTGCGGCCTCGCCGACAACAGTCTGAAAGCAGCAGTCGCCAGGCAGTAGGGCCGAAGGTCACTGCTAGGAGTTGAGGCGAGCTGCGGCGCCGTAGACAGCGGCCTGGGTGCGGCGCTGCATACCGAGTTTGGCGAGCAGTCCGGAGACGTAGTTCTTTACGGTCTTCTCGGCCAGGAACAGCCGCTCGCCGATCTGACGGTTGGTCAGCCCATCGCTGACCAGGGTGAGGATCTCGCGTTCGCGTTCGGTCGGGGAGGCGAGCCGCTGGTCGGTCTGCGCACCGTCGCGCAGTCGCGTGAGCAGCCGTTCGGTGACGGCTGGGTCGAGCAGTGACCTGCCGGCTGCTACCTGGCGGATCGCGTCGACCAGCGAGGTGCCACGAATCTGCTTGAGCAGGTAGCCGGAGGCGCCGGCCATGATCGACGCGAGGATCGCGTCCTGGTCGTCGTAGGAGGTCAGGATGAGGCATCGCACCGCGGGCAGCGCGGAGCGGATGTCGCGGCAGACATCGATTCCGCTGCCGTCGGGAAGCCGGGCGTCGAGGACGGCGACGTCGGGCTGCACGGCGGGTATGCGACGCAGCGCCTCGGCGGCGGTTCCGGCCTCCCCGACTACGGCGATGTCGGCCTCGACGCCGAGCAGGTCGGCGATGCCCCGCCGTACGATCTCGTGGTCGTCGAGCAGGAACACTCGCACCGGACGACCGCTGTGCGGCGGCATCAGTTCAGTGGAATGGTCCATCGCAGCCGCGTTCCTTCTTGGGTGTGAGCTGACCTGTCGGACGGCCGGGTGGTGAGCGTGAGTGAGCCGCCATGCCGCGCGGCCCGCATTCTCATGTTGTCCAGGCCGCTGCGCCGTTCGGTGGCGCCGATGCCGACACCGTCGTGAGGTTGGAAACGCCGGTCACAGCACGACCCTGACCGCGTGGAGCCGCTCGTAGTCCGGCCGACTGCGCTGCGCGGCATCGAGGGCGGCTCCGTGCAGTTCGATCTCGCGCGGCCGGTAGGGCTCGAAGCCGGTGGAGGCGAGGACGGCGTGGTACCAGTAGGGCGCCCACACTCCGTCGGACTCGCGTGGTCCGGCCGGCCAGTGCAGCATCGCCTGGGTGAAATCGGCATCGATGTACCGGCACAGCCAGCGCAGGTACCCCTCGGGGTCGCGCAGGAAGTCCGCGGAGTCGATCACCGGCGGTGTGCCGCCGAGCTGGGCGTAGAGCTCGGCCTGCTGCACCAGCCCGATGTCCTCGGCCACGACGTCCGCCCGCGAGCGCACGTACGAGGCCACCACCTCGGCCGGATCCCGGATCAGCAGAACGTTGGTCAGCGACGCGATCCAGTCGCGCGGCAACTGCGGGAGAAGGTGATGGGTCATGTGCTTCTGGTAGTAGATGCCCTCGACCGGAGCGGTCAGCTCCGCGACCACCAGCGGCCACGCCCGCTGCCCGGCCGCGATCACCTGCTCCCGGCCGGGGTGGCCCAACCCGGTTTCGGCGAGGTAGTACGCGTAGAGCGGCTCGTCGACCACCCTGCAGTCGGGCCGGTTCTCCCACGAACGCATCAGCGCCGTCGAGATGTTTCGCGGGCCGGACCACACGGCCAGCCGGACGCCGGAGGTCATGGCGCGCGACGTCCGGCGACGTCGCTGCGCACCAGATCGCGGTACAGCGACTGCAGCCGCAGCACGACGGGCCCGCGCTCGCCCGTGCCGATCCGGCGTCCGTCGACGGTGTGCACGTGCACCAGCCCTGCGAACGTCCCGGTCACGAAGGCCTCGTCGGCGCTGTACACCTCGGTGAGGCTGAACCTGCGCTCGCGCGCGGTGATGCCTGCCCGCGAACACAGTTCGAGCACGTTGGACCGGGTTATCCCACCGAGGCAGTAGTCGCCCGTCGACGTCCACACCTCTCCCTTGCGCGCGATGAAGAAGTGGGTCGAGTTGCAGGTGGCCACGAAGCCGTGCGGATCGAGCATCAGGGCCTCGTCGGCGCCGGCCGTGTAGGCCTGGATGCAGGCGGTGATGTCATTCAGCTTGCTGTGCGCATTGAGCTTCGGGTCCAACGTGTCCGGAGTCGCGCGCCGGACGTGAACGGTGAACAGGGACAGCCCGCGCTCGGCGATCGCCGGCAGCGGATCCTTGTACTCGGCGATGATCACCACGGTGGCAGGTCCGGCCGACATGCGTGGATCCTGGTACGGCGTCGACTTCGGCCCGCGTGTCACCATCAGCCGGATGTGCACGCCGTCGCCGGTCATCCCGTTCGCGGCGAGCGTGCGGTACAGCTGCCCGGTCAGCTCGTGCCGGGTGAGTCCGATATCCAGCGCGATCGCGGCGGCGCCCTCCCAGAGGCGGTCGAGGTGCCGCTCGAGGAACGCCGGGTGCCCGTTCGCAACACGCAGCCCTTCCCACACCCCGTCGCCGAGGACGAAGCCGGCGTCGAAGACGCTCACGACCGCCTCATGCCGGGGCACCAGCGTGCCGTTGACACTGATCAGGATCTCGGCGTTGCGGGGATCCTCGACGTAGTCGTGAGCCCCGTGCGCTGTGCTCATCGCCCGATCATCGCAGCCGGTACGCCGGTGCCGGCAGCGGGTAGTACCGCGATGATCGGCAGTTGTTGCGCGAGCCGGGGTCGAGCGCAGGAAATTGCCGTCAGCGGCTGTCGTACTCGTCGTGCCGGCGCCACCAGAACTCGCTCTCGTTGCGGCCCAGTGGCGTGCGATCGAGCCACTGGTACATGCCCCAGAGTCCGTCGAGCCCGCGCTCGTACGCGGAGTAGGTGTGGTACACGACGCCGTCCTCGAGCCTGAACGCGCTCACACCGGGCCCTTCTCGCCGGTACGTCGCGAAGTCCGTTCCAACGCTCGACGCCAACTCGGCGAGCGCGGGGCTGTCCTCGGCGGGCCGAAAGTCGCTCGTGCGGAAGTTGTACTCGACGGCTCCCGACTCCCACTGCTCCTTGGTGTGCGCCACGCCGAAGTCGTAGTTGAAGTCGCTGTCGAACGAAGACGCCCAGGGGAAGCTCCAGCCCATCCGGCGCTTGTACGCCTGGAGCTTGCCGAGCGGAGCCCGCGACACCGCGCACAGCGTGACGTCGTGATTCGCGAGGTGGACGACGGAGCCGTCGAAGCCGTCCGCGATCGCCGAGCAGGACGGGCACCCTGCCGTGTACTCGGGCCCGAACATGAAGTGATAGACGAGCAGCTGGGAACGTCCGCCGAACAGATCGGCGAGCGCCGCCGAACCTGCGTCGGTCTCGAAGCGGTACTGCTTGTCGATGCGAACCCACGGCAGCTCCTGCCGCTGTCGCGCCAGCTCGTCGCCACGTCGGGTCAATGCCTTCTCGGCCTCGAGCAACTCCAGCCGCGCCACTAGCCACTGCTCCCGGGTTGCCGTCATGTGGTCGGTCATTCGGTTGTCTCCTTCGTCATCACATCGCCGGTACCAGGCCGGGAATGGTCGAGGGCGCGACGATGATCAGGACTCCGAGTCCGATCATCGTCAGGGCCAGTGGCACATCGAAGGTGGCCTTTGCCGGCAGGAGCTTCTGCGTGAGGACGACGCCGGCGATGATCGACATCCAGGCAATGCTCATGACACCCAGCGCGAGCAGGATCAGCATCAGTGCGATGCTCGAGCCCGCGCAGTGGACCCCGTAGGCGAAACCGGAGCCGACGCTGTCGCGGCATCGCCGCCGGCACTGCTGCTTGAGGGGTGTCAGTTCGTAGACGCCGGCCGCGATCGCCACCGCGCCGGCGGCGAGAGACCCGTGCGGCCGGTACAACGCGTACACGGCCAGACCCACGAGCGTCCAGACGGCGAGGTAGGACCCGACGAACAGCGGCACCGCACGCACCTGCCCGCCGGTGTGTGCACGTCTGACGACGGCCGGAACCGCGCCCGGCAGCATCATCGCCGCCATCATCAACACCCACAGGAGGACGAAGAACCCGAACGAACCGAGCCGGGTCGCAACTCCCATGTCCATCCCGCTCATCTGCCGGACGGCGCCGACCCAGGCCGCGGCGGCGAGCCCGAGCGTCACGATCAGAGCGGCCGGCGTCGCGGCGGCCGTCCCTCGTGGCAGGGCACCCGAGCCGGGGCCGGTCGTCAGAACCACCTTGTCGTCGCTGGTCATTGCCTCTCCTACGGTGGGCACGCGTGGCTAGTCGGTCGCTGCCTCGGCGAGTGCCTTGATCGCGGCGAGACGGGCATCCCATTGCGCGGCAACCTGGTTCATCCAGTTCGCCGCGGCGGTGAGCGGTTCGACATTCACCGTGTAGCGGCGTTCGCGTCCGGTCCGTTCACTCGTCACGAGCTCGACGCTCTCGAGCACCGCGAGGTGTTGCGTCACCGCCTGCCGGGTCACCGGAAGCTCGGCCGTCAACGCGGTAGCCGTGGCGACACCGTAGGTGCCGAGGTGCTCCAGAAGAAGGCGACGGTTCGGCTCGGCGAGAGCGGCGAACAGCTCGTCCGCACGATCGAGAAGGGCGCTCGTCATGAGGCCCGTTGCTCGACGAGGTCGGCGATGTTGCGGATGACCTCGGTCCACCCCCGGCTGTGGCTCCCGTACGAGGCGAAGGGCTCGCGACCGGCCGGGATCGTGAGAGTGGCGAACCCGCTCTCGCAGACGGTGAGGCGCGTCGTCGTTCCCTCGGCCGCCAGCTGGAACTCGACCAGGGTCGAGTTCGTCTCGTCGGCGAGCACGTTCGGGTAGGCGCTGGCCCAGCGGTAGGCGAGGTAGTGCGGTGGGTCGACCTTGACGACGCGGGCCAGGTATCGCTCGCCCGGCATGGGTTCGAGCACCATCACTCCGTCCGGCCGCAGATCCACGGTCGCGGGAGTGCCGGATCCGAACCAGCGGCCGATGTGTTCGGGCTTGGTCAGGATGTCCCACACGCGCTCGGTCGTCGCGGCGATGTGGATCGTCCGTTCGACACGATCGTCGGTCATATTCGGCTCCCCTCGAGGTTCAGCTATGTGCAAGTAAAGACTTGCACATTGACTCTCATCGTGCAAGTCGCGACTTGCACATAGCCACAGAAGATCGCACGACCGGTCCAGCGGGCAGGTCAGGTGGGGCGGCGCCGCGTCACCGCGAACACCGCGACCGCGACGAACAGCGCGGCCGCAACCACGAAGATCGCGCTCTCCACCGACTGCATGAGCCAGAAGTGCGACTCCGGCTGGTAGGTGATCTTCCCGTGCAGGCTGAGATTCGCGACGGTGCTCCGGCAGGCGTCCACGTTCAGCAGGCCGGTGCGCGCCGCGTTGGACTGAAGGTGCGGGCAGTAGTTCTGCAGCACGTCGAAGTTGCCCGTGTTCGCAGGGATGGCGTGGCCGGACGGGTCGGTGATGCTCACGCTGTGCAGCCACGCTCCGGGCGGCACCGACGAGCTGAGCAGGTCCCCCGGCGAGCCGGTGGGGTTCTGCAGCAGGGTGCGCAGCGGGATGGTCCGGGATCGGCTGGCCAGCGGCGCGAACTGCGAGCGGAACCAGTGGACCGGGATGCGGGCCGCGGCATAGACGACCAGCGTGATCGCCATGGCGGGAATCGTCCGCCGGATCACCGCGCTGGCCGCGACTCCGACGGCCAGCGCGAACAGCATGCAGGCGACCGGGACGATGCCCTGCGTGTCGTACCACGTGCTGTTGTACCGGCCACTGAACGCCGCGGTCAGCGGGTCGAGTGTCCACGTCGCGAGCAGCCCGAGCACGATCGCGGCGACCGTCAGTGCGCCGAAGATCAGCGCCAGCTTCGTGACGATCCAGCGCCGCGGGCTGACCGACTGGGTCCAGGCCAGGCGATGGGTGCCGGCCTCGTACTCGCGCGATACCAGGGGCGCCGCCCAGAACATCCCGGCCAGCAACGGCATGGCGATGAGCGCAGCGGTGAACGGTGGGATGGTGTGGAAGTCGCGGTGCAGCGCTTCGAGGGCCCTGCCGCACTCGCCCTTCGCCACCGCGCACCCGGGCAGGCCCAGCGCGTCCGCCCGGCTTCGGGCGGCGGAGCCGACGACGAGCATCGCCGCCACGAGTGCCGCGAGGATCAGCCCGGCCACGCCGGCCTCGGCCCGGTGCTGGCGCCAGGTGGTCCAGATCATCGGAGCCCTCCTACGCGCGAGGGCTGCGATTGCTGCACACCGACGCCCGGCCCGGGCCGCTCGAGGTAGGCGAGAACCAGGTCCTCCAGGTCGACCGGGCTCGCCGTCAACGCCGGGTTGAGCAGCCGTTCCCGCGTTCGGACGAGCAGCGTGTTGTGCCGGTCGTGCTTGCTCTCGTTGACGACCTCGACGCCGGCCGGCAACCGCGAGGTCTGGTCCGGCGCTCCGGACACCCACCGGTGCTCGCTCAGGACGTCGTCGAGTTCGCCGGCCAAGCGGACCCGGCCGTCGCGGATGACGACGAGGTGGTCGCACACCCGCGCGAGCTCGCCCACCAGGTGCGAGGACAGCACGACGGTGATCCCCGCCGCGACCGCGCTCTCGATCAGGGTCCGGACGAACTCACGGCGAGCCAGCGGGTCGAGCGCGGCCAGCGGCTCGTCCAGCAGCAGCACCTTCGGGCGTTTGGCGACGGCTAGCGCCAGCGCGACCTGGGCGCGCTGGCCGCCGGACAGGTTCCCCGCACGCCGGGTCAACGGAACCTCGGCAGCAGCCAGCCGCTCTCGGGCCAGCGCGTCGTCCCAGCGTGCATTCATCGCACGGCCGAACCGGAGCAGGTCGGCGACCGAGAACTCCTTGTACAGCGGGCAGTCCTGCGCGAGAAATCCCACCTGGGCAAGGAAGTCCGGGCTGCTGGACGGCTGCGCGCCTGCCACCTGAAGCCGGCCCTCCGAGACGGGCAGCAGGCCGACCAGCAGGTTCAGCAGGGTCGTCTTGCCCGCGCCGTTGGGTCCCACGACGGCGGTGATCGACCCCGTCGGCAGCGACAGGGTGCATTCGCGCAGCGCCCAGAAATCGCCGAAGCGGTGCCCCGCAGCGACGGTCTCGATGGCCGCGTTCACGCGCTCGCCTCGCCGTCAAAATCCCGCATCGTCGCCCGGACGACGTCCATGATCCCGTCGTCGTCCAGGCCCGCCGCCCGCGCCGCGGCGATCCATCGCTCCAGCCGCCGGCCCAGCGCCGACAGCGACGCGGGCGTCGACTGGCTCAGGCTGCGCTGGATGAAGGTGCCCTGCCCCGGCCGCCCGGCGACCAGCCCCTCGTGCTCCAACTCCTTGTACGCCTTCTGCACAGTGTTCGGGTTGATCGCGACACTCGCCGCCACCTCGTGCACAGTCGGCAGCTTGTCGCCGGGCTGCAGCCAGCCCAGCCGCAGCGCCTGCTTCACCTGTTGCACCACCTGCGCGTACGGCGCCAGTCCGCTCGTGGTGTCGATCCGGAGATCCAGCATCCCTGTAATCTAGCTTGCCTAGGGGGATAGGTAAAGTCCTATGCCGGGTGAACCAGCCGGGCCTCGTAGGCGAAGATCACCGCTTGCACGCGATCGCGCAGTTCCAGCTTCGACAGGATGCGGCTGACATGTGTCTTCACCGTCGCCTCGGACAGCATCAGGGCGCCGGCAATCTCGACGTTGCTACGACCCAGAGCCAGCCCGCCGAGCACGTCACGCTCCCGGTCGGTCAGCAGCGCGAGCCGGGCGTCCGGTTGATCGGCCCGATTGCCGACCGGGAGACGGTCCGCGAACGTCTCGAGCAGCCGCCGGGTGACGCGCGGCGCGACGACGGCATCACCGCTGGCCACGGTCCTGATCGCGGCGATCAGGTCCGCGGGCGGCACGTCCTTGAGCAGGAATCCGCTTGCTCCCGCGCGCAGCCCGGCGAACGCGTACTCGTCCAGGTCGAAGGTGGTGAGGATCAGGACGCGGACGTCCGGACGCTGAGCCGTGATCAGTTCGGTGGCCTGGATGCCGTCCATGTTCGGCATCCGGACGTCCATGACGACCACGTGCGGATCGGTGGCCGCCACAGCGGCGACGGCTTCGGCGCCGTCCGCAGCCTCACCGACGATCTGCATGCCCTCGTGCGCCTCGAGGACCATCCGGAACCCGAGCCGGAGCAACGGCTGATCATCGGCCAGCAGGACGCGGATCATTTCGGCACGCGTGGCCGCCGCGACGGCGAGCCGGCGTCGGACGATGCCGGCAACTCGTCGTCCGCGGCGAGTGCGGGGAAGCTGGCGTGGACGTGCCAGCCGTTCGGCGTCGGCCCGACCTCAATCGAGCCACCGTGCATCGACGTGCGCTCGCGCATGCCGAGAATGCCGTGCACGATACCGCCGGCATCCTCGACCGGCCGCGACAGCGCACCGTCGTCGGTGACCAGCACATCGATCGCGGCTGCGGTCCGGCGCAGCTGCACGCTCACCCGCCCGGCTCCCACCGCGTGCTTGACGGTGTTCGTGATGGATTCCTGGACGAGCCGGTAGATGCTCAGCTGCAGGCTCGGGGGAAGATCCGCGACCGGTCCGGTACAGCTCAGCACCGCCTCCAGCCCGGTCTGCCGGATGGTCTCGAGCAGCCGGTCGAGGTCGGCCACCCCGGGCGCGGGCGCCAGCTCGGCCGGTCCGGCCGGGTCTCGCAGTACGCCCAGCGCGCGACGC
>JBOGDQ010000185.1:0-21419 GCA_050742975.1 Jatrophihabitantaceae bacterium
ATGACCGAGCTGCCGCTGCCTGCCCTGCGGCTGTGCCGGGGAGACCCGGCCGTCCCGACCGTGTTCGCCAGGGACGGCGACGGCCGGGACAGTTACCGCCCGGACGGCGACGGCCAGGACAGTTACGACCCGGACGGGGAGTGAGGGCCGCCGGGCCGAGGCGGCCCCGCGCCACCTGAGCTTTCGGTCATGGCCTAGCCTGCTGGCATGCATCTGAGCGCGGCGAACGTGGCCAGGTCGCTGCGTGAGCTTGACGTCGCCGGGGAGATCACCGAGCTGCCCGAGCCGGCTCCTACCGCCAAGGCGGCCGCCGGGCAGCTTGGCTGCGAAGTCGGCGCGATCGCCAACAGCCTGGTGTTCAGCGCCGACGGCGAGCCGCTGCTGATCCTGACCAGCGGAGCGCACCGGGTCGACACCGGCAAGGTCGCCGCGTCCGTGGGCACCGCTGCCCTGCATCGTGCCGACCCGGACTTCGTCCTCGCGGCGACCGGCCAGCGCATCGGCGGCGTGGCCCCGTTCGCGCATCCGGCGCCGATCCGGACGCTCGTCGACACCACGCTGGCCGGGTTCGACGAGATCTGGGCGGCGGGCGGAGTGCCGCACGCGGTGTTCCCGACGACGTTCGACGAGCTCGTCCGCATCACCGGTGGCACGCCCGCGGATGTGGCTTGACCGGCGATCCCTTCGCAGTTCCTGCTTTCATGCGGCACGATCGTCGGGTGCGATCGATGTCGGCCGAGGACGAGGGTCCCCCCGCGTTCGGGGACGGCCCGGCGGCTCGCGTGCTGCCCTGGTCCGGGTCCCAGTTCGCCGCGAGGGTCGAGGACGCGATGGGCATCTACGTCCGGGCGATGCAGTACCCGCCGCACGCCGGCTCGCAGCGAGCGGTGACCGCGCGGCGGCACGTGGTGAACGACGGGTTCGCCTGCCGCGCAGCCGTGCTGGAGGACGGCACGCTGGTCGGTTTCGGCTACGGCTACACGACCATGCCCGGCCAGTGGTGGCATGACCTGGTCCGCCGGGCGATACCGGCGCCCGTCGGGCAGAGCTGGCTGGGCAATGCGTTCGAGCTGTCTGAGTTGCACGTGCTGCCCGAGTTCCAGGGCAGCGGCGTCGGCCGGCGGCTGCTGACCGAACTCGCTGCGGCGATCCCGCACTACGCGATGCTGCTGTCGACGCCCGACGCGGATACCCGGGCGTTCCGCCTTTACCACGACCTCGGCTTCGTGGACCTGCGCCGGCGCTACCTGTTCCCCGGCGATTCCCGGCCGTTCGCGGTGCTCGGCGCGCGCCTGCCTCTCGGCATGCCGCCGGCGGGCGGCTTCGTCCCGGCCCACGGTGGCTGATCGGGCGCGATCGTCCCGGCGAGCTGTTGTCGCCTCCCTCGCCGCGGCCACGGTCGCCGGTCAGGTCGTCTACCCGCTGGTGCACGGATCGGTGCGCGATCGGCTCACCGTCATCGTCGTCGTGCTGTTCGCCGCGACCTCCGTCAGCCACGCGTGGATAACCCGGGGCGGGCGGGTCGCCGTCATCGTCCTGCTCGTCACGTCCGTCCCCGGCTTCGCGGTCGAGCTGCTTGGCGTGCACACGGGCTACCCGTTCGGGCACTACGGCTACGCCGGGACGCTGGGCCCGCGCCTGTGGGGCGTGCCACTGGTGATCGCGCTCGCCTGGACGATGTTCGCGTGGCCGGCCGCGCTTGTCGCCCGGCGGCTGGTCCGGTCGTTCACCGCGCGGGTCGTGGTCGGCGCGTGGGCGCTCGCCTCGTGGGACCTGTTCCTCGATCCGCAGATGGTGTCGGCCGGCCACTGGCGCTGGCGGTCTCCGTCGCCGCACCTGCTCGGGGTTGGCGCTGTCCCGCTCACCGACTACGCGGGCTGGCTGCTGGTGTCGGCGCTGATTTCCCTTGTGCTGCAGGCTGTTCTGCACCCGTGCGGTGACGCGGACGATCTCTGGATGTACGGGCTGTACCTCTGGACGTGGGTCTCCTCCGCGCTCGCACTGGCGATGTTCCTCGACCTCGGCGCGGCCGCACTGTGGGGTGGCGTCGGTATGGGCCTGGTCGCGGTCCCACTCGCGGCGACGATCGCGGGGCGAGGATGAGTCGCGCGGTTCGGCTGGCCTCGGCGCTCGCGATCGCCGGTACGGTCCACGCGGCCGTTAACGTGCGGTTGCTGCGAAGGCCGGTGCTCGGTGCGTCCGGGTCCGCACGGGTGTCGCTGCTCGTGCCCGCCCGCGACGAAGCTGCCCACATCGGCGGCTGTGTGCGCGCCCTTCGCCGGCAGGCAGTGGCTGAGATCCTCGTACTGGACGACGGCTCGAGCGACGCGACGGCTGACCTCGCGCGGGCCGCCGCGGACGACGATCCACGCGTGCGAGTGCTGACCGGCGAACCGTTGCCTGCCGGCCGCCTCGGCAAGCCCCACGCGTGCTCCCAGCTCGCCGCCGCGGCCGATCCGGCCAGCGACGTGCTGGTCTTCCTCGACGCGGACGTGCTGCTTGCGCCCGGGGCGATCGGCGCGGCCGTGGAGCTGTTGGAGCGGTCCGGGCTGGACTTGATCTCGCCGCATCCACGGCAGGTCGCGATCGGCCCGGCCGAGCGAATCGTCCAGCCGCTGCTGCAGTGGTCCTTCCTGACCACCTTGCCACTTCGGGTAGCCGAGCGTTCTCCGCGGCCGTCACTGTGCGCTGCGAACGGGCAGTTCCTCGTCGTCCGCCGCGCAACCTATGACCGCGCCGGGGGCCACGCGGCCGTACCCGATTCGGTGCTCGAGGATCTGGCCCTGCTTCGTGCGGTGAAGGCGGTCGGTGGCCGCGGCGGAGTCGTCGACGGCACGGCTCTCGCGTCGTGCCGGATGTACGCGAGCTGGCCGTCACTGCGCGACGGGTACGGCAAATCGCTCTGGGCCGCGTTCGGTTCCACGCCGGGCGCGATCGCCGCCGCCTGCGCCCTGGGTTATGTCTACGTGTTGCCTACCGTTGCCGCTCTTCGCGGTTCGCGCGCGGGCCTGGCCGGATACGCGGCGGCGGTTGCCGGGCGGCTGGTGACGGCGCGGGCCACCGACGGTCGGGCCTGGCCGGACGCGCTCGCACACCCCGCGTCGATCGTCACCTTCGCCTATCTCACGATTCGCTCGATCGTCCTTCGTCGGCAGAACCGTCTGAGCTGGAAAGGGCGTCCGATCCGCGGCTAACGGTGGTGCCGGTCCGGTCCAGCTTTGGCTCCCAAGATCAGCTGCGGCTTGCGGTCGCCCTGCAGCCACAACTCGCAGCTGATCACGCACAGCGGAAGGAGAAACGGCAGTCACGCGCGAATGACCTGCCCGAGCCCGACCACGGCGAGCCCGACCCACACCCCGGCACACACCGTCGCCGGCCAGGTCGCGGAAGTCACCCCGGCCGAGCCGCAGGCGAGTACCGCGCAGACCGTCCTCGTCGGCCGCTCGGCCACCGTGAGGCGCGACAGTCGCGCTCCCCCGACGACGGCCCGAACGCCTTCGTGCACAAGGGAAAGCGCACCCGCGGCAAGCGCGAGCCACCAAGGCGCACCGCATCGCCACAGCACGGCGGCGAACGCACAGTCGGACACCCGATCGGCCACCTTGTCCGCCACCGATCCGAACGCCGACGCGGACGAGGTGAGCACGGCAACCGCGCCGTCCAGCCCGTCGCACACGACCGACAGCAGCACCAGGCCGAGCGCCACCCACGGCAGCCGGGCGGCGAACAGCGCGGCATCGACGGCGAGCACGAGCCCGGCCAGCGTGAGCACCAGCGGCGGAATGCGGGCCCTCGCCAGCGGGCGGGCGAGCAGCCAGACGAACCGCAGCCAGGACCGCAGCAACCGATTCCCGGACGGGTCCAGCCCGTGATGCAGCGCCGACCAACCCGCTGCTGGCGAAATCATCTAGACGCGCGCCGGCAACGACACCTCCGCCATCACCTCGCGACTGGCCTTGGCAAAGTTCATGGTGATGAAGTGCAGGCCCGGCGCCCCTTCGTCGAGCAGGCGTTGGGTCAGCCGAATCGCCTGCTCGATACCGAGTGCACGCACCGCCTGCGGATCGTCGGCTACGGCCGCGAACTGCGCTCCGAGCCCGTCCGGGAACGGCGCGCCGGACAGCTGCGAGGAGCGCGCGATCGTGCCCATGTTCGTCACCGGCATGACCCCTGGGATGATCGGCACGTCGCAGCCGACGGCAACGATCCGATCACGCAGCCGCAGGTAATCGTCGCCGTCGAAGACCATCTGGGTGATCGCGTAATCGGCGCCGGCCCGGCATTTCGCCACGAACAGCTCGGTGTCCGCCTCGATGGACGGCGAGCGCGGGTGCTTGTACGGGAACGCTGCAACGCCGATGCAGAAGTCCCCGTGCGCACGGAGCAGTTCGACCAGATCCGACGCGTAGGACACCCCCTCCGGGTGCGGGATCCACTCAGCGTTCGGATCGCCCGGCGGATCGCCCCGAAGCGCAAGCATGTTGATGATCCCGGCGTCGGCGAACCGGCCGACGATCCCGCGAAGCTCGGCGACGGAGTGGTTGACCGCGGTCAGGTGAGCGACCGGCAACAGGGTGGTGTCAGCCGCGATCCGCTCGGTGATCTCGATCGTCCGATCGCGCGTCGACCCGCCCGCTCCGTAGGTCACGGACACGAACGACGGGTGCAGCGACTCCAACTCACGGATCGAGCGCCACAGCCGGCGCTCGTCCTCGGGCGTCTTCGGTGGGGAGAACTCGAACGACAGCGTGGGGCGGCCCTGCGCCAAGCAGTCCCGAACCGTTCTCGTCATGGCTCCAAGCGTAGTGTCCGACCGGTGACCGAGCCCGTTGACGTGTTGACCGAACGCGTCAACGCGGCGCTCGCCACCTTCCTGACCGAGCGGGCGCAGTCACTGGCGCACGTCGGCCCGGAGCTGGCCGACGTCGCCGACGCCACGCGCAGCCTGGTGCTCGACGGCGGCAAGCGGATGCGCCCGCGGTTCGCCTACTGGGGCTGGCGAACGGTCAAGAACGCCGAAGACGACGACTCGGCCCTGGTCACGGCGGCCGCTAGCCTCGAACTGTTGCACGCGTGCGCGCTGGTCCACGACGACGTGATGGACGACTCGGACACGCGACGGGGCCGGCCTGCGGCGCACGCCGCGTTCGCCTCGCTGCACAGTGACGCGGGGTGGCCCGGCAATGCACGCACCTTCGGCACGGCTGCAGCGATCCTGATCGGTGACCTGCTGCTGGCCTGGGCGGACACCATGTTCGCCGGCGCGGAGCTCGACCCCGCGACGATCCCACGCGCGCGCGTCGCCTACGACGACATGCGAGAGCAGGTGATGGCCGGCCAGTACCTCGACGTCTTGGTGCAGGCGCGCGGCGGGTTCTCCATCGAGGACGCGCTTCGAGTGGCCGAGTACAAGACGAGCAAGTACACGGTGGAGGGGCCGCTGCATCTCGGCGCCGCCGCAGCCGATGCACCGGCCGAGGTGTTCGCGGCACTCACCGAGTACGGCGCCCCGCTCGGGGAGGCGTTCCAGCTGCGCGACGATGTCCTCGGCGTGTTCGGCGATCCGTCCAGGACGGGCAAGCCGGCCGGCGACGACCTGCGCGAGGGCAAGCGCACGCTGCTCGTCGCGCTCGCCATGCAGTCCGCGTCCGCGGTCGAGGCCGAACTGCTCCGGCATGAACTCGGCGACCGTCGCCTCGACTCCAACGGCGTGTCCGCCCTACGCGAGGTGATCGTCTCGACCGGCGCGCTGGATCAGGTCGAGCAGCGCATCGCCCAGCGGACCGCCCAGGCGCGCGACGCGCTGCAGACCGACGCGATCAACGAGAGCGCCCGCAAGGCACTGGACGAGCTCGCCGTCGCCGCGACCGAGCGCCACACGTGAGCGACAGCACCGACGCGGGCTACCTGCTCGACAACCGGCAGGCCGAGGCGGGTGCGCGGTTCGACGCCCTGGCCACCCTGTTCGACCCGGCCACCTTCCGCCACATCGACGAGCTCGGCATCGCCGCGGGCTGGCGCTGCTGGGAGGTCGGCGCAGGTGGCCCGACCGTTCCCTCCTGGCTGGCCGGCCGCGCCGGGCCGTCCGGGCGAGTGCTCGCCACCGACCTGGACACGTCGTGGCTGCCGGCCGATGCTCCGTTCGAGGCGCGCGTCCACGACGTCGGGACGGACGCCGCGCCCGACGAGCGGCTCGACCTCGTCCACGCGCGGTTGGTACTGACACATGTACCTGCCCGCGACGATGCATTGCGCGCCATGGTGTCCACGCTGTCGCCGGGCGGGTGGTTGTTCATCGAGGACGCCGATCCGGCGCTGCAGCCGCTGATCTGCCCGGACGAGTTCGGACCTGCGCAGGAGCTGGCCAACCGCCTGCGCCGAGGCTTCCGCACCCTGATGGCCGAGCGCGGAGCCGAGCTCGCGTTCGGGCGCACGCTCCCCCGGCGGCTGCGGGACGCCGGGCTGGTCGACGTCCACGCGGCCGCCTACTTCCCGATCACCTCGCCCGCGTGCACGGCCCTGGAAGCAGCGACCGTCCGCCAGATCCGCGCCGGTCTCGTCGCGGCCGGGCTGGCCACCGACGCCGAGATCGACGCCCACCTGCGCAACGTCGAGTCCGGGCAACTCGACCTGGCGACCGCCCCGATGATCTGCGCCTGGGGCCGCCGGGCTGGGTAGCGACGACCCCGCGCAGGAAGATCGCGTCGGGCGGCAGTGGCGCGCCCCGGCCAGACAGAGTGCAAGCCGGCTACGCGACGGCGACGACGCCCAGTTCCGCGGGGCCGGCCAGCGCGTCGTTGCTCGGGAGCACCCGCACCGTGTAGCCGAAGGACCCTGTGCGCCCGAGCGGGATCTGGCCCTCGAACCAGAGCGTCCCGTCGTTCGACTCCACCTGCTTGAGCGCGACCGCAGTGACGTCGCTGAGCACGTCGTCGGTGTCGGCCGCACCGTAGACGGCCTGCACGTCGACGTCATCGGCGCAGAGCCCGTTGAGCGCGACCTCTGCCCGCAGGTTCAGCGACCCGCCGAGTTCCGCGTCACCCGCCAGCTGCGAGTCGACGTACAGCACCGAGACGCCCGGCCAGGCATCGAGCACCCGCGCGCGCCACTGCGCCAGCGACCTGGCCTCGGCGAAATCCTTCGCCGTCATCCGGCGCGAGGACACCGCGGCCGGCGCGTACAGCCGCTGCACGTAATCGGTGACCATCCGGCTCGCCAGCACCTTCGGGCCGAGGGTCTTGAGCGTGTGCCGCACCATCTGCACCCACCGAGCGGGGATCCCGGCACTGTCGCGGTCGTAGAACCGCGGCGCCACGCTGTTGGCGATCAGGTCGTACAGCGCCGTCGCCTCGATGTCGTCGCGGCGGTCGGGGTCGGCAACGCCGTCGGCGGTCGGGATCGCCCAGCCGTTCTCGCCGTCGAACCACTCGTCCCACCAGCCGTCGCGGATGGACAGGTTCAGCCCACCGTTCAGCGCCGACTTCATGCCCGACGTGCCGCACGCCTCCAGCGGACGCAGCGGGTTGTTCAGCCAGACGTCCACGCCGGAGTACAGGTAGCGGGCCATCCCGATGTCGTAGTCGGGCAGGAACGCGATGCGGTGCCGCACGTCGGCCGCGTCGGCGAACTTCACCATCTGCGCGATCAGCTGCTTGCCCCCGTCGTCGGCCGGGTGGCTCTTGCCGGCGATGACGATCTGCACCGGACGCTGCGGGTCGAGCAGCAGCGCGCGCAGCCGATCCGGATCGCGCAGCATCAGCGTCAGCCGCTTGTACGAGGGCACCCGGCGGGCGAATCCGATCGTCAGGACGTTCGGGTCGAACACCGAGGCGGTCCAGCCCAGCTCGGCCTCGCTCATCCCGCGAACCAGCGCGGAGTTGCGCACGCGCCGACGCACCTCGCCGACCAGGCGCTCGCGAAGCTCGTTGCGGACCCGCCACAGCTCGCCGTCCCCGACCAGGTCGGCGGCCCGCCAGCCGTTGCCGTCCGCCATCGCCGCGCTGCCGACCTCGCGCTCGGCCACGTCGAGGATCTCGCGGGCCATCCACGTCGGGTCGTGCACGCCGTTGGTGATCGAGGTGATCGGCACCTCGGCGTGGTCGAAGCCCGGCCAGAGGTCGGCGAACATCTCGCGGCTGACCTCGCCGTGCAGCCGCGACACCCCGTTCGCGCGCTGCCCGAGCCGCAGCCCCATGTGCGCCATGTTGAAGATCGTCGGGTCCTCCTCCGCACCGAGAGCCAGGATCCGCTCGGCCGGTAGCCCGGGCAGGCCGGACAGGTGCGCGGCGACCAGGTCGCGGGGGAACCGGTCGATGCCGGCCGGCACGGGCGTGTGCGTGGTGAACACGGTCCCGGCACGCACCGCCTGCAGCGCCTCGTCGAAGCTGAGCCGGTAGCCGTCGACGAGCTCGCGGATGCGCTCGATGCCGAGGAAGCCGGCGTGGCCCTCGTTGGTGTGGAACACCTGGGGTGCAGCGGCGCCGGTCACCTTGCAGTAGGCGCGGATCGCCCGGACACCGCCCACGCCCAGCAGCAGCTCCTGTTCCAGCCGGTGCTCGGCGCCGCCTCCGTACAGCCGGTCGGTCACCTGCCGGGCGGCGTTGTCGTTCTCCTCGATGTCGCTGTCGAGCAGCAGCAGCGGGACGCGACCCACCTTGGCGACCCAGATCTGCGCGTGCAGCGTGCGCCCCTCGGGCAGCGCCAGCGCGACCCGGGCGGGCGAGCCGTCGGCGCCGTGCAGCGCCTGGATCGGCAGGCCCTGCGGGTCGAGCGGCGGGTAGTGCTCGAGCTGCCAGCCGTCGCTGGACAGCGACTGGCGGAAGTAGCCGGAGCCGTACAGCAGTCCCACGCCGATGATGGGGACGCCGAGGTCGCTGGCCGCCTTGAGGTGGTCGCCGGCCAGGATGCCCAGGCCGCCGGAGTACTGCGGCAGAACCTCGGTGATGCCGAACTCGGGCGAGAAGTACCCGATGCTCTCGGGCAGATCGACTCCGGCCGCCTGCTGCTCCTGGTACCAGCGCGGCTGGGACAGGTAGTCGGTGAGATCGTCGTGGACGTCCTCGAGGCGGCGCAGGAACCGGCGTTCCCTGGCCAGCTGGTTGAGCCGCTCGGCGCTCACCTCGCCCAGCATCCGGCCGGGGTCGTGGCCGCTCTGCGCCCAGCGCTCGGGATCCACCGATTCGAGCAGGTCGATCGAGTCCGGATGCCATGACCAGCGCAGGTTCTCGACGATTTCGCCGAGTTTGGCCAGTTCTGCGGGGAACGCGGCGCGGACAGTGAGCCGTCGCAATGCCTTCACGCCGCGCACGCTAGCACCTCCGGAAAGGCTTACAGCTCAGGGCCCGCCTCGGTACGGTGGGTGCATGGTTGGACGATTCGGACTGGCCGAGGTCTCCCCGACGGTCGGCTCGACGGCCACGCCGGAGTTCTCGGCGCGCGCGGTCGTGGGTGAGCCCGTCCCCGTCTCGGCGGTGGTGTTCGGCGAGGGTCACGACGCCGTCGCCGCGAGCGTGGTGCTGCGCGACCCGACCGGCCGCAAGATCGCGACGCAGCGGATGACGCCCGGGACGCCCGGCACCGACCGCTGGCACGCGAGCGTGCGCGCCGACCAGCCTGGCCTGTGGAGCTTCGCCGTCGAGGCGTGGAGCGACCCGATGGCCACCTGGCAGCACGCCGTCACCGCCAAGATCGACGCCGGCCAGGGCGGCGAGGACCTGGCCAACGACCTCGAGTCCGGGGCCCGGTTGTTCGAGCGCGTCGCCAAGTTGCTGCCGAAGGCCGAACGCCCACGCGCGATCGCGGCCGCCCGGGCACTGCGCGACAGCACCCTGGACGTCTCGCACCGCGTCGCGCCGGCCCTCGACGACTACCTGCGGGCGCTCGTCCATGCGACGCCGGTCCGCGAGTACGTCACCGCCTCGCCGCGCTACCCGTTGTGGGTCGACCGGCCGCGCGCGCTGTTCGGCTCCTGGTACGAGTTCTTCCCGCGCTCGATCGGTGCCGAGTTCGCCGGTGACCCGGTTGCTCCGGCCCGGCCGGCACGCCACGGCACGTTGAAGGACGCCACCGAGCACCTGGACTACGTCGCCTCGCTCGGCTTCGACGTCGTGTACCTGCCGCCCATCCACCCGATCGGCGAGGTGAACCGCAAGGGCCCGAACAACACCCTCGTCGCGGCGTCGTGGGACGTCGGCTCGCCGTGGGCGATCGGCTCGCGCGACGGCGGTCACGACGCGATCCATCCGGCGCTCGGGACGATGGCCGACTTCACCGCGCTAGTCCGCCGGGCCCACGAGCTGGACCTGGAGGTGGCACTGGACTTCGCCCTGCAGGCGGCGCCGGACCACCCGTGGGTCACCTCGCACCCGGAGTGGTTCACCACCAAGCCGGACGGGACGATCGCGTACGCCGAGAACCCGCCGAAGAAGTACCAGGACATCTACCCGCTCAACTTCGACAACGACCCGCGCGGGCTCTACGCCGAGTGCCTGCGCGTCCTGCGGCACTGGATCGCGGCCGGCGTCACGATCTTCCGCGTCGACAACCCGCACACGAAACCGTTGAACTTCTGGCAGTGGCTGATCGCCGAGGTGAGGAAGACCGACCCGCAGATCCTGTTCCTGGCCGAGGCGTTCACCCGCCCGGCGATGATGCACGAGCTAGCCAAGATCGGCTTCCACCAGAGCTATACCTACTTCACCTGGCGCACCAGCAAGGACGAGCTGGAGGAGTACGCGCAGCAGCTCGTCGAGTCGGCGCACTACATGCGGCCGAACTTCTTCGTGAACACGCCGGACATCCTGCACGACTACCTCGTCCATGGCGGTCCCGCCGCGTTCGCGATCCGCGCCGTCCTCGCGTCGATGCTGTCGCCGACGTGGGGCGTCTACTCCGGCTACGAGCTGTACGAGCACCTGAACGCGCGGCCGGGCAGCGAGGAGTACCTGGACTCGGAGAAGTACCAGCTGCGGCCGCGCGAGTTCGCCGCCGCAGTCGCCGACGGACGCTCGCTGGCACCGTTCATCGCCACGCTGAACCGCATCCGTCGCGAGCACCCCGCGCTGCAGCAGCTGCGCAACCTCGTCATCCACCGGTGCGACAGCCCGGACGTCGTCGTGTTCAGCAAGCGCGATGCGGCGACCGGTGACACCGTGCTCGTCGTGTGCACCGTGAACCCGCACGAGTGGCGCGAGTCCACCGTCTCGCTCGACCTGGCCGCGCTCGGCATGTCCTGGGACTCCGGGTTCACCGTCCGCGACCTGCTCACCGGCGCCGAGTACGAATGGGGCGAGCGCAATTACGTGCGCCTGGACCCGCACACCCAGCCGGCGCACGTGTTCACCGTCCACCCGCACTGACGACTCCCGCTAGGAAGCCCTTGTGACCGAAACGTCCCAGCTGCAGCCGGATCCGGGCTGGTTCAAGCGCGCCGTGTTCTACGAGGTCCTGGTACGCGGCTTCTCCGACTCCGACGGGAACGGGACCGGCGACCTGCGCGGCCTGACCAACCGGCTCGACTACCTGCGCTGGCTCGGCATCGACTGCCTCTGGCTGCCGCCGTTCTTCTCCTCACCGCTGCGCGACGGCGGCTACGACGTCAGCGACTACACCGGCGTGCTTCCCGAATTCGGCACGATCGAGGACTTCCAGTACTTCCTCGACTCGGCGCACGCGCGCGGTATCCGGGTGATCATCGACTTCGTCATGAACCACACGTCCGACCAGCACCAGTGGTTCCAGGAGTCACGCAGCAACCCCGACGGCCCGTACGGGGACTTCTATATCTGGAACGACGACGACACCCGGTACCCGGACGCGCGGATCATCTTCGTCGACACCGAGCCGTCCAACTGGACGTTCGACCCGGTGCGCAAGCAGTACTACTGGCACCGATTCTTCAGCCACCAGCCGGACCTGAACTTCGACTCCGCCGGCGTGCAGGAGGCGATCCTGGACGCGCTGCGGTTCTGGCTGGACATCGGCATCGACGGCTTCCGGCTGGACGCCGTCCCGTACCTGTACGTCCGCGACGGCACCACCGGCGAGAACCTGCCGGAGACACACGAGTTCCTGCGCCGCGTGCGCAAGGAGGTCGACCGCGACTACCCGGACCGCGTCCTGCTGTGCGAGGCGAACCAGTGGCCGGCCGACGTCGTGCCGTACTTCGGCGATCCGTCCGTCGGCGGCGACGAGTGCCACATGGCGTTCCACTTCCCGGTGATGCCCCGCATCTTCATGGCCGTGCGCCGCGAGTCGCGCTACCCGATCTCGGAGATCATGGCGCAGACTCCGGCGATCCCGGAGAACTGCCAGTGGGGCATCTTCCTGCGCAACCACGACGAGCTGACCCTGGAGATGGTCACCGACGACGAGCGCGACTACATGTGGCACGAGTACGCGAAAGACCCGCGGATGAAGGCGAACATCGGCATCCGCCGCCGGCTGGCGCCGCTGCTGGAGAACGACACCAACCAGATCGAGCTGTTCACCGCGCTGCTGCTGTCGCTGCCCGGCTCGCCGGTCCTCTACTACGGCGACGAGATCGGCATGGGGGACAACATCTGGCTCGGCGACCGTGACGGCGTCCGCACGCCGATGCAGTGGACGCCGGACCGCAACGCCGGGTTCTCCACCTGCGACCCGGGGCAGCTGTACCTGCCGGTGAACATGGACTCGCTCTACGGCTACCAGGTCACCAACGTCGAGTCCCAGACGCGCAACACGTCCTCGATGCTGCACTGGACGCGCCGGATGATCCAGCTGCGCAAGGCCAATCCCGCGTTCGGTCTTGGTTCGTTCACGGACATCGGGGGTAGTAACCCTTCGGTGCTGAGTTTCGTGCGTGAGTTCGGCGACGACATCGTGCTGTGCGTCAACAACCTGTCCCGGTTCGCGCAGCCGGTCGAGCTGGACCTGCGGGCCTGGGAGGGCGTCGAGCCGATCGAGCTGATCGGCGGCGCGCACTTCCCGGCGATCGGCGAGCTGCCGTACCTGCTGACCCTCGCCGGGCACGGCTTCTACTGGCTGCGCATCCCGCGCAACCCGGCTGCGGCCGGGCCCACCGAGTCGGGTTCGCTGGAGAACCTGACCGACGAGGAGGTGCTGGGATGAGCTCCACCCGCGAGCAACTCAGGCCGCTGATCGAGGGCTGGTTGCCCACCCAGCGCTGGTTCGCCGGCAAGGGCCGCGACGCGACGATCGACGTCGCGCCGCTGGCCGTCATGGGCACCACGTCCGAAGCGTCTCCGGAGGTGACGGTCTGGACCGCCCACGTCGACTACGACGACGGCACGTTCGAGCTCTACCAGCTGCCCCTCATCGAGCGGGACGCGCCGGAGAGCGGTCTGGAGCACGTCCTGGTCGGCTCGTACGAGACCGACGGCCGGGCGACCTGGGTCTACGACGCGTTGCACGACAAGGACGTCACCCAGCCCTGGCTGACCAACATCCGCGACGAGTCGAAGGCTGACGCGTTGACCTTCACCCGGTACGCCGGCGTCGAGGACATCCCGGTCGACGAGCCCAGCCTCGTGCTCACCGCCGAGCAGTCGAACACCTCGCTGATGTACTCCGACCGCGCGATCCTCAAGGTGTTCCGGCGGCTGCAGCCGGGCGTCAACCCCGACATCGAGGTTCACGCCGCGCTCAGCGGGCGGGGCGCGCGGCACGTGGCGCGGCTGCTCGGTTCGGTGTCGGCCGAGTTCGGCGGCGACACGTACGAGCTGGCGATGCTGCAGGAGTTCATGACCACCGCGACGGACGGTTGGGAGCTGGCCAAGACGAGCGTCCTGGACCTGATGGCCGAGGGTGACCTGCACGCGGACGAGGCCGGTGGCGACTTTGCCGGCGAGTCGTACCGGCTGGGCATGTCCGTGGCCGAGGTGCACGCCGACCTCGCCGCGGCGTTCGGGACGTCCACGATCGGGCCGGACGAGGTGCACCAGCGGGCCGTGGCCATGCACGCGCGGCTGGACCACGCCGCCTCGGTGGTCCCCGACATCGCGGAGCTGGCCGGCGGCCTCCACGGGCTCTTCGACGCATTCGGCGAACTCACCGACGAGCTGACCGTGCAGCGCATCCACGGAGATCTGCACCTGGGGCAGGCGTTGCGGACGGTCACCCGCTGGGTCGTCATCGACTTCGAGGGCGAGCCGATGGCCGACCTCGACGCCCGCCGCCGCCCCGACTCGCCCCTGCGGGATATCGCCGGGATGCTCCGCTCGTTCGAGTACGCCGGGCATCATCGCCTTATCGAGACGGGGTATCAGTCCCAGCTGGCCTACCGCGCCGGTGAGTGGGCGCAGCGCAACCGTGACGCGTTCTGCGAGGGCTACGGTCACAGGGCCGGCGGCGACCCGCGCGAGCAGGCCGTCGCACTGCGCGCATTCGAGGCCGACAAGGCCGTCTACGAAGCGATGTACGAGTCGCGGCACCGGCCGAACTGGCTGCCGATCCCGCTCGCCTCGCTGGCCCGGCTGGCCGAGGGCGAGGCGGTGGCGTGACCGCGGAACTCGATCAGCTGGTCGCGGGGGAGCATCACGACCCGCACTCGATCCTCGGCCGGCACCCGACCGGGGACGGCCGCACCGTCATCCGCACGCTGCGCCCGGACGCGACGGCGGTCGAGATCGTCATGGGCCGCGACCGCGCTCCGCTCGGCATGGTGCACGACGGCGGGGTGTTCGAGGCGATCCTCGACGGCTCGGTCGGCGACTACCGGCTGGACGTCACGTACGGCGAGAACACCTACCCCGTGGACGATCCGTACCGCTGGCTGCCCACGCTCGGCGACGTGGACCTGCACCTGATCGGCGAGGGCCGGCACGAGAAGTTGTGGACGGTGCTGGGAGCGCACGTCCGCGGATACGACACACCCGGCGGAAAGGTGTCGGGAACCTCGTTCGCGGTCTGGGCGCCGAGCGCGCGGGCGGTGCGCGTGACCGGCGACTTCGAGCACTGGTCGGGCAAGGCTCTGCCGATGCGCTCGCTCGGTTCGTCCGGGGTGTGGGAGCTGTTCGTCCCGGGCGTCGGCGACGGCGCGCGCTACAAGTTCCAGATCCTCGGCGCCGACGGCCAGTGGCGCGAGAAGGCCGACCCGCTCGCGTTCGCCACCGAGGAACCGCCGGCGACCGCGTCCGTCGTGCACACCGACCGGTACTCGTGGAGTGACGCCGCATGGCTCGAGAAGCGCGCGCACACCGCCTGGCACGCGGCGCCGATGTCGATCTACGAGGTGCACCTGGGTTCCTGGCGCGAGGGCCTGTCGTACACCGAGCTTGCCGAGACGCTGGTCGCGCACGTGGTGGCCTCGGGCTTCACCCACGTCGAGTTCCTGCCCGTCGCCGAGCACCCGTACGGGCCGTCGTGGGGCTACCAGGTCTCCTCGTACTACGCGCCGTCCGCGCGGTTCGGCGATCCCGACGGGTTCCGCCACCTGATCGACGAGCTGCACCGGGCGGACATCGGCGTGATCGTCGACTGGGTGCCCGCGCACTTCCCCAAGGACGAGTGGGCGCTCGCGCGATTCGACGGGACGCCGCTGTACGAGCACGCCGATCCGCGCCGCGGCGAGCAGCCCGACTGGGGCACGTACGTGTTCAACTTCGGGCGCAGCGAGGTGCGCAACTTCCTGGTCGCGAACGCGCTGTACTGGCTCGAGAAGTTCCACATCGACGGGCTGCGCGTGGACGCCGTCGCCTCCATGCTCTACCTGGACTACTCGCGCAAGGAGGGCGAGTGGGTGCCGAACAAGTTCGGCGGGCGCGAGAACCTGGAGGCGGTCGCGTTCCTGCAGGAGATGAACGCGACCGTGTACAGGCGTGTCCCCGGCGCGGTCACGATCGCCGAGGAGTCCACCTCCTGGCCCGGCGTCACGCGCGCCACGCACCTGGGCGGGCTGGGTTTCGGGTTCAAGTGGGACATGGGGTGGATGCACGACACGCTCAGCTACCTGTCGCACGCGCCGATCCACCGCCAGTACCACCACAACGAGCTGACGTTCTCGATGATGTACGCGTACTCGGAGAACTTCGTGCTGCCCCTGTCGCACGACGAGGTCGTCCACGGCAAGGGCTCGTTGCTGAACAAAATCCCGGGCGACCGCTGGCAGCAGATGGCGACGCTGCGCACGATGTACGCGTACATGTGGGCGCACCCGGGCAAGCAGTTGCTGTTCATGGGGCAGGAGTTCGCGCAGGGCGGTGAGTGGGCCGAGTCCCGGTCGCTGGACTGGTGGCTGCTGGACTCCCCCGACCACCGCGGCGTCGCCCGCCTGGTCACCGACCTGAACCGCGCGTACCGCGAGACGTCCGCGCTGTGGTCGTTGGACACCGCACCCGAGGGATTCGGATGGATCGACGCGAACGACGCGGCCGGCAACGTCTACTCGTTCCTGCGCTTCGGCACGAGTGGGGGTACCCCCCCCGATGGGGGCGTAGCCGGCGGGGGAGGTTCGGTCATCGCCTGCATCGCCAACTTCTCCGCGGTGCCGCACGAGAACTACCGGCTCGGGCTGCCGCTGTCCGGACGGTGGGACGAGATCGTCAACACCGACGCCGAGCAGTACTTCGGCTCCGGTGTCGGGAACTTCGGCGGTGTCGACGCCGTGGACGAGCCGTTCCACGCCCAGCCGGCCTCGGCGACCCTGCGGATCCCGCCGCTCGGCGCGCTGTGGCTGCGCTACGCCGGCCCGTCCGGCTGACCGGTCCAACCTGCACGGCGGAGGATGGGCGGATGGTCGACGTCGAGCCCGCCGCGTTCGAGGCCATGGTCAGCGAGGCGCTCGACGGCCTGCCGGCCCGGCTCGGCCGCCTGATGCGCAACGTGGCCGTGACCGTCGAGCACGACCCCGGCCCGCCCGGCCTGCTCGGCCTCTACCGGGGCATCCCGCTGACCCGCCGCACGTCGCACTACGCGGCCGCCCTGCCGGACCGGATCACCATCTACCGGCAGGCCATCTGCGCCATCTGCCGGACCGACGCCGAGGTCGTGGAGCAGGTGCGCCGGACCGTCATCCATGAGGTCGGCCACCACTTCGGCATCGATGACGCGCGGCTGCACGAACTCGGCTGGTGAGAGCGCCGGCCGCGGGGCAAGGTCAGGTGATGCCGGCCCGATGCGCCACGGCGGCGGCCTCGGTGCGGTTCGGGACGCCGAGCTTGCGCAGCAGGTTCGTCACGTGCACGCTCGCCGTCTTCTCGCTGATGAACAGCTCCTTGCCGATCTGCCGGTTGGTGCGGCCCACGGCAACCAGTCGCAGCACGTCCAGCTCGCGCGGCGTGACGTCCAGTCGGCCGGACGGCACCGGCTCGCCGTCCCCGGCCGACAGCACGTCGAGTCGGCCGCGCCGTGCCAGCTGTTGCAGCTCGGCGGCGAGCGGGGCGGCGCCGATCCGCTCGGCAATCTCCAGGGCGTCGCGTGCGATCACCGACGCTTCGACTCGATCGGCGCCGTCGCGCAACATCGCGTCGGCCTGCCGGAACAGCGCGCTCGCCACCTGATAAGGCTGGCCGATGGCTTCCCACGTCGTCGCGAGAGCCGCCCAGGTGGAGGGGCCGTCGCTGCCGCTGCCTCGGGCGTGCTCGGCTTCTGCGCTCGCCAGCCAGCCGCGCGGCTCGGGCAGCAGCACCACCCCGCGCTCGATCTGCTGGGCCGCGAACTCCCGGGCGGCGGCAATCTGCGAGTCCGCGCCGGCGCGGGCTTGCTCCAGAGCCGGACCGTCATCACGATCACGTGCGTTAGCGGCCCGATCGGCCTCCGTGCGCAGCGCGAGCCCGAAGCCGATCGCCCGGTAGAACTGATCGTCGGTGCGGGCGGCCAGGGCGTCTGCGTCGGCGGTCAACGCCCGCGCCTCGTCCCACTGCCCGTCGATCAGGGCCAGCTGCGCGGCCCGCAGCAGAGCGGCTGCCCGGAACTGCACGTCGTCGGCGTCCGCCGTCGCGGACAGCGCCTCACGCACGGCCGCGCGCGCCTCGTCGATCCGTCCGGTCCCGAAAAGCACGGGCAGCCAGCGCAGCTCCTGGTAGGCGTCGCCGTTCGGGATGCGCGGGTCGGCATGCAGCGCCTCGGCCTCGTCCCACCGGCCGGCGCAGCACAGCGCGGCGATGGCGTTGCCGACGATGGCCTCACCGTAGTGCCGCGCATGTCCGACCCGAACCACGTAGTCGACGGCTTCGGGCACCGCGTCGGCCCCATCGCCGTACCGGCCGGCCGCGTAGAAGTTGTGCATCAGGTTCGTGTACGCCCGGCTGGCGTCGTCCGCGACACCCGCGGCGAGGGACAACTCGATCGCGCGACGTCCCGCAGCGATGCCGCCGTCCACCTGCCCGAGCCCGACCAGGCACGGCCCGAGGCTGCACTCGGCATGGCCTCGCACATCGTCGGCGCCGACCACCGTCGCAACCGAGATCGCCTGCCGCAGCACGGTGATCGCCTTCTCGTAGAGCTGGCGCAGCATCAGGCTCTGGCCGAGCGCCGAGAGCACGAAGGCCTGCTCACGCGACGGCGGACGACCCTCGACCAGCGCCGCGCCGCGCTCGTACGCCGCCACCGCCGCCGGCCCGCGATGCAGCGTCCAGTTGATCCGGCCGATGCGCTCCATGACGATCGCGCGCCGTTCCGGTGGCGCATCCTCGCCCATCTCGCGCAGCGCGGCCTCTGCGAGCACGAGACCACGCTGCCCGCGCGCGCTCGCCTGGACCGCGTCCGTCGCGCGCAGCAGCAGCTCGACGCCGCTCATCGCGGCCCGCTCGTCGGCGTCGGGTACCTGATCGCGCAGGCCTAGAGCCCGCTCGTACTGCTCGGCGGCGTCGGCGAAGGCGTGCACCCGCTCGGCCTCGACTGCGGCCCGCACCGACGCGGCGAACGCGCGCGGGACGTCGCGGGCGGCGTCCCAGTGGTAGGCGAGCATGGCCCATCGGGTGTGCGGCGCCATCCGGTCGGCGCGCTCCAGGGCCTGCGCCGTCGCGATGTGCAGCCGGGCCCGCTCTCCGGGCAGCAGGTCGTCGCTGAGCGCCTCACGCACGAGGGCGTGCCGGAAGCGGCACGCGTCTCCGTCCACCGCGAGCAGGCCGTGGCTGACCCCCTCGCGCAGCGCGTCGGATACCGACGAGACCGCGAGGCCGGAGACTGCGGACACCAGCTCGTCGTCGATATCGTCGTCGACGACCGCCGCGGCGTGCAGCACGGCCTGCGTCTCGTCCGACAGCACCGCGACCCTGGTCATGATGACGTCGGCAAGCGTGCCCGGCAGGCCGGCCCCGACGTTGCCGGAGGCGACCAACTCCTCGACGTAGAAAGGGTTTCCCTCACTGCGGGCGAGCAGGCCGTCCACCACGTCGCGCGCGGGCGGTGTCTCGCAGATGTCGTCGAGCAGCGCGACGAGCTGCAGGCGGTCGAGCCCGCCGAGCTCGACCCGCTCGACGTCGGCGTCGCGGCCCAGCGCACCCAGCACCGGGCGCAGCGGGTGCCGGCGATGCACCTCGTCGTCGCGGTAGGTCAGGACGAGCGCGACGCACGCGTCCCGCAGGTTGCGGCCGAGGAACGCCACCAGGTCACGGGTCGACGCGTCGGCCCAGTGCAGGTCCTCCAGGACGAGCAGCACCGGGCGCTCGCGACCGAGATCGGTCAGGAACGTGAGGAGCCGTTCGAGTAGCGGCCCGCCGCCGGTCGCGACCTCATCGCCGCCGAGCAGCGCCTGCAGCTCGGCCGCGCGGGCGGCCAGCTCGGGATCGAGGATCTGCGCGTGCAGCTCGCGCAGTGCCTCGGCGAGCGGGGCGAACGCGACGGAGACCGCACCGAGCTGCACGCAGCCGCCACTGGCGATGATGAAGCCGGCCGAGCGAGCCTGCTCCAGCGCCGCGGTGACGAGCCTGGTCTTGCCGATCCCGGCGTCACCGGCCACGAGGGCTATTGCGGCCGAGCCGTGGCGCGCGGCCGCGGTGACCGTGGCCAGCGCGCACAGCTCGACGTCCCGTCCGATCAGCGTCCGGCTCGTCATCCTGCTGGCCACGCGCCGAGTATCCACCCCGGCGCGCGGCCCCGTGCCGATCACAGGTAGCCGCGGGCCAGCCAGCACTGGAAGGCGGCGAACGGTCGGGTGATCTTGCGCCGCGCGACGGTCGGGTGCGCGACCTCCACGCGGGCTTCGGTGGCCCGGCGGGAGCGGGCGGCCTCGTCCAGCAGGGTGTGGTGGCGGTCCTCGGCGAGAGCGGCGGAGATGGTGGGGTACATGGCGTCCTCCTTGTTTCGATGAACCAACTCTCTGCGTAAGGCCCGCCCGGTCGCATCGGGAGATTGCCTCAGATTCGCCGGGCGCGGACCTTAGATCGGGCCGGCGGACCCTTAGCCGGCGCGGGCGGAATGGATCGCAGCGCCGCCCGGTTCAGCTGATATAGTTGATACGACAACAACATTGGAGGACGCCATGCCAGCCGTTACCGCCGACACCCTGACCCTGCCGCGGATCGCCGCCGCCTCGTTGGGCGACACGGAGCGTCCGGTCAAGCAGGTCAGCACCGGCCCGCGCGGATTCGAGGGCGAGGGCTTCCCCGTCGTGCGGGCGTTCGCCGGCGTCTCCACCCAGGACCTCGACCCCTTCGTGCACATGGACCAGATGGGCGAGGTCGACTACGCGCCCGGGGAGCCGAAGGGGACGAACTGGCACCCGCACCGCGGCTTCGAGACCGTCACGTACATGATCGACGGGACGTTCCAGCACCAGGACAGCCACGGCGGCGGAGGCGTGATCAACAACGGCGCGACGCAGTGGATGACCGCGGGCGGCGGGATCCTGCACATCGAGACGCCACCGGAGGAGCTGGTCATGTCCGGCGGTGTGTTCCACGGTCTGCAGCTGTGGGTGAACCTGCCCGCCAAGGACAAGTTCGCGGCGCCCCGGTACCAGGCCATCGAGGGCGGCGACTCGACGCTGGTGGCGTCGGCCGACGGCGGTGCGCTGGTGCGCATCATCGCCGGCTCGATCGACGGCCACGAGGGTCCCGGCTCGACGCACACGCCGATCACGGTGGCGCACGCGAGCGTGCAGCCCGGCGCGCAGCTGTCCCTGCCGTGGGACGCCGACTACAACGCGCTGGTCTACGTCTTGTCCGGCAACGCGACGGCCGGCGCGGAGGGTCGGCCGGTCCACCAGGGCCAGCTGGTGGTGTTCGGGGCCGGGGATCGGATCACGGTGCGGGCCTCGGACACGCAGGACTCCAACCGTCCGGCGCTCGAGCTGTTCATCCTGGGTGGCCGGCCGATCCGCGAGCCGGTTGCGCACTACGGCCCGTTCGTGATGAACACCAAGGAGGAGCTGATCCAGGCGATCGAGGACTACCAGTCCGGACGGCTCGGCGTGATCCCCGAGAACGCCCTGATGCCGCACACCGCCAACTGACCGATCCGGGAGTTTGCCGTCCATC
>JBOGDQ010000186.1:0-24249 GCA_050742975.1 Jatrophihabitantaceae bacterium
CGCGACAGGGCACGGCGCGACAGGGCACGGCGCGACAGGGCACGGCGCGACCGCGAGCTCGATCGTGCGGCGCAGGTCCGCGAGCCCGGCCGCGGCGCGTCTGACCGCGATCGCGATGCCCGACCAGCTCACGACGCAGCGGCACACCGATCACGGCGCGGGCGGGGGAGCGCTCGGCAGCGGGTTCGGCGCCCCGGAACCGATCCGACCGGCCACCGCCGCCGGCACGCCCGGGCCGATGGCCAGCGCCGGCGCCGCCACCGACGTCATCCGCTCCGCGACAGGCACGTCCGGGTCCGGTGCCTACGGAATCAGCACCTCCAGGCCCGGCGCGTCCGCGACCCGCACGTCCAGGCCCGGCACGTCCGCGAGCAGCACGTCCGCGAGCAGCACGTCCGCGACGCGCGGCTCGGGCTTCGAGCCCGCCCGCACCGGCCACAACATCGCCCGGTCCGGCGACCAACCAACCGTTGCCCGATCGCGGACGGCCGGTCCGCCCACGACGAGAGCCGGTACCGCAGCCGTCGACGGCGGGCCGGCCGGCTACCTGCGCCGGAGCGCGACGACGTCGATCGGCCCGTCGATCGGCACGGCGAGCAGCACCGTCCCGGACAGCGGCGCGGTACTCGCCCGCAGCTACGTGATGGCCCCACCGCGAGTGAGCATGCGACCCACGCGAGCGCCGGGCCCGCCCCTTCCCGCGAGTGCGCACGGCTCGGCACCCGAGGCTCGCAGCCGGCCGGCGCTGGCCGCGGCGCCCGGTTCCCGCACGTCGTCCGCGAGCGACCGATCGACCGCGAGCGACCGATCGTCCGCGAGCGACCGATCGGCCGTCTACGCCTCGGCTGCGGCACTGTTCCGCAGCATGGGCCCGTCCGCGGCCCCACCGGCAAACCTGCCTGCGGGCACCGGAGCAGAGGTAGGCTCGCCGATGAGTGATCGCGTCATCCGGCGCCGCGTCGAGATCGCCGGGCTGAGCATGAGCTCCGACGTCGACTCCGACCCGACGGCGCTGCTAGGCCCGAGCGCGCGCTCCACCGGGCGGCAGCTCGACGAGCTGGCCGACCTGGTCATCGAACGGATCGAGCAGCGGGTCATCGACGAGCTCGAGCGTCGCGGGCGGCGTGGCGTACCGGGAGCGTTCTGATGGCCGAACTGGAGAAGGCGTTCCTGCAGATCGAGGGCGGGGCGAAGGTGCCCTGCCTGTTCAATCCCGAGACGATCAGCGTCGGGCGCAGCAACCTCTGGGCCGCCGATCCGATGCCGGGCAAGGGCGTTCCGAAGCTGCGCTACACCGGTGCCGACTCCGGCTGGATGCACCTGGACCTGACGTTCGACACCACCGACGTCGGCACGCCCGTCACGGCCCACACCGGCAAGATCATGGCGCTGATGGAGGTCGACAAGAACCTGCCGGGCACCGACGAGAACTCGAACAACGCCCGCCCGCCCACGGTGACCTTCCACTGGGGAGACCTGCACTCGTTCACCTCGGTGGTGGCCAATCTCGGTCTCACCTTCACCTACTTCTCCTCCAGCGGCGTCCCGCTGCGCGCCCAGCTGAGCCTGGACCTGCGCCAGTTCGAGCCGTCGCAGGCCTTCGGGCCGCAGAACCCGACGTCGGGCACGCCGCGGCCGCACCGGGTACACCGCGTCCAGCCGGGCGAGACGCTCGACCGGATCAGCGCGCACTACTACGGCGATTCGACGCGCTGGCGCCTGCTTGCGAGCGCGAACGGCATCCAGGACCCGCTGGCGATACGCCCGGGAGCCATCCTCACCGTCCCTCGCCTGGATGCATCGTGAGCGTGCACCGATGAGTACCGCGATCGACACCGTCAGCCCGCTGGTGAGCGTGAACGGAAGCCCGCTGTCGGCGGCGCACCTCGATGCGCTGGTCAGCATGCGGATCGAACTCGGACTGTGCATCATCGGCCGGGCGACGCTGCGCTTCAGCGATCCGGGTTACAGCATCGCCGAGTCGCGCGAGTTCGCCGTCGGCACGACGGTCGAGCTCAAGGTCAACGACGCGATGACCAGTCAGGTCCAGACGCTGATGTCGGGCCGGGTGACCGGCGTCAGCCTCGAGCAGCGCGGGATGGAGCAGCCCGAACTGCTCGTGACGGTCGACGACGGCGCGTCGCGGTTGACGCGCGCCGTGAAGCCGACGACCTACGTCAACATGAGCTACTCCGACGTCATCAAGAAGCTGGCGTTCGACGCCGGCATGAGCGCCGATGTGCCCAGTGAGGTCGGGACGAGCGCGCCGAGCGAGTACCTGCTGCAGACCGGCTCCGCGCTGTCCTACATCGATCGCATCGCGCAGCGGATGGGCATGATCTGGTGGGCCGATGCCGACGAACTGGTGTTGAAGGCGGCCGGCACGTCGATCGGAACCGCCACCCTGACCGCCGGCCTGGACCTCATCGACTTCTCGGTCCGCGCGTCTGGCCTGCGCCCCACGAAGGTGAACGTCACCGGATGGGATCCGGCCCAGCAGCAGGTGATCACCGAGGATGTCGAGGCGAAGGCCCCCGACGGTGCGTCGACGTTCGTCACGGGCTACGTCGGCACCGGCCCCGTCAGCGGCCTGCTGGCTGGCGAGGCGAGCACCGGAGACTGCGCGCCGGCCAGTCAGGCCGAGGCGAGCGCCCTGGCCGCCTCGATCGTGGGCGATGCAGCGGACGGCGCGGTCATCGCACGCGGCACGAGTTGGGGCACGGCCCGGCTCAAGCCGGCGGTCACCGTCCAGCTCAGCGGAGCCGGCCCAGCCTCCGGGTCCTACCTGCTCAGCGAGGTCGAGCACGTGTACAGCTCGCGCGGCTTCTACACCCGCTGGGTTGCCGGCCCGCGCCGCCCGATCGGGCTCGTCGACACGCTCGGCCGCGCGGTACCGGATCCCGGCCTGTCGGTGTCCGGTCTCGTGGTCGGCGTGGTCAGCAACAACGGCGACGATCAGAATCTCGGCCGGGTCAAGGTGAAGTACACCTCCCTCGCCGGCGAGATCGAGAGCGCGTGGGCCCGGGTGGTCAGCCTCGGCGCGGGCGCGGGTCGGGGCGCGGTCTTCCAGCCCGAGGTGAACGACGAGGTGTTGCTGGGTTTCGAGCACGCCGACAGTCGCCGTCCGGTCGTGATCGGCGCCCTGTACAGCAAGGTGAAGGGACTGCCCGAAGCGAACAAGATCGTCGCTGACGGCAAGGTCGGCTACCGCCGCATCACCTCGCGCCTCAACCACGTGCTGGAGTTCGCGGACGGCAGCGGGCCCGAGACGCAGCACGTTCTGCTCCAGGTCGGCACGGCCCAGACACACAAGCTGCGTCTGGGCGCCGATGCGTTCGATGTGGAGGTGGCCGACGGCAAGCCGGTGACGATCAAGGCCGGCAGCGCCACGTTTGCGATCAACGCGAGCGGGGAGGTCGAGATCTCCGGCAAGAAGGTGACGATCAAGGCGGACACCGACGTCGTGATCCAGGGCCTGAACGTCACCACGAAGGCGAGCGCCAAGGCGGCGGTGCAGGGAACGCAGATCGAGGTGAAGGGATCTGCGACGACCGACGTCGAGGCCAGCGCGATGCTCACCCTCAAGGGCGGCCTGGTGAAGATCAATTGATCGCGCGCGAGGTGGCACGCCGATGACCGGCCCGCGGACGAGCGTCCCGGGCGAGCTGCCGCGCTACGACGCGACGTTCGTCGGTCGCGGGTTCAGCTGGCCGATGACGGTCGATCACACCGGCTCGATCAAGCTGACCGACGGCGTGCCCGATCTCGACCGCTCGATCCAGCTCGTGCTGATGACCGCGCCCGGAGAGCGGGTGATGCGTCCGCAGTTCGGCTGCCGCATCTGGGATCTGCTCTTCGAGCCGGTGACGGCGAACCTGCTCGGCCTGATCGCCGAGGCGGTGCGCGAAGCTCTCGCCCAGTGGGAGCCGCGCATCGAGGTGCAGCAGGTCCTACCGATCCCCGACGAGCGCGACGGCGGGCTCGTCCGTGTCGGCGTCGACTACCTCGTCCGGGCCACGAACGACCGCCGCAACCTCGTCTTCCCGTTCTACGTCATCCCGCACGAGTCCGAATAGCCCCCTGATAGCGAGACGACCATGCCCCTGCCCGCGCCAGAGCTCGACGATCGCAAGTTCCAGGACATCGTCGACGAAGCCAAGCGACTGATCCCCCGCTACTGCCCCGAGTGGACCAACCACAACGTCTCCGATCCGGGCGTGGCGCTCATCGAGCTGTTCGCGTGGATGAGCGAGATGGTGCTCTACCGGATCAACCAGGTGCCCGAGCGCCTCTACGTGCACTTCCTGAACATGGTCGGCGTCGAGCCGTTCCCGCCCTCGGTCGCCCGGGCGGACCTGACGTTCTGGCTGTCGACCGTGCTCGACGCGCCCGTGATCGTGCCGGCCGGGACGCAGGTGACGACCGCGGTCGGCGTCGGTGGCGCCGAGGAGGCGGTGGTGTTCAGCACGACGGCGGATCTCGAGATCGCCCCGCCCGAGCTGCGCGCCGCGATGACGGTGACCGCCAAGGACGAGCACGTGAGCGACGTGTGGGACGACCTGCGCTACGACGTCCTCGGCGTGCGGTGCTTCCCGTCCGAGCAGCTCACCCCCGGCGATGCGATGTACTTCGGCTTCGCCCGCAGCCTGGCCGGGAACGTGCTGCGGCTGCGACTGTCCGCCGAGGCCGAGGGGATCGGCGTCGACCCCCGCAACCCGCCGCTCGTCTGGGAGGTCTGGAACGGCGAGGGCTGGATCACCGCGGCCGTCAACGACGACTCGACCGGCGGGCTGAACCGGGCGGGCGAGATCATCCTGCTCGTTCCGGTAGAGCACGAGATGATGACGCTCGGCAACACCGCTGCGTACTGGCTGCGAGCCCGCCTCGTCCCGCCGCGCCCGGGCCAACCCACCTACCAGGCCTCGCCACGGGTGCGTGCGGTGGAGGCCGCGACCCTGGGCGGCACCATCTCCGCCGAGCACGCCGAGGCGATGCCGCACGAGGTCGTCGGCCGCAGCCACGGGACGCCGGCCCAGGCCTTCACGGTGGCCCGCCGGCCGGTCCTGCCCCGTCGCGGCGACGAGTTCGTCCGGGTGAGCGATCCGGACGGTCCGGCCGACTGGACCGAGGTGGCCGACTTCACCCGTTCGGGTCCGGACGACCGGCACTACACGCTGGACAGCGGCAGCGGGACGATCCGGTTCGGCCCCCGCGTGCGCTACCCGGACGGATCGGTGCGCCAGCACGGCATGATCCCGCGCGACGGCGCGCAGGTCGCGATGACCGCCTACCGTCACGGTGGCGGGGCGCGCGGCAACGTCGGCGCGCGCACGCTGACCATGCTCCGCTCGACCATCCCGTTCGTCCGCGGCGTCATCAACCTGACCACGGCTACCGGCGGCGTGGACGCCGAGTCGGTCGGCGAGGCGAAGGTCCGCGGACCGCTCACCCTGCGCACCGGTCAACGTGCGGTGACCGCGGGCGACTTCGAGCGGCTGGCGCTGGAGTCCTCGACCGAGGTGGCTCGTGCCCGCTGCCTGCCGACCACCCGCGGCAACGGCTCGGTGCGGCTGCTCGTCGTCCCCAGCGTGCGCGGCGACGCCAGCCGGCACACCCTCGACGACTTCGCGATCGCGTCGCCGTTGATGCGTCGGGTCACCGACCATCTGGATGCGCACCGGCTGGTCGGCAGCGCCATCGAGGTCGGCACGCCGTTCTACCAGGGCGTCTCGGTCGTCGCGCTCGCGCACACCGGACCCGGGCGACCGGCCGCGCTCGTGCGTCAGCGCGCGATCGATGCGCTCACCCGGTTCATCAATCCGCTGACCGGGGGACCCGACGGCACCGGGTGGCCGTTCGACGCCGACCTGAACGCGGCCGTGATCACCCAGCTGCTCGAGTCCGTCGACGGCATCGAGCGCGTCGAGGAGGCGCTGCTGTTCGAGTACGACCTGCGCACCGGCCGCCGCCTGGGCGCGGCCAAGGACGTGGTCCGGCTGGACCGCGACTCGCTGTTCCTGTCGGCCGCCCACCAGGTGGTGATCCGGTGACGGCGCTCGTTCCGCGGCACACCGGCCTGCCGGACTCGACGCAGCTGTCCGCGCGCAGCCCCGACTGGCTGCTCAACCAGCTGCCGGTCGGCATGCTCAGCAGCGACTTCTTCGTGCGCTTCGTGTCGATCTTCCAGGAGCTCGGCGAGAGCCTGCTCGCGGATGCCGACAACATCGAGAACGTCGCCGACCTCACCGTCGCTCCGGAGAGCGTCGTGCGGTGGCTGGGCTCGTGGATCGGCATCGACTCGATCGACCGGTCCCTGCCGGAGGAGCTGCAGCGACGCATCGTCGCCAGCTCGGCGAGCACGCTCGCCTGGCGGGGGACACCGGCCGGGCTGGCCCGCTTCCTGGAGCTGGCCAGCGACGGGCCGGCGCGGGTAACCGACGGTGGCGGGGTGTGGCGCGACGGCGACGCCCCACCGGACACGGCTTGGGTGCGCATGGAGGTCGACTCGACCGGCTGGCTCCCGGAGGCCGACTTCGTCGCCGTGGTGCGCGACGAGGTGCCGGCGCACGTGCGCGCCGAGCTGCATGTCGGCGCCCGCTGCGTGTGGACTTCTGACGGAGAGGGGCCGCGAGGTGACTGATCTGGTTCCGGCTGAGGATTCGCCGACGGTCCTGATCCCGACCGGTGGCGAGCCGCCGCCTGCGGTCCTGATCCCGACCGGTGGCGAGCCGCCGCCTGCGGTCCCGATCCCGGCCTGGGATTCGCCGACGGCCGAGCCCGCCCCTGCGCCGCCCGCGGCGATCGAGCTGATCACCTGCCCGGAGTGCGGGAGCACGGCAATGGTCACGCTGAACCGGCGCGAGTCCCGCGACTTCTGCCGCAACTGCGACTACCCGCTGTTCTGGACGCCGAACACGGTGCTGCGCGATCCGTCCGACACGTCCGCCGCGGACTCGCTGCGGCGGCTGCCGGGAACGGTCGGGCGGGCGACGGTCGCCTCGGTGGCGTGCCCGCACTGCAGCGAACCCAATGCGCTGTCCGCGCAGGTGTGCGTGCGCTGCGGCCTCTCGATGCACGTCGAGGCACCGCCCCCGCCACCGGAACCGGTCTACATCCCGCAGCCCCCCGAGCCGGTGTACATCCTGCCGGAGAAGGACCGCGTCGAGTGGTGGGTCTGGCTGCTCATCGGGCTGAGCGTGGCCGCGATCATCGTGGTAGCCGTCCTTGCCGCCACTCACACGATCGGCTGATCTGCCGGCCTGCTTGGTCTCCGTAGCGTTCGATCCAGCGTGGTTCGGTCGGGCAAAGCGCAGCGACGGAGGTAGCTGCGTTGGGGTCGGCTTGCGTCGCCGGGTTGCCTTGGTGTCAGGGTGCGTTCCGGATCGCTCGGCCCACCTTCGAGAATTGCCTTGCGAAACATGGACGAAAGACTTGCGCCTGTCCGACGTCCGGCGTAGTATCAGACGTATGTTCGAGGGGGACCTGCACCAGGACGACGCGACGACTCTAGCGCGCGTTCACGCTGCGCTGGATCAGCTCACCAGCGTGGAGTTGACCGGGCGTAGTGATGGTGAGCTGGTGGCGTTGTGGCGCGAGACCGAGATGTGCCGGCGCCGGTTCGCGCCCCTCGATCACGCCCTGATCGGGGAGGTGCAGGCCCGGAATCTGGCGCACGCGTTCGGGGCCCGCTCCATCACGGTCCTGGCCCGCGATGTGCTGCGGATCAGTGTGGGTGAGGCGTCCGCGCGGGTGAAAGCGGCCGAGGCGCTGGGTCGGCGGCGCTCGTTCACCGGCCAGATGTTGGACCCGATCTACGGTCAGGTCGCCGCCGCGCAAGCGTGCGGGGCGATCGGCGAGGCTGCGGCCCGGGTGATCACGCAGACCATCGACAAGCTCCCCGATGAGATCAAGTGCGAACAGGACACCGCGGTCGAGGCGTTCCTGGTCGAGCAGGCATCGATTCTGGACGTGGACGGGCTGCGCCTGATCGCCCGCCGCCTGACCGCCGTGCTGGACCCGGATGGGCTGCTCAAAGATGAGAAATACCGGGACCGGCAACGGGACGTGCGGTTCACCGTACGACCGGACGGGTCGTGCCGGGGTGAGTTCGAGGGGACCGCGGAGTTCACCGAATGGCTGCGCACCGTGCTGGACACCCTCGCCCGCCCCCGACCGGAAGCCGACGGGCAGAAGGACCCGCGCAGCGCCGGACAGCGGCGCCACGACGGGCTGCTGGACGCGTTCAGACTGCTGGCCCGCACCGAGCAGCTGCCGGATGCGGCCGGGATCAGCACGAAGGTGCTGGTGACCATCAGCGACGAAGCATTGGCGACCGGCGAGGGCACCGCGACCACCGGACACGGGGTGCTGCTGCCGGCCCGGCAGGTGCACCGCTGGATCGACGGGGACACCCAACTCATCCCCATCCTGTTCAGCAAGCTCGGGCGCGTCACGGCCGTCGGCACCGGACAACGGCTGTTCAACGAGAAACAACGCCTGGCGATGATCGCCCGGGACAAAGGATGCTGCTTCCCGGGCTGCGATGCACCCCCACAGTGGACGCAAGCGCATCACGTGATCGACTACGCCCGCGGCGGGCCCACCAGCATCGACAGCGGCTGTTTGTTGTGCGGCGTCCATCATCGCGAGTTCGAGAAGATGGGCTGGCGCTGCCTCATGCTCAACGGCGTCGCGCACTGGATCGCACCCCTGTGGCGCGACCCCACCCAAACACCAATCCGCAACCGAACCCACGACCCGCAACTCGTCTGAGACCAGCTCAGCGCTCGACCACGCGGTTGTCCGACTAAGCGATCTCGATCGCGACGAGGGCCTGGCTCCCGCCGGTATTGAAGGTCGTCGACGTGCCGGTAAGCGGGCCCTTGGTCGCTGTCGCCGTCCACCCGGTGCCGTAGGGCACCGTGAAAGTCACGACGCCGCTGCCGTTGGTCAGCTTGTTGGCCGGTGCGGTCAGCCCTGACGGCGCGGTCAGCGAGACGGTCGCGCCGGACACGGCCGTGCCGCCGGCCTGAGTGACGGTCACCTTTATCGTGGCTCTCTTTTCGGCCAGGGTGATCGTGCCGCTCGGGGCACCCGAAGTCATCGTCGCGGGAAGCCCGGGTGGCCAGACCGGGTTGCCGGTCGTCACGCTCGCCGTCACGGTCACCGACGCCGGCGCCCAGAAGCCGAGCGCCGTCGGGCCTCCCACCGTGAACGGCACCGCCGACAGGTAGGTCGTCGTGCCGCTGTCCGTCGCGGTGAGCGTGACGCTGGTGATCGCGGTGTCGCCGGGTGCCGGGTGAGCCGTGACGGTCAAGGATGGCTGGTACTCGGCCAGCGTGTAGCCCACCGCGACAGCCGCGGAGCCGGTGCCGGGCACCTCGAAGTACCCGGGCAACCCAGACGAGCACGGCAGGTCCGTGTCGCCGCCGGAGGGTGTGGGTGCGGACAGCGTGCCGTAGTGGTTGGCCGGCGCGGTGGCCGAGAATGCCCAGCAACCGTAGGGAACTTGTGTCACCGTGACGGTGTACGTGTGCTTGTCCGCGCCCGTGGTGATCGACAGGTTCGACAGCGTCGCGTTGCCGGGGATCTTGGCGCCCGCCGGCGCGGAGGTAAGCGTCGCCGCCGACGAGCCGGTGAGGTCGTCGGAAGGAGACGATGCGGTGACGGTGACGGTGACCGTCTGCGTCACCCGGGTCAGCTCGAGCGCGATCGGCGGCGGGGTGGCCTGGGTGTGCTTGTAGCTGACGGCACCGGTCTTGTTCATGACGTAGCCGTAGCGCTCGGCCTGCACGTAGAACGAGCCGTCCGGCACGGTGTTGAACGAGAACGAGCCGGTGGTGGTGTTGACTCGCAACGCGACACCGTCGGTGCCCTTCGCGGCGTCGTCCGTGCAGTTACCGCTCGATTTCGAGCCCGGGATCGCGCACACCGTGGTGCCGGCGAGCGCCGCGGCCGTCGGGTTGCTGCCCTGCACCCCGGTGATCGAGCCGGCCACGAAGTTCGACCCGGCGACGATCGGCGCGGTGTAGGTCTGCTTCGGGTTGCCGATCGTGAGCGAAACCTGCTGATCGCTGGTGAGGTAACCGTCGGCCGCGATCTCGAGGGTGTAGGGCCCTGGGATGACGCTGTCGAAGACGTACGTCGATGAACCGCCGCCGGTGCCGGCGACCTCGTGGGCCGTGGCGACCACGGTGCCGGCCGAGATGAGGGTGAGCGCGTTGTCGCCGAGGCCGTCGACGGTGTTCCCGCTCTGGTCCTTGACGGTGACGGTGAAGGTGACCGGATCGACGTACAGCGTCGGGTCGTACGTGGTGTCGGCCGTGGTGTCAGTGATGTCCACGACGAACCCGCTCTGCCCGGCCGGCGGGCTGAACCCGGGTGCGGTGACGGTCAGCAGCCAGTAGCCGGGATCGAGTCCCTGTGTGGTGGTCGTGCCGGTGATCGCGAAGTGCCCGTTGCCGTCGGCAGTCGTGCTGAACGCGGTGCCGGGCGTGCCACCGCAGCCGGCGTCCTGGGTGCCGCAGCGCGCCGCCTTCACCGTCACGTTGGCGAGCGGCTGGGTGGGCGTTCCGGGCAGCACCGTCGCGGGTGACCCTGCGAGCACACCGGTGGCGTTGCCCGTGATCGCGCCGTCGCGGGTGAGCGTCGCCGTGCAGGTTCGCACCGGTCCCGAGGCGAACGAGATCGCGGAGCCGCCGTCGTCACAGGCGAGCGCCACCGTGCTGTCGGCGAACTGGTACCCGGCAGCGTGGATCCGCACGCCGTACGTGCTGCCCGGGTCCAGGTCGATGAACTGGACCGAGTTGTCGCCGGCTGCGGGCGACGCGGTCTGCAGCACGGCGCCGGCGGACGACAGCAGCGTGACGGCAGTGTCCGGCACCGCTGTCGTCCCGTCGGAGGTCACGTCGACCGTCACGCTGCCCAGCTGCTTGATGGTGATCGTGCCCAGGTTGCAATCGCTGCCCGGCGAGCAGGTGAGGTTGACGGACGTGGTCAGGTAGTGCGCCTTGCTGACCGTGATCGTGTAGATGCCGGGCGCGATCTTGTTCGCGGGCAGCTGCGAGTCCTGCCAGGTGAATGCTCCGGTGCTGTCGTCCGCGGTCAGCGTGACCGTGCGCACGCCCGGCGGCTGCGTGCTCACCCGCAGGGTGAAGCTCGACAAGCCGCCCGAGGCCGGCGAGGTCTGCAGCGCGCCGCCGGCGAGCGAGACCGGGGTTGGCGACACGGAGATCGTGGTGAGCGCCGTCGGGTCCAGCGGCTTGTTGCTGAGCACCGGCGGGGCGTCGTATCCGGTCGGGGGCACCACCTCGAACGTCGCGTTGGCGACGACGAGCGGGAGCTTCACGGTGTGCGCCAGGAGGTCGGGGTCGTTGGCGCACTCGCCGGGTGCGGAGAACCCGCTCGGCAGCGCGCCGTCCGGACTGACCGCGAAGCAGCCCTGCGCGTCGGGGATCGCGTTGACGGACGTCGTCTGCGCCGCGCCGTTCACGTAGCCGACCACACCGCTCACCACGACGTGCCCGCCCGGGATGCCGGGCAGGGCGGTCTGCGCGCCGGACCAGGACGTGACGGTGCGGCCGACGAACGTGCCCGCAGGTTGGGTGAAGACGAACTGCGCGTGGACGACCTGGCCGCTGCCGATCGCCAACGTGCCCGTGCTCGCGTCGGTGAAGCCGTTCGCGCTGGCGGTGCAGCTCCACTGCCCGGGCGCGAACCCGCCGATCGTGTATGCGGTGTTCAGGGTGCCGTCCGAGGTCACGTCCGGCGCGGTCACCGCGCCCGGGCCGGTGCAGGCGAAGCTGACCTTGGTGTTGACCGGCAACGCGGTGGGCGTGCTCCCACCGGCCGCGACCTGCGCCAGGGTCACCGCGAGCTTGCCGTAGGTGGCGACCTGGACCGACAGCGGGAAGTCCTGCCCGTGCGAGAGCGTGACGTTGACCGGCGTCACGGCGTTGATGTACCACGGGTTGGTGATCACGAAGTACACGGTGTACGCACCGTCGCACAGGTTGGGGACGGTGTAGCTGCCGTCGTCGGCGACGGCGGCGTAGGCCGGCCCGATCCGCCCGCTGACCGTGCACGTCGAGGAGATCTTCCCCGGTTCGCAGGCGGTGGTGCTGGGCGGCGCCTGCCCGATCGGCATGACGTAGACGCAGTTGGTGTACGTCGGTCCCGTGCCGTTGTCGTTGAGGTTGCCGCTTGCCTGGACGGTGCCGTGGATCGAGTTGGCGGGGTAGAGGCTCACCTGCGGCGCGGTGGCCACGCCGTCGAGCGGGAGCTCGACGCTGACGGTGGCCGGCAGGTAGTTCGGCGAGGACAGCGTCAGCCGGTACAGGCCGGGCTCGAGCCGATCGGCCGGCGACAGCGTGCTCGGCGAGAGCGTGTATCCGGTGGGCCCGAACCGGGCGGCAGGCACGCTGGCCGGGGTTACCGCATATGCCGTGCCGTCGCTGCCGACCAGCGCGAAGTGCACGGAGCAGGTGCCCGGCGCGAGCGGGCACAGTGTGTTTCCCGGGTTGGTGCCGTCGCCGACGAAGCCGACGATCTTCGCAGTGTTGACCGCGTCCGGCGGTCTGGTGAGATGGAACGGCGCGACGGCGACGATCGCGGTGCTGCCGGCGAGCACCGTGACCGACTTGAACATCGTCCCGAGGCCGGCGTACTGCGCCGTGAGCACGTACTGGCCCGGCGCGACCCCGTCGAAGCGGTAACTGCCGGCGAGGCCGCTCGTGGTCTTGTACGTCTGATCGGGCGAGGTCAGGATCAGCCCGGCGCCGACGAGCGGCCCGGTCCCGGTCGCGTTGCCGGACTGGTCGAGCTGGTCGCCGAAGACCTGCCCGGCCACCGTGGCCGACGACGGGAACAGCGCCACGTCGACCCGGGCTCGTGACTGCCCCTTGGCCAGGTTCACAGCGACCGTCTGGGGGAGGAATCCCGTGCCGCTGAAGGTGATCGTGTACGAACCCGGTGCGGGCAGGTCGCTGAGCGTGTAACGGCCGCGCAACCCGTCGACCGTCACGGTCGTCGCAGTGCGCGTGGTCGTACCGTCGGTGGCCGTCACCGTCATGCCTCCGAGCCCGCCGCCGGCCGCCGCCGAGACCGTCCCGACGATCGCGGCCACACCGGCCTTCAGCGTCAGCGATACCGATGCCGTCGCGCCCGCCCCGAGGTGTACCAGCGCGGACTCGGTGCCCAACCCGGCCAGTCCCGCACTCACCAGGTAGTCGCTCGGCGTGGACAGCCCGTTGACCGTCCAGGCGCCCACGTCGCCCTTCGAGTTGCTCGTCGTGGTGATGGTGTTCGTGCCGTCGGTGATCGTCACCTGCGCGCCGCCGACCGCGCCGGTCGGGCCGGACACTCGCCCGGACAGCGTGCCCTGGCCGGGGACGAGGGTGACGTTGAGCGGCTGGGTGGCGATGGCTGCGCTGGAGTCGATGATGAACCGCTGCGTCTGGTAGCCCGGCTTGGCGAACGTGACGAGGTAGTAGCCGGGCTTGGGCACGCCGGCGAAGGACCACGCTCCGTCGGCTGCGGTCACGGTCGAGCGGTCGCGGGTGGTCGGCGTCGCGGTGAGCGCCTCGGCCGTGAGCATCCCCGGCTCGCCGAGCGAATCGGGGCTGACCCCAACAGGCGTCGCGGTGGCGGCCTGCTCGTCGACGAGCGAGGTGGGCGCCATCGACACAGTCACGTCGCCGGACGCGCTGCCGGCCATGGTGCCGTTGAGCTGCACGGTCTTCGCGGCCGCGGCGGCAGCTGCGTTCGCGCCGCCCCCGCCCCCGTGTCCGGATCCTCCCGACCCACCCGGGCCGCCCGATCCGCCCGGCGAGCCCGGCGCCCCGGGAGTCGCGCCGCCGCTCGGCTGTCCGGTCCCGGCGGACTGCGCCGTCGCCTGCTTGTTCCGTTGCGAGTCGGCGAGCTTGGGGATGAACACGATCGCCAGCGCCACCCATACCGCCACGATGGCCAGCAGCGCCACGGCCTTCGTGCCTCCTGGACCGAACATGGCCCGCGCGGTGAACGAGCCTTCGGCGTGCCTCGGCGCCCCGCCGGTGCGGGCTGTGACGGTGAACCCGTGCCGGGCCTTCGGTCCGAACAGTCGCGCACGGCGGACCGCGACGTGCCCGGACACCGGCCGCGTCTGACCCGGCCCGACCTCCACCTGGTGCGCGTCGAGCCGGACCCGCGTGCTCTGCGGCGAGTGGACGTCCAGGTCGACCACGACCGGCGCCGCGCCCGTGTTCTGCAGGAGAACCTGGATGCGGTGCCTGAACACCGCGGTCGTGTCCACCGGCGAGAGCGTGACCGCGATCTGACCCGGTGCGTCGATGACCAGCTCGAGCTCGGCCAGCGCGACCGGTGAGCTGGCCTGCTGGTTCACCGGCTCCAGCGCCTGCACGGCGATCGCGAGCGGGTAGCGGGCGGGAACGGTGCCGAGCGCCGGGCTCAGCTCGAGGTCGTAGCCGATGCTCTGGCCGGGCAGCACCGGGCGGCTGCGGCTCGGCCTCGGCAACCAGCTCGCGTCGACGCCGAGCGCGGTCACCGACATGATGCGTGGCTCCGGCGCCCGGTTGGTGATGACGATGCGGGCGACGACAGGCGTGCCGGCCCCGGTGCGCAGCTGCTGCGGGGTGCTGATGGCGGGCGGCGGCTCGCCGGGCATCGAGCGGTTCAGGTCAGCCACCGGTGTCCACCTCGATCAGTCCCGCGTTCGCCCGCGCGCTCGGCCGGACGTAGACCTGCTTCGACGCCACTGCCGTGCTGCCCGGCGTCTGGCGCACCTCGACGACGTAGGTGCCGGCGGGGATCTCGCTCACCTCGAACGTCCCGTCCTGCTTCTCGCCGCTCGCGCAGGTGGTCGTGGTCGCGGTGATCACCGTCGGGTACTGCGCCTGCAGGTACAGGTTGACCGTCCAGCCGCACAGCACGGTGTCACTCCCGCCCGTCGCCACCACCCGCCCGGTCATGGACGCCGGCGCGGCCAGAGGCATGTCGATCCGCTGCGGGGAACCGCCCGGCACGACGGTGATCACGCGCGAGCTCGGGCTCGTTCCGCTTCCGGCCGACACGGTCAGCGTGTAGGTGCCCGGCGGCATCTGCCCGAAGTAGTACTCGCCGCAGGTCCCGGCGCTCGCGCCGGCGGTGGTGGTGGAGTACGTCGAGGCGCCGGAGTTGAGGGTCACGCTCGCCTCCGCCAGTCCGTCTGTGCCGGCATTGCAGCCGGTCGCGCCGGGCTGGGTGACGAAGCCGTACACGTCCTGGGTGTTGGCCTGCATCGTGACGTTGATCGTGCCGTCGGCGCCGACCTGAACCGCCTGCGAGCCCGGCGTGAGGGAGCCACCGGCGTCGATGCTCAACGACAGCGTCTGTGCCGAGAGATCGCTGCGCGAGAAGGTGATCGTGTACGTGCCGGGCACGGGCAGGCCACCGACGTGCCAGCCACCCGCGCCGCCCGTGCTCTCGGTGACGGTCTGGACGGTGAGCTTGCCGTCGGTGACGATGACCGACACACCCGAGGCTCCCTTGCCGTCGACCGTCACGCGGCCGTTGAGCGCACCGGAGGACGCACTGAGCGTGATGGCGACGCCGGTCAGCTTCTGCCCCGCGGTGAGCGTGAGCGTCAGGGTCTGCGATGCGTAGCCGGCCTTGCTGGCGACGATGGTGAACGTGGCGGGGGTCGGCAGGCCACGCAAGGTGAACGAGCCGGTCTGGCCGACGGTCAGGGAGACCGTGTTGGCCGTGCTCTGCCCGGACGTCGCCGTGATCGTCGCGCCACCGAGCGCCCCCGCGGTCGAGGTGATGGTGCCGGCGATCAATCCGTCGCCGCGCGTGAGCGTGAGCTGCACGCCGTTGCGGGTCTCACCCGCCCCGATGTCGATGCGCTGCGTCGAGGTCGCGTAGCCCACCTTGGTGACGACCAGGTCGTACACGCTCGGTGACGGCACGTTGACGAGCGAGAAGCGGCCGTCCGCGCCGATGGGCACGGTCTGCACGATGGCGCCGTCGTTGGGCGCCGCACCGGCTGCGCCGGGTATCGGCGTGCTGCGGTCCGACGCCGGAGACGCCGCCCCGGGCGTGCCCGCCGTCTCGAGGTACAGCGTCGCGGCCGAGACGTCGTCGCCCACGACCGTGCCGTTGATCGTGGCCGGGACGCCGCCGAGGGTCACGTCCAGACCGGCGTGCTGCTGGCCGGCCTCGAGCGTGATGATCGTGGCGTCGGCATCGGTCGCGGCACCCGGGAACCAGAGCTGGACGAACCCCGCTCCCCGGAAGCTGATCTTGTACTTGCCGGCTGCGAGGTTGGTGACGGCGTACGCGCCCTTGTTGTTGGTCGCGGTCGTCGCGATCGGGGTCGACGTGTCACTCGAGTCGAAGACGCTCACCGCCACGGCACGAACTGGAGTGCCGGAGGTGAGCAGCCGCACCGTGCCGGACACCCCGGACGTGCCGCCGGCGCCGCTGCCGTTGCGCGCGGCGGCGATCTGCAGCGCAAGATCGCGGTCGGCGGTCGACTGCCCCACCAGACGCGACAGCGCGAGCGTGATGACGATCGCGAAGACGGTGACCGCCGCGAGCAGGCCGAGCAGTGAGAGCGGCCCGCGCGAGATGACCGCGCGTTGCAGGAACGTCGCGTTGGCCAGCGCCTGCCCGTCCCGGCGGGGGACCGCTCGGTCGGACTGCTCGGCGAAGAACGGATCGGGTGGCGGCTCGTCGAGGTAGAGGCCGAGCATGCGCACGGTCGGGCTGCCGGTGAGGTGCCGGCGGGCCGACGCGCGCAGGTCGACCAGCGCGTGCTCGCCCGGCGCGAGTGACACCGTTTCCGGCGTGAACCCGAAGCTCACCTTGCCCTCGGGGTCGTCACCGCCCAGATACCCGGACACCACGGTGTTGCCGGCGTTCTCGACGATGACGGTGAACGCCGCGGTGTGCCCGGCGGTGACCGCGAGCGGGTCGACACGCAGCTGCACCGCGCGCGCGGCAGGCACGCTCAGGTCGACCTCGATGACCGCGCTCGCCTCCGGCGGGGTGAGCTCGCGAACCTGGATTGCGATGCGCCGCGTGCCCGCCGGGATGCCGCGCGGTGCCGTGACTATGGCGGACAGCGTGCGCACCTCGTCCGGGAACAGCGACACCTGTTCGGTCTCCAGCTGCACCCAGCCGGGGTCGGCGCCCAGCACGCGCAGGGCGTAACCGCCGATGACGCTCGACGTGTTGGTGATCGTGACGAACACGCTCAGCGGCGCGCCCGGCGTTATCTCCGCCTGGCGCGGGGTGATCTCGACGCGCATCTCACCCACCTGCCGTCAGGGTGAGCCTGGTCGACGACGGCGATCCGGACCTGACGAGGACCAGCGCGGTCTGCTGCTGCAGGCCCGCGTAGGTCGCGGTCACGCTGTAGTGCCCCGGCAGCAGGCCGGAGATGACGAACCCGGTGTCGGTCGAGGTCGTCGTCCAGGTCTGCTTGCCGTTGACGGCGGTGATAGTCGCGCCCGGGAGCGAGCCCGACGGACCGGTGACCGTCCCGGTGATCGTCCCGGCCGCCGGCAGCAGGGTGGCGCGCACCGACGGCGGCGCGCCGTTGTCCCCGAGCGTGACGGGCACGCTGGTGGGAACGTAGCCCGAGCGCGTGAACGTCAGCGTGTACGAGCCGGGCGCGCTCAGCCCGTTGATCGCGAAGCTGCCGACGGCCGTTCCCGAACTGAGCGTCACCGTGCCCGGCGGAGCGCCGTTGCTCGACCCGGCGACCGAGCCGCCGACCGTCACCGTCGCGCCGCCGATGCCGCTTCCGTTGGCGTCGACCAGACGGCCGGTCACGCTGCCCGTGCCGCTCGCGAGGGAGACGTTGACGCCGGCGTTGCTCTGCCCCGCGGTCAGGTCGACGATCTTGGTGTCCGCGCCGTGGCCGGGAGCGGTGAACGTCAGCACGTACGTGCCCGGCGTCGGGAGCCCGCCGATGACGTAGGCGCCGACCTGGCCGGTCGTGGGAGTGGCGACGGTCGCGGGCTTGCCGTTGACCGTCGTGCTCACCGTCGCCCCGCCGAGGGGCTTGCTGCCGTCGGTGACCGTGCCGGCGATCTGCCCCTGGCTCGCGCCCAGCGTCACCGTCGGCTCCAGCCGCGTGTCGCCACCGTTGACCGAGTCGACGAGGGTGGATGCCTGATAGCCAGGAGTGGTGAAGGTGAGCTCGTAGCTGCCCGGCGCGGGCAGCCCGCTGAGGCGGTAGCTGCCGTCGGCGGCCGTCGTCGTCGTCGCGGTGGGCTTGGTGGTGTTGCCGCCGACCAGCGGCCGCGCCGACACCGTCGTGACGACCGGCGTCAACGTGTCGCCCGGGTTGATCGTCCCGGAGATGCTGGCCGGCTTGCCGGCGATGACCGCGTTCACGCCGCTGGTCGTGCCCTGCGCGACCGCTGCCACCGTCTGCGCGCCGCTCTGCCCGGGCGCGGACGGGTACCAGACGGGAACGAAGCCGGCCGCGCTGAACTCGAGGTAGTAGTCGGTGGGGAACAGGCCACCGAGCGTGTAGGTGCCGTCGGCCTGGGTGGCGGCCGAGCTGACGAGCACCGGCCCTTTGCGGCCGACCCGCAGCGCCTGCACCAGGATGCGGCCCACCGGTTGATGGTCGTTCACCGAGGTCACCGTGCCGCTGATCGCGCCGCCGGTACCGGCCGGAACCTGCCCGCTCTTGGGCAGCGCGTCGGCCGGAGCGGCTGCGGCGCCACCGGAACCGCCCCCCGATCCGGCGCCGGATCCGCCGCTGCCTCCCGCGCCGCCCGCGGGCAGGAAGAACGACGCCGGCGCCTGCTTGGTCATCGGATCGCCGGAGAACACCTTCGTCAGCCCGAGCAGGAACACGCCGGCCCAGAGCGCGACGATGCTGGCGAGGATGAGCGCCGTCAGCAGCCCGCGGCTGACCAGTGGGCGCTGCCGTAGCCGCACCGTCGTCTCGCACGTCTCGGGCCCGTCGTGCTCGAGCGGCCCGTCCGCCTGCGGCGCCGGACCCCGGCCGGTCGCGGCCACGGTCACCGTGCGGTCGATCTCGCCGCCGGTGAACATCCTCGGGCCACGCACGGTCAGCAGCACGGGAGCGACGGCGCCCGCCTCGACGCGCAGCGTCGGTGGGGTGAGTTCGGTACGGACGGCACGGTCGGCGTCCACCGCCGTGAGGTTGACATCGAGCGGGACGTTTCCGTCGTTGGCCAGTTCCAGCACGAAGCGGGCACCGCGACGTGCCCGGATCATGCGCGGCTGGGTGGTCAACGTGAGCGCGAGCCGGGAGGCGACGTCGAGGTCGACATCGACGTACTGCGAGGGCAGCCGGGCTCCGTGCGAGACGACCTCGACCGTGAGGGGGTGGCGCCCGGCGGCCAGTGTGGGCGGCACGGCGAGAGACAGCGTGAGCCGGCCGCTGGCGTCGGGGAACAGCGGCAGCAAAGCCGGCTGTGCCGTGACGTACTGGTCGGGCAGCCCGATCACGCGGGCGCTGACGCCGTCGATGACCGAGCCGGTGTTGATCACATCGACGACGACGCTCGCCGTGGTACCCGGATCGACGTCGAGTTGGTTGGTGTCAGTGGCAACGCGCATCGCTCAGCCGTCCCGACGTGCAGCGGACACGACGGACGGCGACGGCACACCAGATGGCGGCAAGCCAACAGCGCAGCGGTCCGGGGGCGATCGCACGCGGTACTCCCACTACTTCTCCGTCTGTCGCGGCGCAGCGCGGGCGGAGGCCGTGTCTTCCGAGGACCGGCTAGATGATCATTGTCGATCTCGCCCCGGTTGTCTACGGGTTCGGCCGGTGAGTCGTGGACAATCTGCTTACCGGGCAGGCGATTCGCGTGGAATGGGTGATGTGAGCGCCTCGACACGCTGCACTGCGGGTGCCTGCTCGGTCCACTCGAACGCGTCGGCCGCGACGGTGACGTGCAACGTGAAAGATCCCTTCAGCTGCCCGCCGAGCCCGCTCCAGATCTCGCGGGTCTTGCTCTGCGGATCCTCGGCGAAGGACAGGTCGATCGGCGCTGCCGGGCTGCCGGACACGTACTCCTTGGGCAGCGTCTCGATGCCGGCCAGCCGGTTGATCACCTCACCGAGTAGCTGATGCTCGTCCCGCACGCTCCCCGCCCACGCGCTGACCAGGTAACTGAGCCGGACCATCGGCAGCGGTATCCGGCGCTCCCGCCGGCCGTCCTCGCCGACGCGCACGACCGGCGAGCGGGCCGGCTGGTTGCTGCGACGCACGTCGTACAGGTACAGGTTCACCGTCAGCCGCGACAGCTGCGCCGACCACGTCCCGTTCGGAGCCTCGAAGCTGACCTCGCCGAGATCGGGCGGCAGCGGCAGCTCGGAGCGCAGCAGCTTCTCCAGGCCGTCGTCGATGAGCCGGATGAACATGGCTGCCCCTCTCGTCGGCTTCGCGCCGCGACGTCGCGGACGGCCCGGGTCGACTATGCACCGCAGAGTTGATCTGCGCGATACCTTCGGCCCGTGCATGCGCGAATGGTCGACCTGGTGGAACGGATCGCGGCGGCCGGCCAGCGCCGCGTCGACGCCAGCGGCGGTGGGTGGGAGTCGGCCTCGGCGTTCGCCGGTGCGCTGGCTGCCCTGCGCGCCGACCACGCGAACGCGCCGGGTCCGTCGGATCCGGTCGCCGATCTCGCCGCGGTGTTCGGGCTCGACGACGTCGACGCCGATCTGCTGTGGTCGGCGGCCGCGGCCGACCTCGATGCCAACGTGGCGCTCGCCTATGCCGCCATCGGCGGCGCGAACGGCCTGGCCTGGCCGTCCGTTGGCCTGGTGCTGGAGCTCGCCGGGATCGCGTCGTCGTCGGCGGACGGGTTCGCCCGGCTCGACGCCGACGCACCCCTGCAGCGGTTTGGCCTGCTCGAGATCGTCGGCAGCCAGGCTCGCCTGGCCCGCTCCGTCCGAGTGCCCGACGTGGTGCTGTCCGCGCTCGCGGGAGCCGACCCGAGCGATCCCGTCGTGACGCCGCTGCGCTGCGCCATCACGGCGCGGGACCTGCCGCACGGCGAGCAGATCGGGCGCGCGGTCGTCAACGGCGTGCCGCTGGTCTGGGTGCACGCGCCCGTCGGATCGCCCGGCGCCGCGCTGGCCGCGGGAGCCGTCGCCGGCCTCGGGATGAGCTGGCTGGCCGTCGACGTGCGACGCTCTCGACCGGGCGCCGAGCTCGCCGAGGCGCTCGCCCGCTGCGCGCGCGAGGCCGCGCTTCGCGCCCGGGTCCTCATCGTCGTCGGCGGCGAGCTGCTCGCCGACTCGGCCGAACACGGCGCGTTCCGCGCGCTGGCCGCCGCCGTACCCGTCGTGGTCGTCAGCAGCCGGCCGTGGAACGCCGCGTGGCTGCCGCGCTTCCCCATCGTCGTCAACGCCGAGCCGCTCACAGTCACCGATCGCGCCGCCATCTGGCGCGAGCAGCTCGGGCAGCTCGTCGTCGACGACAACGAACTGCGCCAGACGTTGCTGGGGCTGCGGCTCACGCCCGACGATGCCGCCGAGGCTGCGCGCTACGCGCAGGTCCTGGCTCTGGCCCAGGACCGGCCGGTCGACGCACAGCTCGTCCGGGAGGCGGCCCGGCGGATCGGTGGCTCGCGGGGCACCTCCGCCGATCACGTGGAGCCGGCTGCGTCGGCGGGCGGCGGACCCGGTTTCGACGATCTGGTGCTGCCCGACCACGTCACCGCATCCTTGCGCCGGTTGGTCTCGTGGGGCCGGCACCGCAACGAGGTGAACGCGCACGGGCCGCTCCGCGGGCGCGGCCGGGGGATCGCCGCGCTGTTCGCAGGCAACCCCGGGACCGGCAAGACGCTGGCGGCGCACGTGATCGCGGAGGAGCTCTCGGTAGATCTGTTCCAGGTCGAGCTGTCCGCGGTCGTCGACAAGTACATCGGCGAGACCGAGAAGAATCTCGAGAAGGTGTTCCAGGCGGCCGAGGCGCTCGACGTGGTGCTGTTCTTCGACGAGGCCGACGCGCTCTTCGGCAGCCGTTCCGAGGTTCACGACGCGCGCGACCGCTACGCCAACCAGGAGGTCTCGTACCTCCTGCAGCGGATGGAGCAGTTCGACGGCATCACGATCCTTGCGACCAACCTGCGCGGCAACCTCGATCGGGCCTTCTCGCGCCGGATGAGCTTCATCGTCCACTTCCCCGACCCGGACCCGGCGATCCGTCGGCGGCTGTGGGAGTACCACCTGGCCCAGCTGCCGAACCGCGACAGCCGCGATCAAGTGCGGATCGACCTCCTGGCCGATCAGGCAGATCTCACCGGCGGGGACATCCGCAACATCGTGCTCGCCGCGGCGTACGACGCGATCAGCGAGGACGCGGCGGTCGGGATGCGGCACGTCGTCGACGCGACCGTCCGGGAGTACCGCAAACTCGGACGCGTCGTCCCCGAGCACGGATTCCTCCGCCCGCCGCCGAGCTGACTCCGAGCACCGCGCAGGCCGTTCTGCAACCTGGCCACAATTGCTGGTTCGATTCCGCTGACTGCGGTGCTGGAGGTCGTGGCAGCCGGCCGATCAGTGTCCGGTTCCACGAGGCGGTGCTCGCCCCGTCCCTGTTTGCCGGCAAGGGCCGACCGTTGATCGGCTGAGGGTTGTGGTCGACATGCAGCCAGAACCCGCAGCCGATCATGGGCCGCAGCACATGTCTCGCGATGCGAGCGATCACGCTCGGCGGTGACCGCTCACCCACGCGGGACCTCCAGATCGCCGGCCGATTCGCGGGCGGTCCGGAACCATGCGTCGGTCCAAGCTGTATGACGCGCGTGATACATCCCGGCACCATCCCGTCGCCGGGCGAGCAGATCGATAGTCAAGGCACCCGGATCTCCCGCGTGGCGTGCTCGCGCACGCAGCTCGCGCTCGACCGCGTTTCGGGTGGATCTTGTTGCGTGCCGGACGCCCCCGCCGCAGACCTGCACCATCGTTGGCGGCGGCACGGTGGCGCAGTTGGAATCGCACCTTGCTGCCGAACTCAGGCGCAGGTGAGCGTCGGGGTCGCCCAGTCGGCGTGATCGTTACCGTTGCCGTCGCCCGCGTCCCCGACGATCAGATCGAGCACCTGCGCACCGGTGACGTCCACGTCGATCGGGGCCGCCGGCTGGTGACCTCGGATCGTCGGCGTGGTAACGAGCGTCGTGCCGTCGGCGAGCACGCTGAACGTCACCGTGCCCGCGCCGTTCTTCTCGTCGTCGACACCGACCTGCGCCGTTAACCTGGTGCAGTGCCCGCCGAGATAGAGCTCGACGTCGCTGATCGAGTTCGTGCCCAGGCCCTTCGCGTAGGTGACGCCGTCGATGGTGATCGGCTTGCCGTCACCGGCCGCCTGCTCACCGTTGCTCATGTCCCGCTCGACCGGTCCCCACCCGTTCGTCGCGGAGAGGAACGGCAGGTCGCTGACGGCGTCGAGGCCGGGCATCGGCGGCGGTGGAACCGACCGGACGATGCGCTCGTCCTGGTTGGATGCCGACCGCCCGGCCTGGATATAGCTCACGGTCGCGCTGAGCGCCGACGCCTGCGGCAGCGTGCCGGTCGGAGTGCTCACCTGCCAGGTGAACGTCGCCGATCGGCCCGGGTGAACCGATCGCACCGACGCCGGGTTCGCCGGTCCGGCGCTCCAGCCGGCGGGCAGGTGCAGCGACGCGGTGAGGTTCCTCGCGTTCGGGCTGTCCTGCGGCACGCTCACCGTCGCCTTCGCGGTGAACGTCTGCCCGGACTGCGAGGTGTCGGGCACCTGCAGGTCGACGGCCGTGCCGGGCCGCTTCGGCATCGCGTACTTGTGCCGGTCGTATCCCGGGCTGGCGTTCTGCGAGACCCGCAGCGCCGAGGCGTAGCTGCCGTAGTTCGTGAGCGAGACCGCCCCCAGCCCCCCGGTGCTGCCGTCGAGATTCCACACGGCGATGGCGATCGTGTTGCGGCCGTTCGGGTTCAGGATCCCGTTCGGCACCGGGAAGCTGTGCTGCGGCCCCTTGTAGTTGACGTAGTCGCCGACCTGCCAGCCGTTCACGAACAACAGCGCCCGGTACTGGCGGGACGGGTCGTCGCTGATCGTCAGCCCGAGCGAGGTGTCCTGCCCCTTCGGCAGGTCGAGGGCGACATCGGTGCGGTACAACGACACGCCCGGCGTCGCGTCGGTCGTGGGCAGGGTGACAGGCGTCCAGTCGCCGAACGGGTAGCCGGGCAGCGACCAGCCGGCCCGTTCACCGTAGAGGCCGCCAGTGGACAGCGGAC
>JBOGDQ010000187.1:0-12055 GCA_050742975.1 Jatrophihabitantaceae bacterium
GAGGTACTCCATGCGGATCCACCCGGTGCCGTGGTCGACCATCTGCTCCAGCCGCCCCTTGCGCAGCGCCAGCAGCTGGATGACGACACCCTGGTAGTCCGACGGCGTGTCGATCGTCATCCGCTCCATCGGCTCGTGCAGCGTGCCGTCGATGGTGCGGGTAACGACCTGCGGCTTGCCGACGGTGATCTCGAATCCCTCCCGGCGCATGATCTCGACCAGGATCGCGAGCTGCAGCTCGCCGCGCCCCTGCACCTCCCAGGTGTCCGGCCGCTCGGTCGGCAGCACCCGGATCGACACGTTGCCCACGAGTTCGGCGTCGAGCCGGTTGATCACCTGCCGGGCGGTCAGCTTCGAACCCGACTGCCCCGCCAGCGGAGCGGTGTTGATGCCGATCGTCATCGAGATGGACGGCTCGTCGATCGTGATGACAGGCAGCGGACGGGGGTCGTCCGGGTCGGCCAGCGTCTCACCGATGGTGATGTCCGGGATGCCGGCGATCGCGATGATGTCGCCCGGCCCGGCCGACTCGGCAGGGAACCGCTCGAGGGCGCGGGTCATCAGCAGCTCGGTCACCTTCACCCGCTGCACCGAGCCGTCGGCCCGGCACCATGCGACCTGCTGCCCCTTGCGGATCGTCCCGTTGTGCACGCGGCACAGCGCGAGCCGACCGAGGTACGGCGACGCGTCGAGGTTGGTGACGTGAGCCTGTAGCGGTGCGCCGTCCTCGAACGACGGCGCCGGGATCGCGGTCAGGATCGTGTCGAAGAACGGCTGCAGGTTCTCCTCCTCCGGCATCCCGCCGTCCTCGGGTCGCTTGAGCGAGGCGCGCCCTGCCTTCGCCGAGGCGTACACGATCGGGAAGTCGATCTGGTGCTCGTCTGCGTCGAGGTCCAGGAACAGCTCGTACGTCTCGTCGACGACCTCGGCGATGCGGGCATCGGGACGGTCCACCTTGTTGATCACCACGATGACCGGCATGCCCGCGGCCAACGCCTTGCGAAGCACGAATCGCGTTTGCGGCAAAGGACCTTCGGACGCGTCGATCAGTAGTGCAACGCCCGCTGCCATGGACAGCGCGCGCTCGACCTCGCCACCGAAATCAGCGTGTCCAGGCGTGTCGATGATGTTGATCGTGACCCGTTCGCCGTTGGACATCGTGTGCTCGACGGCGGTGTTCTTCGCGAGGATCGTGATGCCCTTCTCACGCTCCAGGTCACCGGTGTCCATCACCCGCTCGGCGACGTCACCGGTCTCGGCCTGATGCGCGGTGAACGCACCGGACTGCCACAGCATCGCATCCACCAGAGTGGTCTTGCCGTGATCCACGTGCGCCACGATCGCCACATTGCGCAGGCCCTCGCGCTGTCTGATCGCCACGCGGCAACCCCATTTCAGAATCGGTGGAAACAACCAGTCTACGGAGCGTTTCGCACCCCTCGGACCACCCGAGTCGGCAACCGCCGGAGCGCCGCTACGACCCGACGACGTCCATGCCGTCGTGGTCGAACTGCCCGTCGAGGCCTATCGGCTCGGAGCCCACCGCCGGCTGGGACAGTGAACTGCGGGCAATGCAGTCCGCCCGCTACGTCACCTCAGCCGTCCTGCAGACCGGAACCTGCTGGACTGATCTCTACAGTGCAGGCAAACGGAACGACGCGCGCATCACCACCTTCGCGCGAGAACGGTCAGCACCAACGGGCGGGCGCTTCGTTGGGGACGCAAAGGAGCAACCGGTGAAAATCGTCGCTGCGGACGTCATCGTGACCAGCCCCAGCCGAAACTTCGTGACCCTCAGGATTACAACCGATGAGGGCGTCAGCGGCCTGGGTGACGCGACGCTGAACGGGCGGGAGCTTGCCGTTGCTGCCTACCTGAAAGAGCACGTAACCCCGCTGCTGATCGACCGGGACCCGCACCGCATCGAGGACACCTGGCAGTTCATGTATCGCAGTGCCTACTGGCGGCGCGGACCGGTCACAATGGCAGCAATCGCCGCCGTCGACATGGCGCTCTGGGACATCAAGGGCAAGGTCGCCAACCTTCCCGTCTACCAACTGCTCGGCGGGCCGTCCCGTACGGGTCTACGCACATATGGACACGCGTCGGGACGGGACCTGCCCGAATTGTTTGACTCCATCCGCCACCATCGCGAGCAGGGCTATACCGCGATCCGGGTCCAGACGGCGATACCCGGTATCAACGCGCTCTACGGTGTCGCCGCGCAGGCGCAGGCCTCCGGTGAACGTTACGACTACGAACCCGCCGGTCGCGGCGCTCTCCCCGTCGAGGAGGACTGGGACACCCGGGCCTACCTGCGCCATTTACCGACTGTTTTCGAGGCAGTTCGAAACGAATTCGGACCCGAGCTGCCGCTATTACATGATGGCCACCATCGCATGACTCCCATACAGGCGGCGAAGCTCGGGAAGGCGCTGGAACCTTACGACCTGTTTTGGTTGGAGGATTGCACACCGGCAGAGAACCAGGACGCGTTGCGGCTGGTCCGGCAACACACCACAACGCCACTGGCGATCGGTGAGGTGTTCAACACCATCTGGGACTTCCAGACGATCATCCGCGAACAGCTCATCGACTATGTCCGCGCCGCGTCCACCCACTTCGGGGGAATCACGCCGTTGAAGAAGGTCATGGACTACGCCGCCCAATATCAAATCAAGTCCGGCTTCCACGGTCCCACGGACGTCTCGCCGGTCGGGATGGCCGCGCAACTGCACGTCGGGCTCGCAATCCACAACTTCGGCATCCAGGAGTACATGCCGCACACCCGGCAGACCGACAGCGTTTTCGCGCAGTCGCTGTCCTTCGTTGATGGATATCTGCATCCGGGCGACCAGCCGGGTCTGGGCGTTGAGCTGGACGAGGCTGCTGCGGCTGCCTTCCCGTACCAGCAGGCCTATCTGCCCTACAACCGCCTGAAGGACGGAACGATGCATGACTGGTGAGCCAATGCCGCTGACCACCGCCCCGCTGACTCTGCATCCGGACCGGCTGCTGCCGGCGGACCCGACGGTCCGCGCGCTCGCCCGAGAGCTGTACGAGTCGGTGCGGGAGCTGCCGATCATCTCCCCGCACGGGCACGTCGACGCGGGCCTGCTAGTCGCGAACGAACCGTTCCCGGACCCGGCCGGCCTGCTCGTCACCCCCGACCACTACGTCACCCGGCTGCTGCACGCCAGCGGTGTCCCGCTCGAGTCCCTCGGGATCGGTCGCGGGCCGCTGCCCGAAGCGGAGGCGCGCGCGGTGTGGCGCATCGTGTGCGAACGCTGGTCCGTCTTCCAGGGCACCCCGGTGCGTTACTGGTTCGACAGCGAACTGGCCGAGATCTTCGGAGTGGCCGCGCGCCCGTCCGCCACCACCGCGGACGCGCTGTACGACCAGATCGCGGACTGCCTGGCCAGGCCACAGTTCCGCCCTCGTGCCCTGTTCGAGCGCTTCGGCATCGAGGTGCTGGCCACCACGGACGACCCGTGCTCCGAGCTTGCCGCGCACGCCGCCCTCGCGGCCGATCCGGGCTTCCTCGGCCGGGTGGTGCCAACGTTCCGACCGGACCTGTACCTCGAACCGTCCGATCCGGGCTGGACCGATGCCGTCGCTCGGCTCGGGACCGCCGCCGACGTCGACGCCGGCAGCTACGCGGGATACGTCGCGGCGCTGGAACAGCGCCGGCGCCACTTCCTCGCACACGGCGCGGTGTCGGCCGACCACGGCCACGTCGACGCGCGGACCGAGCCGCTGACCCCCGACCAAGCCGATCGGATCTACCGCGCCGCGCTCACGGGCACAGCCACGCAGAGCGAGGCGCACGCATTCCGGAGGCACATGCTGCTGGAGATGGCCCGGATGTCCTGCGACGACGGGCTGGTCATGACCATTCACCCGGGCGCCGTTCGTGGCCATCACCGGCCGACGGCGGACCTGTACGGGCCGGACCAGGGCCACGACATTCCCGTGGCCACCGAGTACACCCGGTCTCTGCGACCGCTGCTCGAGCGTTACGGCAACCACCCGAACCTGCACCTGGTCCTGTTCACCCTGGACGAGACCGTGTGGTCGCGAGAGCTGGCGCCGCTCGCCGGCTTCTACCGCTGCGTCTACATCGGCGCCCCGTGGTGGTTCCTGGACGCGCCGGATGCGATCCGCCGTTTCCGCGCAGCCGTCACCGAGACGGCCGGCTTCAGCCGGACGTCGGGCTTCGTCGACGACACCCGGGCGTTCTGCTCGATCCCGGCCCGCCACGACATGTCCCGCCGGATCGACTGCGGCTACCTCGCCGGCCTGGTGGCCGAGCACCGCCTCGACACGGACGAGGCGCGGGAGCTCGCGATCTCCCTCGTCGTCGACAACCCCCGCAGGGTGTTCAAGCTGTGAGCGCCCCGTCGCGGGCGGCCGGCCCGGCAGCAGCGCCCGTGCGGTTGGCCCACCTCGGGCTCGGCAATTTCTTTCGCGCCCACCAGGCTTGGTACACCGACCGTGCGCCGGACGCAGACCAGTGGGGCATCGCCGCATTCGGCGGGCGCGGAGCGGAACCGGCCTCAGCCCTGGCCGCGCAGGACGGGCTGTTCACCCTGCTGACCCGCGGCCCGGACACGGACTCGTTCGAGCTGATCGCCAGCATCAGCAGGTCCCACGCTGCCGGCGACCACGATGCGTGGCTGGACCTGGCCCGTCGCAGCGAGCTGACGGCGATCACGCTCACCGTGACCGAGGCGGGTTACCTCAGGCGGCCCGACGGGGGTCTGGACGATGCCCGGCCGGCAGTGCAGGCCGACATCGACGCGCTGCGACGGGACCGCACCGGCGCCGTGCGCACGGCACCGGCCCGGCTCGTCGCCGCCCTGGCTGCGCGCCGCGCCGCGGACGCCGGTCCGCTCGCGATCGTGCCGTGCGACAACCTGCCCGACAACGGCGCGGTGGTCGGCCGCGTGACGCTCGAACTCGCCGACGCGGTCGATCCGGACCTGGCCGGATGGATCGCGGCCTCGGTGTCGTTCGTGCCCACGATGGTCGACCGGATCACCCCACGTACCCAGCCCGTTGACCTGGACACAGTGCGCGTGGCGACCGGTGTTGCGGACCGCTGCCCCGTAGTCACCGAGCCGTTCAGCGAATGGGTGCTCTGCGGTGCGTTCCCCTGCGGCCGGCCGGCCTGGGAAGAGGCTGGCGCGCGCTTCGTCGACAACCTTGTCCCGCACGAGCAGCGCAAGCTCTGGCTGCTCAACGGCGCACACTCGCTGCTCGCCTACGCCGGCTCGATCCGCGGCCACGTCAGCGTGGCCGCGGCGATCGCCGACCCGGCCTGCCTGAACTGGGTACGCGAGTGGTGGGACGAGGCCGGCCGGCACCTGGCGCTGCCCGCGGACGAGCTTGCCGGCTACCGCATAGCGCTGCTCGACCGGTGGGACAACCCGCGGATCGAGCACCTGCTTAGCCAGATAGCCGCCGACGGCTCGCAGAAGCTGCCCGTCCGGATCGTGCCGGTCATCCGGCTCGAACGGGCCGCCGGACGGTTGCCCGCCGGGGCGGCCCGGGTTCTGGGTGCCTGGGTCGCGCACGTGCGCGGGCTCGGCGTGCCGCTGGCGGACGTGCGGACCGAGCGTCTCGCCCAGCTCGAGTCCGGACCGCTGCCGGACGCGACCCGTCGGCTGCTCGGCATCCTCGACCCGACGCTGCCCGACGACGACGTGTTCGCGACCGCCGTGACCGCGTGCGCGGCAGAGTTCGAAAGCGTCGGTACCTGAGCAAGCCGACGGCACCGCCCGCGGAGGCACCCTTCGTGACGAAGCGCCACCGTCGATCTGCGCGAACGGCCAGCGGAATGTTCATCGCGCGCAGGTGAATCGATAGCACGCGCGACGGCCGGGGAACGAGACGCTCGGGTTCACGCTCAAGTCTGGGTGGCCAGCCAGCGACGGTGCGCGCCGAGGACCCTGGCCCAGAGTCGGTCACGTGCCTCGGGGGTACTGGTGTGGAATCGCAGATCGAATCGGTCGGCAAGCAGTTCGAACCACTCCGCCCGGCCGCTCACGGGCTCCGCGCTGTGCGCGCGGTCGCCGATACGGCTCAGGATCAGCCCGCGGATCACGTCCACCCCGGTGGCGTCGCGGCGTTCGGCCATCGCGACCTGGACGAACCCCGAGTCCGGTGATGTCGACAACCAGCGGTGCTGGGCTTCGAAGTCGGACATGCGCGCCGGACCTGACGTCCAGCTCATGCCGGTGAACCCCCCGCCGGGGTCGTGGCTCAGATGCCACGTCGATCCATGGTCGACCCGCTCGAGACTCAGGCGAAACGGCGGCTGCTCGTGCCTGCCCGCGGCCAGCGGCAGCGGCTCGTGCAGGGCATCACCCAGCCCGGTGTCGACGTACCAGAGGCCGCTCGGGTTGGCCTCGGTCGGTAGCTGATCCACCGTGAGCACCAGGTGGTTGCCCAGGTCCGCTGCGGTGGGACCTTCCGGGCCGTGTACGCCGCCGATGTGGCCGTGTACCGAGTAGCCGAGCGAGCGCAGCAGCAGTCCCAACGCCCCGTTCAGGTGATAGCAATAGCCGCCGCGCCCGTGTAGGGCTATGCGGGTTGCCGACTCGTTCGGGTCGATGGACCAGCCCTCGCCGGCATGGATCCACAGGGTTTCGTACGGCACCCGCTCGACCTGGCGTTGTGCCAGTAGCCGCAGGCCGGCCACCGACGGCGGTTCGGCGTCCACCCCCAGCCGGGCCAGATAGGCCTTCCGCACCACCGGATCCAACGGGGCCAAGGACGCGAACACCACCCCATCATCGCGCCTGGCCGAAGCGGCTCGATCATGCCGTTCTGCACCAGCGTCCGTGTCGTGGCTTTGATCCTGCACCACGCGCGCGGGCGGCTCGGGTCACGCCAGGCGGGCTGCTCGCCAGCCGCGGAGCGAGTTCAGCACCGCGATCTGTTCTGCCGCGGCCAGGTCATCAACGCTCATCTCCCGTTCGCTCAGTTGCCGGGCGTCGAGCAGGCGGGCTCGTTCGACGCCGGGCAGGCAGCCCAGGGCCTTGGGCGGGGTGCACCATCGGCCGTCCAGGTGGACCGCGAGGTTCGCGGTCGTCGTTTCCAGGATCCGGCAACCACGCCCGGATGCTTCCACACCCAACCCCCGCCGGACGCGACCGATTTCCCAACACGGCAAGACGGGTCGCCCGAGCAAGGGCAGCACTGCCGGCCGACTCGCTGCCGAGCATGAGCGTGGGTACGCTCGAACCTCCGCGCCCGGAACCACCACGACGGCATTCGCGCGCTGCCGGGGATGCAGCCTCATCTCAGGGAGTCCCCGTGAGCACCAGCGAGAACACGCACGTGGCAGAGTCCGATGATGGCGATGATCCGACGCTCGCGCAGGCGATCATCGCCATCCGAACCCTCATGTTCGCCGGCCAACAGTTCCGCCACGCCGTCGCCGACCACTTCGACGTCGGACCGTCCGAAACCGTCGCGATCAACCACCTGTCGATGTTCGGGCCGCTGACCCCACGCCAGCTCGCCGACCGAGTCGGCCTGACACCCTCCAGCGTCACCGCCCTGCTCGACCGGCTCGAGCACGCCGGGCTGGCCACGCGGGCCGCGCACCCCACCGACCGCCGCCAGAGCATCATCACGATCACCGAGCACGGCACAACAATGCAGACTCAGATCCAGCGATGGCTCCGATCAGCACTGGCCGACCTGGACCAGGCCCGACTGCACGAAACACTGACCGCGCTCACCGACCTCGCCGCCGCCCTCGGGACACAAGCCACGAGAATCAGCAAGCAAACCGGCCACTCATAGAACATCCGGCATGCGCACGGCTCAGCGCTGTCGCATAAAGGAGATCCCTGGTCTTCGACGATCAGTTCGTGTGGGCCTGGCGCGGCCGACGCTCGGCATGTTGCGGATGACGGGTGGGGCGAGATGCCTGCTCGGCGCGCGGGCGGCGCGGCCGACCCGAACGCTGCGGCCGGCCGGACGGACCGACCCGGCCCGGCTGTGCCGGACGCGGCTGGGCGATCGCGACACCGCTGGGCCGGCGCGCGCCGGTCACCGCCGCGACGGCGGGATCGCCCGCGACGACGTCGTGCTGCTCGGCGCGTACGCCCGCAGCCGTGAGCATCTTGCGGACGTCGCGCTCCTCGGTCGGCGTGGCAAGCACCACGACGACGCCGCTCTCGCCGGCCCGCGCAGTGCGGCCCGAGCGGTGCAGGTAGTCCTTCGGATCGGCGGGAGGATCTACATGCAGCACAAGGGAGATGTCGTCGACGTGGATACCGCGTGCGGCGACGTCGGTGGCGATCAGCACCGGCACCGAGCCGTCCTTGAATGCGGCCAGCGCCTTGTTGCGCTGCGCCTGCGAGCGACCGCCGTGCAACGACCCGGCCGCGACGCCGATGCGGCCGAGGTTGCGGGCGACGCGATCAGCGCCGTGCTTGGTGCGCACGAAGCAGATCGTCCGCCCGTCGCGCGCTGCGATCGACGCGACCATGTCGAACTTGTCCTCGAACGGCACGCGGAACAGGTGGTGGGTCATCGTGTCCACCGACGCCTCCGCGGTGCTGAGCGCGTGCACGGACGGGTCGGTGAGGTAGTTCTCGACGAGCGTCGCGACGTCGCCGTCCAGCGTGGCGGAGAACAGCAGTCGCTGCCCGTTGCCCGGCGTCTGGTTCAGCAGCCGCCGCACGACCGGCAGGAAGCCGAGGTCGGCCATGTGGTCGGCCTCGTCCAGGACGGTGATCTCGACCGAGCCGAGGTTGCAGGAGCGCCGGTCGATCAGGTCCTCGAGCCGGCCCGGCGTGGCGACGAGGATGTCGACGCCCTTGTCCAGCGACTGGATCTGCTTGTTGATCGGAAGGCCGCCGGCGACGAGCCGGACGGACAGCCCGCTGGAGTGGGCGAGCGGCGTCAGCGCGTCGGTGACCTGCATCGCCAGTTCACGCGTCGGGACGAGGATGAGGCCGCGCGGACGGCGCGGCGCGGAGCGAGTCCCGGCCAGGCGCACGATGAGCGGCAGGCCGAAGGCCAGCGTCTTGCCGGATCCGGTCGCGGCGCGCCCGAGCAGGTCGCGGCCGGCCAGGACGTCCGGGATGGTTGCGGCCTGGATCGGGAACGGCGTCGCGATCCCGTTGCGGCTCAGCGCGCTGACGAGTCCGGACGGCAGGCCGAGGTCGGCGAACGCGGGCAGGTTCTCGGTGGGGACGACGCTGACCGGGAGGTCGTCCCAGACGGAGCGGGCGACACGAGCGGCGGGGCGCTGAGCGTTGGTGCGGCGCGGGCCATCGGTGCGGCGCGGGCCATCGGTGCGGCGCACGGCAGAACCGCGCGCAGGGGTGCGGGACAAAGTAATTCCTTCGGGACAGTGGCACGTCCCGGCAATCCGCATCGAGTGACGCGGTTCTGGCACGAGCCCGACGCAAACTGATCGCGTCGCATGAAGCCGGTTTCTCGGGCCTAGGTGCCCGCCGGCTACACCGAGTCTACCGGCCCGGCGCCACCGTCATGACCACGCCGCCCGCGGTCCCCGCGCGTGAACCGAGCGTGAACGTTTGTTTCATAGCGTCCGTATCTATGGACGGATCGCTCATGACTGTCTACCTTCAGACGCGTGACGGCACCGGACGAGCTCGGCGACGACCGCCGCGACCTGCGGTATCGCGCGGTGCTCGTGCTCGACTTCGACGGGACGGTGTGCCTCGGTGACGGGCCGGTCTGGGCCTACGCGGACGCGGTCCTGCCGCACCTGGCGCCTGCCATCGGCCGCGAGGTCAGCGGCGCGCTGGTCGCGTACCTGAGCGGGCACGAGCACCCGAACGGGCACCTCGACGCGTACCCGGACGGGTACAGCGCGATCGCCGCGCTGGCCGGCCCGCACGTCGCGCCGGACCTGCTCAGCGACGCGTATGCGAACAGCCGGCTCGCGCTGGAGGACGCGGATGTGGACATCCACGCTCCCGACGGTCTCGCCGACCTGCTGGACGCGATCGGCCGCACCGTGCGAAGGGTCGTGGTCACCAACGCTCCGAGCACCGGGCTGGACACCGCGCTGAAGCGTCTCGGGCTGGCCGCGCAGATCGACGAGGTCGTCTCCTCGGCCGGCAAGCCGCCGAACTCCGCAGCGGTGCTCGGCACGCTGCTCGACGGTGCGCCCGCGGCCACGCTGATGAGCGTCGGCGACTTCTGGCTCAACGACATCGAGCCCGCGCTCGAACTGGGCTGCGCCACCGCGTTCATCGACCGAAGCGGTCGCGACCTGCGTCCGGCGCACGTTCGCGGGCGCACCATCGATGAGCTCTACCCGGCCGTCGAGGCATGGGCCCGAGCCCCCCAGGCGTTCCTCGATTCGCACTCCCCCATCCCGACTCCTGACCGGAGCACATGATGAAGAACAAGACCGCCGTCCGCATCCTCGCCGCCGGAGCCGCTCTCGCACCGGCGCTCACCATGTCCGCATGCGGAGCCTCGGACAAGAGTCCGGGCAGTCGCACGGGCGGCAAGGCGACGCCGCCGTGCACGGGCAAGAGCGGGAACCGGACGCCGAGCAAGCTGGTCCTCGCGCTCGTGCCCTCGGGCGACGCGAAGAAGCTCGTCCAGAGCGTGCAGCCGCTGACCGCGGCGCTGACCAAGAGTCTCGGGATCCCGGTGAGCGGCGTCGTCACCCAGGACTACCAGGCCGCGGTCGAGGCGATCGGTGCGAACCAGGCCGACATCGGCTTCCTGCCCTCGCTGCAGATGAGCCAGGCTTGCGAGCGCTACGGCGCGGTACCCGCGTTGCAGACCGTCCGCGCGGGCAAGAGCTCGTACGCCGCGCAGTTCATGACCAACAATCCGAAGAAGTACTGCAAGGACACCCCGGAGCCGGACAAGAACGGCATGCTGTTCTGCAACGGGACGGCCTCCGGGAACGGACCGGCCGGCCTGGACGAGCTGCCCAAGGTCAAGGGCGCGACGTTCTCCTTCCTGCAGGCCGCATCCCCGGCCGGCTACATCTTCCCGGCGGCCGCACTGAAGGCGGCCGGCGTCGACCCGGCCAAGGACGTCAAGCCGATCCAGGTCACGGCCAACGACGCGTCGGTGCTCGCCGTCTACAAGGGCGACGCGGAGGTCGGCGCCTCGTACTGGGACGCCCGCACCGTCGTGCAGCCGGACACCCCGGACGTCGGCAAGAAGGTCGTCGTCTTCGCACTGACCGAGGAGATCCCGAACGACGGCGTCTCGCTCAACGGCACGCTCACGAAAGCCTGGCAGGATAAGGTGAATCAGGCCCTGTTGGCCTACGCGAAGACATCGGCGGGAGTGAACACGCTCGAGTCGATCTACCAGATCTCCGGACTGCAGGTGGCCGACCCGGTCAAGCTCCAGCAGACGCAGGACGTCGCTAACTCGCTCGGCCTGAACTGAGCTCAAGCGCCAGCCAAGAGCAGGAAGGCCGAACCCGTGTCCGCAGCCTCCGCATCCGCGTCAGGTGACGACGTCGCCACGGCGATCACCTTCGACTCCGTCGGCGTCCGTTACCCGAACGGGACGGTCGGCCTGGACGGCGTGAGCCTGGACATCCCGGCCGGCGAGATGGCCGTCGTGGTCGGTCTGTCCGGTGCGGGCAAGTCGACGCTGATCAGGAGCATCAACGGCCTGGTGCCCATCACGAGCGGGCAGATCCGGGTCGGCGATCGCGTCGTCTCGGGCCTGTCCGGCCGCGGGCTGCGCGAGCTGCGCAGCGAGGTCGGCATGGTGTTCCAGTCGTTCAACCTGGCCCGCCGGACGACGGTGCTCAACAACGTGCTGATGGGACGACTGCACCACACGGCTACCTGGCGCACGCTCGTCGGAGCGTGGTCGGCGGAGGACACCGAGATCGCGCTGCAGGCGCTCGAGCGGGTCGAGATCGTGGGCAAGGCGTACGCGCGGGCCGGTGAGCTGTCCGGTGGCCAACAGCAGCGGGTCGGGATCGCGCGGGCGCTGGCCCAGCAGCCGCGCGTGATCCTCGCCGACGAGCCGGTGGCCTCGCTCGACCCACCGACGTCGCACGTGGTGATGCGGG
>JBOGDQ010000188.1:0-4897 GCA_050742975.1 Jatrophihabitantaceae bacterium
TGGTCGCGAAGAAGTGGACCTACCCGCACCGCACCGGACGCCCACCCATCGACCCCGAACTCGCAGCCCTCATCGAGCAGCTCGCGCGACAGAACCCGACCTGGGGCTACCAGCGCATCCAAGGTGAACTGCTCAAGGTCGGGCGCCGAGTCAGCGCGTCGACGATCCGACACATTTTGCGCAGCCTCCGCATCCCGCCAGCCCCGACCCGGGCAGACCGGACCACCTGGCGGCAGTTCCTCCGCACCCAGGCCACGACCGCGCTGGCCTGCGACTTCTTTCACCTCGACTGCGCTGTCACATTGCAGCGGATCTACGTGTTCTTCGTGATCGAGATCCACACCCGCCATGTCCACATTCTCGGCATCACCACGAATCCCGACGGGCCCTGGACCACCCAGCAGGCACGAAACCTCGTCGCCAACCTCGACGGTCGCACCGCCAACTTCCGGTTTCTGATCCGCGACCGGGCGGGACAATTCACCACCGCGTTCGATGTTGTGCTCGCCGACGCTGGGATCAAGATCGTCAAGATCCCGCCCCGCTGCCCGAAAGCCAACGCTTACGCCGAACGATTCGTCAGAACAGTCAGAGCCGAACTCACCGACCGCATGCTCATCTTCGGACAACGACACCTCCGACGAGTACTGGCCGAATACGTCTCCCACTACAACCAGCAACGCACACACCGAGGCCTCGAACTACGTCCACCGTCCCCAATCCAGCCAGCACCGACCGACCCAAACGCCCCGGTCGTCCGCCACCCAATCCTCGGCGGCCTCATCAACGAATACCGCCACGCGGCGTAGCCGCTCAGGTCACGGACCGAGTTTTGAAACCCCTCAAGGTGCCGCGCAGCGCGCCTTCGCGGGGTCGAGCCATGCGGACTACATTCGCATCGACGACGAGTCGTTCGCCTTCTTCGACCATGGCATCGAGCTGACTCGCCGGTTCCGCGCCCTCAAGCTCTGGACCACGCTGCGCTATTACGGCATTGACCGGATCGCCGATGCAATCACCCACGACTGCGCAATGGCGACCCATCTCGGCGAGCAGGTGACGGCATCCGACGATCTCGAACTGCTGGCACCGGTCGAGCTGGGTATCTGCTGCTTTCGCTATCTGCCAAGCACGACCTCGAGCGTTGACATCGATCTGGACACGCTCAACCAGCGCGTTTTGGCTGCGCTCGTCGACAGTGGCGAGGCATATCTTTCGAACGCGACCGTGCATGACCAGTTCGCCCTACGTGCCTGCGTAGTCAACTTCCGGACGACGCGACAGGACATCGAGCACATGCTGACGAGCGTGCGGGCGCTGGGAGCTCAGCTCACGAGCCAGTGAAGCCCGGCAGCCCGATCCGTCCGTTGTCTTCGGCTTCTCATGAGGCGTCGAAGTACAGGATCGGCTGGAGGCCGGCCACGTAGGGGCCGCAGCTCCTGCGCGCTTGATGCCGTGCGGCGAAGGCTTGGTCAGACTGACAGACGGTTCGTCGTCAGGGTTCCTTTGGACGGGGCGCCGGATTCTGCCCCGAGGCGACCGCGCGTTTTGATCGCCCAGATCGTGCGCGAGGAGACCGTGCTCTGAGCTGACTCAGGCTTCCTCGTGGCAGTGTGCGTTGGCGCTGGGCGGGACGTCCAAGGTGGGGTTTCGGTCGAAGAATCCGACCGGGCGCAGGCTGAATCCGGTCCGGTCCACCGGCATGATCGGCCAGTCCTCCGTCCGGGGAACGTGAGTCAGCCCGAAGGTGTGCCACAGGACGAGGTCCGCACCGTCGAGATCACGGTCGGCGGCGGCGTACACGGGCAGTCCCGCGCCGCCCTTGTGCTGGTTCACGAAATCGCCGGCGGGGTAGCGCTCGTCCCGGTCATAGCGGGTCACCCACAGGTGCCGGGTCGCGAAAGCCGCCCGCTCGCGGATGGACGACGCGCCAGCCAGCAGCGTCGGCTGTTGCTGCGGGTACAGCGCGTAGGCGACCGGATGGCCGAGCCGATTCGGCATCGTGGGGTTGACGACGTGCCAGGTTCGACCGGCGGATGCGTCTGCCATCCGCTGCGCGCCCGCTTCGGACGTGAGCCGGGTACGGCGGGTGGTGATCGCGTTGCCGTGCGGGTTGTCCGGGCCCGGCTCCGCCGCCAGGATGTCGACCTCGTCCACGGCGTTGCCGGTGCCGTCCACCGTCATGTCCAGCCGCGCGCAGAACAGGTGCTGATGGTGCGGCGCACCCAGGCCGGGCGCCAGTTCGCTCGAGTAGGCGCTGCCCTCGGGCGGGTACGCGGAGGTGAACACGATGCCGGTGGCCTTGACCTCGCACTCGATCGTGCCGTCGAGGTAGAGGTACCAGTAGAAGCCGTAGTCGTAGTTGCCGACGGTGGTGAAGAACGAGATCACCAGCCGACGTTGACGCCGCGTCTCCCGGGATCCGGTGAACGTATCGGTGTGCTTCCACAGCACGCCGAAGTCCTCCTCGTGCAGGCAGACGGCGTTGCGGATGACGAACGGCTCGCCCATCTCGTCTGCGAGCACCGCGTCCAGGTAGTGGATCTCGCCGAGGCAGTCGCAGCCGAGCTCGAGTGAGTTGGCGAACCGTCCGAACAGGTACTCGCCGGCGTCGAAGTAGTTCTGCCAGTAGTGCGAGGGCGTCGGATCGCCGTAGGGCACCACCATCTCCGCGATCGACGCGCGGTACACGATCGGCCGGCCGTCGATCGCGATCTGGTGCATGGTCAGGCCCTCGCGGGCGTCGAAGCGGAGCCGCAGCGTCCAGCCCTGCCAGCTGAGCTCGCCGCCCTCGACCGTGAAGCTCGGGCCTTGCGGCTGGGTGATGCTGATCGGCCGCAGGCTGGTGCGCAGCCGGCCGACGTCCGCGGTCCCGAAGTTGCCCGGCTCCTGCGGTACGGGATGCACCCGGTGGTCGCGCACCTCGTGCACCTCGCGTCGGGTGAGGTCGACCTGGGCCACCAGTCCGTCGACCGGGTGTGCCCAGGGGTGGTCCTGCTTGCTCTCCTGGTGGAACCCGAGCGCGCGGATCAGTCGGCGACCGCCGGCCTCGAACGACCCCGCGGACAGCGGCGCGACACGCACGCCGGCCGCGTCCAGGCCGCGCCGCGCGAGTGCGGCCTGCCAGCGCGGGTCGGCGGCGAGAACACTCTCGACGAGGTCCATCTCGTACTGGCTCAGCGGCAGCTGGCCGTCCACCGCAGGGTCCAGGACGCGCACCCGCTCGACCCGTTCGTGCGTGGCCGAGACGAGCACGTCACGCGAGTGCCCGGAGTCCAGCTCGAGCAGCAGTGCCCGGAAGCTGCGCTCGACCGGGTCGCCGGGCCGGTGTGCCAGGACGTCGTCCTTCGCCGGCTCGACCAGCCCGCAGTAGACGAGCCGGGTGCGGTCTGCGAGCAGTCCCGCCGCCACGAGTGCGCGCCGTACCCGGCGGATCTCGTCGGGTACGACCGGATCCAGCGGATGCGCCGCGCCGGCGCTCAAGACAGTTCCCGCGCGACCAGGTGCACGGGCGCCCGGAAGCCGTCGGCTCCGACCACGACATCGGCCTCGGCCGGCGCCGGCGGCTCGACGAGGGGCTGCGGCCGCCCGTCCAGGTCCAGCACCGGGCTCGCCTCCCGGTACCAGGACTGGATCACCGCGTTGCCCCAGAAGTCGCGCCGCCGGTCGTCGTGGACGCTCCAGCGCAGCGTCGGGTGGTCCGGGTCGCCGGTGTAGTAGTCGCTGGTGTAGATCTCGACGCGGTGCCCGTCCGGGTCGCGCAGGTAGACGTAGAAGGCGTTCGAGACGCCGTGCCGCCCGGGGCCGCGCTCGATGTGCGCCTGCTGTCCCATCGAGCCGAGGACGTCGCAGGTACGCAGGACGTTGCGCGCCTCCGGGGTGAAGAACGCGAGGTGGTGCAGGCGGGGGCCTGCGCCGCCGGTGAGCGCGACATCGTGCACGGTCTGCTTGCGGCGCAGCCACACCGCGTACAGGACGTCCTCGTCCTCGATCGTCTCGGTCAGCGAGAAGCCGAGGTCGGTGTAGAACCGGTTGCCGGCGGCGATGTCCGGCGTGACGACGTTGAAGTGGTCCAGCCGGGCGATCTCGGCGCCGCGGTAGAGGTCGAAGCGCTGTGTCATGCGTTCGACGTGCGCCACGGCGTGGAAGAACTCCAGCGGGAAGCCGAGCGGGTCGATGACCTGGACAGCCTCGCCGATTCCGCGGGTCGTCCCGGCTGGAACCGTCCGGACCGGGCACTCGAGCGCGGCGAAGTAGCTCGCGGCGCGCTGCAGGTCCTCGGGTGTGCGCACGCGGTAGGCCAGCCGGGCCGCGGCCGGGATCGGCCCTTCGCGCAGCACCAGGCTGTGGTGCGTGATCTCCTCGTAGCCGCGCAAGTACACCGCGCCGGGCTCCTCGGCGGTCACCAGCATGCCGAGCACCTCGCACCAGAACCACTTGGACTTCTCGAGGTCGCTCACCACGAGATCGACGTAGGCACTGCGGATGATGTCCGGCGGACTGAGCACAGTCATTGGGGCCTTCCTCGTGGTCAGTGGCCGTCGGCGCCGAAGCGCGGCGGCTTGAGGTCGTCCAGGGCGACGTGGACGATCTGGGATTCGGTGTAGAAGTCGATGCTGCGCAAGCCGCCCTCGCGGCCCAGACCGCTGGCCTTGACGCCACCGAACGGCGTGCGCAGGTCCCGCACGTTGTGCGAGTTGAGCCAGACCATGCCGGACTGCATCGCCTGCGCGACGCGGTGTCCGCGCTGCAGGTTGCTCGTCCAGACGTAGGCGGCCAGGCCGTACCGGACGTCATTTGCGAGCGCGATCGCGTCCGCCTCGGTGTCGAACGGGCTCACGCACACCACCGGACCGAAGATCTCCTCCTGGAAGATCCGCATCTTCGCGGTGACGTC
>JBOGDQ010000189.1:0-10706 GCA_050742975.1 Jatrophihabitantaceae bacterium
CGCGGCAGAGCCGGTAGAGCCGCTGCGCGGCAGAGCCGGTAGAGCCGCTGCGCGGCAGATCCGGTAGAGCCGCTGCGCGGCATGACCGGAAGGGTGGTGTCTACCCAACTCGTCAGCTATTTCCGGAGTCGCTGGTGTGCGCGTCGCACGTAGGCGGCCAACAGCACGGCATAGACCAGTACACCGACCACGACGAACCAGTAGCGGCGGATAAGCACGAGGAAAATGATGATCGCGAGGGCGACAGGCACAGTTACAACGATGGTGAACAGGACGGACTGGCTACGGCTGAGTGGGTCCGTGGGGTTGGGAACCTGGGCGGGCTCAGAGTTCATCTCGTCCCCCTCACTGGTCCGCAGGCAGATCCCCTGTCGGGCGCCGCCATCCACCCGAGAACCGGCACGAGTTCGTCCTTTCGCAGGATACTGTGCCAAGGACTGTGCACTAATCGGCACGACCGCGCACCTTTGGCGGCAGATGCGTGCAGCTCCGCGCGCACGCTACGCGGCAGATGAGTACGGTGCCGCTACGCGGCATGTTCGTACTCAGTTCGTCCGTCGCCTACGTGCGGATGCGGCTCCGGCGAGTATCCAGCGCGTGACACGAAGTCACGGCCAGTTTCGTTCGGTTTGGTCGGCACCGCTTGGAGATCACGAGCCATCGTGTATTGCTCGCCAAGGATGGTGCGCCCAGAATCCAGTAGGCGAACGTCGCTACTTGCACGATGTGACCGACGAAATCCTCACTTCGTGGACTACTTGAGGGTCACCGACAGGGAATGTTATGCATCCGAGCGCGCCGCCCCTGGCATTGGAGATTCGGGCCGTGTCGCCGTCGCAGAGCTCAAAGTTCTGCTTGACGCTGTGAGCGGGCGCGACAAAGGAAGCAGGTCGCAACGAACCGATCCGAACCGGGCTGGCGGTGTCGTTGACGATCCGAATCACACCGACATCGCCGGGCGGCGGGTCGAACCCGCAGCCGTGCGACTGGGAGTCCCCGTAGACAATCGCCGCACCGAAAGCGACGCCTACGACGCACGCAGCGACTACAAGTGCGATACGCACACGACGAGCTAGCCGGGATTTCCGTGGGACCCAGCCTGTCGGTGGCTTCGGCCAACCTCGGACGGGCACCCAGCCTTGATGGCGTTGGCCCACCCTCACACGGTACGTGTCGCTCGGGGGGACCGGACGGACAGCCTGGTATCACCTGATCAACTTCGGCGCACCCTGTTACCGGATTTCGGCAGATCCGATTGGCACTTGTCGATCGACACGCGTGCGATCGCGTTCACGTGAACGCGCTGCGCGCCGAACTGCCATCGTGCCGCCGTCAACGATGGTGCAAGTCTGCGGCTGTGACGTCCGACGTGCAACAAGATCCTCACCGACACGCAGTCGGGCGTCGATCTTGGTGCAAGGTGCAAGTACGTTGCTGCGCACACCGAAGTGCACCAAGGTCGCCCCGCCGCCAGACCGCAATTCGGCACGACCGAGCGCTACCCGCGGCATGAGCGGACGCTATGCCGCAGCACGAATGGCGGCAGATGAGGGTGATTCGCCAGCCGTTCTTTGAGACAGTGGTGCGGTGGAATCTGATCCGCCGACCCGCGCGGAGGTCGAGGCGTGGTGGCGAGATGTGCTCGCTGGGACGGTCACTCGGGAGGCGGCCCACGACTGGGCCGAGCCGCTGATGTTCGCGGAGTATGAACCAGACGCGAAGCCGGATGTCCTGGCTATGTCCGGCGTGCAATACCTTCACGGGTTCGACTTGACCTCCGAAGACGCGGAACATCGCTTCCTAGCTCATGGCCTGCCCGGCTACTACCTCAAGACGATGGCCGACATTGAGGCTGACCTGGACCGTTGGCTCGCCAACTGCCGCGAGTACAACGCAGACCCGAATGGCTGGCTCGCGCGGGTCAGGGCACGGGCCCGGCGGCACGACGGCGGTTCAGACTCGGCCGGTTCACCCTCTACGACATGAAGAACGCAACAGCAACGCTGGGTTACCGAGTGGCAGAGCATGTCGCCGGCCGCGGGGGTGGCAACGGCGACTGTGCGAGAGCTGTGCCGGCTGGCGAGGGAGCAGCACGGGCTGCATGCACTGACGGCGGCCACCTCCAGCGAGAATGAGGCGTCGCGGAAGGTGCTGACCAAGGCCGGGTTCATACCTGTCGGCCCAGCCGACATCGGCGGCAAGCAGGGCACGTTGCACCGGCGGGACCTTGCTGCGCAGTGATCTTGTTCAGCCGCCGGCGTGGCGGCGTGCCGTGCCGCTCACAGATCAGAGGTCGTCGTGGACTGCAAGTGCCTGCGCACCACGTAGCCAGGGCCGGTCACGACGGTGAGCGGTGGCACGTCCTTCGCGATGACAGCGCCCGCGCCGACGACTGAATCATGACCGATGGTCACGCCCGGCAGAATGGTTGCCGCAGCACCGATCCAGACGTTCGCCTCGATGACGATCGGTGCCACGGCGATGAACTCGTACCGTTCTGTCGGCTCAACGGGATGGCCCTCGGTAATGAGGGTGACCTTGGGGGAGATCATCGTTCGGTCGCCGATCGAGATTCCCCCAAGATCAAGAAACGAACATGCCTGGCCTACCGAGGTTCGCACGCCGAGCTTCGTCCCGACGCCGGTGGTGCAGTAGAACGGCGGGTGGATGAACGATCTCTCCGGGTGCGGATCATCGAGAAGTTCGCCGAGCAGCGCGTGCCGCGTGTCGACGTCGCTGAACGGCAAGACGTTCAACCGCGAGGTCAGCTCCATCGCGACCTGAATGCGCTCGAACATGGCTCGCCACTCGGGCGACCGGATCGCAATGCGTTGCTCCGAAAGCATGGCTCGATGCTCGCACAACGGTGTAGCCGACTCCGGACTGAATCGGCAGCCAACTGGTGGAGGATGGATCCCATGGCACACGTACGACGCTTCGACCACATCGGCAGCCGCCGGACGGGGGGTCCCGGCTGGAGCTCGCGAGCTTCGTTACGCCCGACCACGTGCTCGGATCGCCCGCAGCGATGGCCAACGAGCTTGGCCTGCGCAACGTGTCCTTCGAGGTGGACGACCTCCAGGCGGCCGTCGATGAGTTGGCTGCCGATGGGTACGGGCTCGTCGGCGGCGTCGGCGAGTACGAGCACAGCGTGCGGATGGCCTACGTGCGCGGGCCCGATGGCATCATCGTGTCCCTGTTCGAGCAGATCGGCTGATGCGCCGAGGAAGGTCGAGTTGGTCGTGGGGACCTGAAGTGTCTGACTTCTAGAAGGGAGCCTCTTCGAGAAGGGTCCTCTGCTTGGCCACTCCACCGGTGAGCTGCTTCAGGTTCAGTGCGCCCTTGTCGGAGAAGCCGAGCGTCTTGTAGAGGCCCTTGGCCTTCCAGTCCTGCGCCTGCTCGAACAGCCCGCCTTTCTTCTCGCCCTCGGCCTTGAGGTGCAGGTTGAAGTCCTCGATCGGTACTACCGTTCCGGTTTCGGGGATCTTGACCCTCTTCGGGAACCGCGCCGCGATCTGAGCAGTGCTGTGCTGGGCGACGTCGCCGGAGATGGTGTCGAACACAGCTTCGCGCGACATCTTCGACGTCTCGGCGGACCACTCCAGGCCCAGCTGCCCACCCGCGTTCATCATGTTGGAGTCGCCGTAGACCCGGCCCAGAGCTGTCCCGGTCAGCGTCTCGACCTCGAGCCCCTCCTTGCAGAACCAGTCGTGGAAGAACTTGGTGGACGCGCCGATGTAGGCGTTGCTCAGCAGCTCCTTCAACGATGCCAGGTTGAATTCCGCGGCCGAGTTGCCGGCCTCGTCGCCGGTGATCGCGCCCTGCCCGCTGACGCCGATCGCGGCGTCGTAGGCGGTGTTCTTCATGATCGCGGATTTGAGGGTGTACTTCTTGCCGAAGACGTTCTTGGACGCGAACTTCTTCGCGACGAGAACGTCAAACTGCTCCTGTGCCTTTCGGGCGCTCAGACCGAACTGCTCCTGCGCGGTCTTGACGTCCATCTCGACGAGTGCGCCCTGGGTCTTGGCCAATGCACGCCAGCGCACCATGAAGTCGATCGCGGGCGAGGTCTGCATACCCATGCCGGACGCCGCGTCGCGCGCATCGGTGATCTCGCCCCGGACGCCCTTGTCGTGCAGCGCCTGGGGATTGGACGTCAGATCCAGACCCGCGGCGTGGACCGCCATCGCCCACTGTGCCTGGGCGGCATCGCTCGAGCCGAGGTTGTGTCCCTGGTTGCTCAGCCACAGGGTGAACCATTGCATGATCTTCGTCTTGTCGATCAGGTGACCGGCCGCGAAGGAGTCCTGCAGGTAGTGCTCGCCGAAGCTGTTCTGGATCAACGCCTGGTTCCCCAGCTTGTCGGCGTGCTCGGTCGCCTGCTGCTTCTTCGTCGGATCCAGCTCGGCCTCTGCCTTGTCCCTCCAAGCCGCGGCCTCGGTGGCAAAGGCAATCGCCTTGTCGTGATAGCCCGCCCACTGCGCCCAGCTCGCCGGTGCGAAGTGGCAGGCGTTGCGTTCCAGGGCTGCGAAGTACTGCTCGTTCTCCTCACCCTTGCGGGTGGTCGCGACATTCACCTGCCGCTCCGTGCGAATCTCGTACGCCTTCTCGTTGACCGCCTGTCCGCGGGGACCCTGCGCTCCCTGGAAGTCGTCATCCACGGTCTTGGTCGCGAGCTTGTTCTTCTTGCCGCCCTTCGGGTCGAGTTCGGCGCGTAGGTTGCCGAGCTCGATGTAGAGCTGCTGACGGACGCCCTGCAGCAGGCTGAGCACGGCGGCCTTCGGCGTCTTCTCGATGGCCTCAGGATTGCCGAACAAGTCGGGCATCGTGTTCATTTCGCTGTAGGACAGCACAATCGTTCCGTCCAAGCAGGTCAGCACGACGATCGGGACGTCGTACTCCTGGTCCGTCAGATCGCGCGTTGGCCCGGCGTGGTCCGCTGCCGGGCCGTCGCCGTAGGTATCCTGCTGACCTTCCTTGGCCTTGCCCTTGTAGACCTTGCCCATCTGGTCGGCCATGCCGTTCAAGGCTTCCGGGTCCTTGCGGTAGCGCCACAGCCTGGCCATCTCCATGTCGACGAGGTGTAGTACCTCATCGAGCGACTCCTTGGTCTTGTCCTGCTTCTGCAGGCCACCACCCTTGCCGTTCTTGATGTTCTTGGCCTGCCCGGCGTTGTTCTTCGCGTCGCGAACCGCGGGGATCTTGGCGAGCTGACGGGGCGGCAGTTGGCCCAACATGTAGTGCTCGAAAGCAGCGTGTCGCTGGATCAACGGGCCCTCGGTTGACCGCCGGATCCCGCCCACCGCACTAGCGAAGTGGGCTGCCGGCTGGTGCGTGCTGCGCCGAAGGCGTGCGGCACCTTGTTGGACGGTGTGGGTCAACTCGTGCGCGAGAAGGTGCAGCCCGGCGTCGGTATTCGTGTCGGGCATGCCGTCGCGGAAATAGACATTGCTCCCATGCGTGAACGCCTGGGCCGACATCAAACGATTCAGTGTCCGTGCGGATGGCCCGGCATGCAGGCGAATTCCGGAAAGATCCGCCCCAAAGGCGTCCTCGAGGCGCGAGCGGATCCCCTCAGCGATCGGCCTTCCGGAGCCCGGGTTCGCCAGCTGTGATTCAGTGGTGCGATCGACGTCGCCGCCGGCCATGCCGATCGGTTCGTGATCGCCGTGCTCGCGCGAGTGACCCGCATGGCGCAGAATCCCCGAACTGGTACATCCGTCGTGAGTGCAGTCTGCGCCGTGTTCGTGCTGACGAGCGACTAACCGCGAGATGAATGTCGTGGTCGTGGACGCGGTCGCGCCGTCGTCGCTCGCGAAATCGCTTGCACGCCTGCGGCGCAGGGCCGTGACCACGGACGCGGCGACCCGTTCTGCCTCGGTCTCGGCCGGATCGCTCGAAGATCCAACGGTGAGTTTGCGCTGAATCGCAAAGGCCAAACCTGGCACCGGCACCATCGCGACGGTTTCGACCGGTGCACGCACAACCTCGGGCGTGGAACCGGGATTCCGATCCCGATCGGGGACGCCAGCTTCTCGGCTAGCACGGGCACTCTCCACGGCACTCCCAGCGTATTTCCACCATCGTGACGGCATCGAACGCAGCCCGGGACCGGCCCTCAACCACGTCCGATCCGTGCAGACTTACCGTAGCCCGCTTAACACCGATGCAACAGTCCCCCTTTACTGCCGATTCTGGAGCACGGCTCAGCCGATGGGGCGGAGGGCGGGTCAGTCTGACCGTAGCTCAGCCTGACTGTTGCTGCTCCTTGCCGGTCAGGGTGAGTAGTTCGCCGAGCACGTGTGCTGAGATGTCGGCGAGAGATCGCTGTTCGCCCTCGCGAATCCATTGTGCGAACGCGATCCCGAAGACGGTGGCGCCGGACTCCGCGGCCAGGGTGGCTGCGAGCTCGTCGACGCCTCGCGCGCGCAGGGCGTCGGCGACCGTCGTAGCGAGACCGGCGAGCTTGTGCGACTCGCGTTCTTGCAGCGCCGGGTTCTGCTCGATGACCGATTGTCGGGTGCGGGCATGGGGCCGGAGCTCGTCCGGGAAGAAGGCCGCGGCGGATTGCAGGGCGCAGGCGACGATCTCGATCGGGGCTGCGTCCGGTGGTGCGCCGTCCACGCCGTCCAGGAACGCCTGGACGAACAGTTCCTGCCCCCGAAAGAGCACCTCGCGCTTGTCGCTGAAGTGGCGGAAGAAGGTGCGCTCGGTCAGGCCGACGGATTGCGCGATCTCCGTTGCGGTCGTCTGCTCGTAGCCGCGGGTTGCGAACAGCTCGAGCGCGGCCTGCTCCAGCCGCTCTGGAGCCCCTGGTTCCCAACGCGCCATGCGGTCCAGTGTAGTGATGGCAGTGACTGACGTGTAGGAGTACGGTATGTCTGTGACTGACATCAGTCGCGGGTACCAAGCACTCGGATCACTCGGCCCTGCCTGGTGGCGGGGCCTGAAAAGGAGTACACGTCATGCACGTTTTCGTTACCGGAGCCTCCGGCTGGATCGGCTCCGCCACCGTCGACGAACTGCTCGCTGCGGGCCACGAGGTCACCGGACTGGCCCGCTCCGACGCGTCCGCCGCGACCCTGCAGGCCAAGGACGCCCGCGTCCGCCGCGGGGACCTCGACGACCTGGACAGCATCCGCGCCGGCGCTGAGGCCGCCGAGGCCGTCATCCACCTCGCGAACAAGCACGACTGGTCCAACCCGGCCGTCTCGAATGCGGCCGAGCGGGCCGCCGTCCAGAGCATCGGCGACACGCTCGTGAATTCCGGCCGTGCGTTCCTGTTCGCATCAGGTGTCGCCGGCCTCGTCCAGGGCAGGCCGGCCGCCGAGGACGACACGAGCCCGTTCCACGGTCCGGACTCGCCACGCGGCGGGAGCGAGAACCTGGCGCTGGAGTTCGTCGACCGCGGCGTGCACAGCGTGAGCCTGCGCTTTGCGCCCACCGTGCACGGCACCGCCGACCACGGGTTCATCGCGGCGATCGCCGCGGTCGCCCGCGAGAAGGGCGTCTCCGGCTACCCCGCCGACGGAACCAACCGGTGGGCGGCCGTGCACCGCTCCGACGCCGCCCGCCTCGTCGCCCTCGGTCTGGCGAAGGCGCCGGCTGGCGCCCGCCTGCACGCCGTCGCCGAACAGGGCGTCCCCACCCGCGAGGTCGCCGAAGCGATCGGCCGCGCGTTCGACCTACCCGTCACCTCGATCGCGCCCGACGACGTCGCGGACCACTTCGGGTGGATCGGCACCTTCTTCGCCATGGACCTCACGGCAACCGGCAGCGCGACACGCGAGCTCCTCGGCTGGACACCCACCGGACCGACCCTCATCCAGGACCTCGACGCAGGCGCGTACTCGGCGCACTGACCGGATGGACGGCCGCCGGCGCCGGCACCTATCGACAACGGAACAGGAAACGTCAATGAGCGATTCGACCGCACTGGTCACCGGGGCCGACAAGGGCATCGGCAAGCAGATCGCCGCGCAGTTCGCGGCTGCCGGCGTGAGTGTCTACCTCGGCAGCCGCGACTCGGAACCCGGACAGCAAGCCGTCGACGAGATAGGCGGCAGGGCACGGCTGCTCGTTCTGGACGTCACCGATGCCGACAGCATCGCCGACGCGGTGCGGCAGGTGCAGGCCCTCGACATCCTGGTCAACAACGCCGCGATCTCACTCGACACCGCCTCGGCGCCCGACGGTGGAGGCCGGGTGAAGGTGAACGCGCTCGCGCCCGGCCTGCGTGGATATTCCGATATGGGAATACAATTGTGGGCATGGCTCGGGCAGCGACCACCACCGACGCGTTCAACGCGATCGCCGAGCCGCGCCGTCGGCGGATCCTCGACCTGCTGGCGCAACGCGAGTTGTCGGTCGGGGAGCTGGCGGGCGCGCTCGGCCAGGCGCAACCGCAGGTGTCCAAGCATCTGCGGGTGTTGCGGGAGGTGGGCCTGGTGGACGTGCGCGAGGAGGGCCGGCAGCGGATGTACCGGCTCAACGGCACGCCGCTCAAAGCGATCCACGACTGGGTGCGGACGTTCGAGCAGACCTGGTCGGAGCGGTTCGGGCAGCTGGACGCGGTCCTGGCAGAACTCAAGGAGGCCGAGAATGGCAACAACTGCAAGTAGCGGAACGGCAATCGTGACGACACCGTCCGACACGCAGATCCTGATCACGCGCGAGTTCGCCGCGCCGCGGCATCTGGTGTGGCGGGCGTGGACCGAGCCGGAGCTGATCGAGCGCTGGTGGGCGGGGCAGCGAGGCACGGTCGACAGCGCCGAGGTCGAGCTAGGCGTTGGGGGCACCTGGCGCTACGTGATGACGGCCGACGGCGGGCACGAGGTCGCGTTCCACGGGACCTTCCGCGAGATCGTGCCGCAGCAGCGCCTCGTCAACACCGAGGTGTTCGAGGGCATGCCCGGCGACGGAGTCCTGGTGGAAACCACCTTCGCCGAACAGGACGGTCACACGACGCTGACTCAGCTGATCACCGCGCCGAGCCAGCAGGTGCGCGACGCCATCCTCGCCAGCGGCATGGAGTCCGGCATGCAGGAGTCGATGGATGCCCTGGAGCAGGTCGTTGTCTCCCTGCCCGCCTAGCGGATGGCGAGACCGCGAACGCAGCGCGCCACACAGCTTCAGGTCTAATGAAGACGTGACGGTCAGCGACGCGGCGACGATTCGGGATGCTCTCAGATCCGCCGTCATCGGAGCCATGAAGCAGCGGGATCGCGGCGCCCTCGCCACGTATCGCACGGCGCTGGCGGCCATCGACAACGCCGAGTCCATCCCATCGGACGAGTCGCATCGGGCCGGTGCGATCGAACTGTCCGCGGTCGGAGTCGGAACGACCGAGGTGCAGCGGCGCCCGCTGACCCAAAGCGACATGGTCGAGATCGTGGCGCACGAGGCGGACGAGCGCCGCATTGCTGCTGAGGATCTTGCTCGCGCGGACCCTGACGCCGCGCAGCAACTTCGCCGCGAAGCCGGCTTGCTCCAGGCGTTGGTCGAGGGCACGGTGCGCGCGCCTTCAGGTGAGGACCGCACCGCTTCTTGAAGGGCTTCCTTCGTCGCGGATCGGTTTGCGGCAACCGGTACCGCTGCTGGGAGCGTTGACCGCAGGGACGCCGGGATGCATGGACGAGCATCGGGTTCTGCCGAGGGCGGCCGAGCCTGGATTCGTCTACTCGGGTCGTCCGCCCTCGGCAATCTGCTTTATCGCAACCAAGGTCACCGGTATGCCGCTGATCGCCTGGCTACGGCGCATCCGGATTCGGCCATCGGCTTCCGAACCGAACTTCTCGGCGAACATCGCCCTGCCTTCTTCGAGGAACTTCCAGCTTTCCGTGAGCCGCGTGCGGCCGTCCGCCGCCAAGTCGAACTCGTAGCTCCACCGCACGTACTTTCCGCCAACCAGCCAGGCGAACTCGCGGCCACGTTCGGCGACGGCCACCTGTGACCGGGTCTCCCAGACTTGACCGTCAGCCTCGTTGCGGCCGATCAGCCAAGCTCCCTCCCTCGCGCCATCGCCGTCCTGCCACCTGCAGGTGCGGCAGATCGGACTCCACTCGCCCGTCCGACTGATGTCCGTGACCAGGTCATAGACGGCTTCGGGCGTGGCGTCGATAAGGATCGACTCGCAATACTCGAACGGCTCCATAACGTCGATGCTGTCAGCGTCGGACAGTGTCCGCCAGCGTCGTCAATGGCTCGCTCGCCTGAGTGGCCAACCCACGCGGTAGCGCTCGTAGATCACGCGTGAGCCGAACGTTCTGGTCTCGACCAGGTCCAGCCGAACGGCTTCGGTGACCGGCGGCAGGAAGGGCGTGCCGCCACCGACGACGACCGGATTGCGGAACATGCGCAGCTCATCGACGAGGCCGAGCTCGATTGCTGCCGCAGCCAGGCCGGCGCCGCCGATCTCGACGTCCTTGTCGGTCGCGTCGATCGCGGCAGCGACCTCCTCGGCCACCGACGCCTCGGCGAGCCGGGCGTTGCCCTGGACGCTGTCGAGCGTGCGGCTGAAGACGACCTTCGGGATCGCGCACCAGATGTCGGCGAACGCGGCCCCGGGCTCGTTGTCGCGCAGCGACGGGTCCGTCTCCCACACCAGCATCGTCTCGTACAGCCGGCGCCCGCACAGATGGGCGCCGAGCTCACGGGTCTGCTCGAGGTGGAAGCGGAACTGCTCCTCGCTCGGCACGCTCCACCCG
>JBOGDQ010000190.1:0-16160 GCA_050742975.1 Jatrophihabitantaceae bacterium
GGCCTGGCCGCCGACAGCCACGACGGCACCTACGTGGCCGAGGTGCTGGAGTTCTACCCGCGCGAAGAGCTGCTCATGACCTCGGTGCCCGACCTGGCCCAGGTCGCCGCGGGCGTGCTCCAGCTGCGCGAACGGCGGCAGACGCGGCTGTTCCTGCGCCGCGACGTATACGGCCGCTACATCTCGTGCCTGATCTACCTGCCCCGCGACCGCTACACGACCGACGTCCGGCTGAAGGCCCAGGAGATCCTCCAGCGCGGGCTAGCCGGGTCGCAGGTGGACTACAGCGTGCAGGTTGGCGAGTCCCCGGTGGCGCGGCTGCACATCGTGCTGCGGGCCGAGCAGGGCCAGCCGCTGTCGGACATGAACAGGGCCGAGCTGGAGCGGGCCGTGGCCGCCGCGGCCCGGTCCTGGGACGACGACCTGGCCGTCGAGGTGCCGCGCAGCTGCGGGGAGCAGGGTGGCCGGGCGCTGCTGGCCATGGTCGGCGACGCGATCCCGGAGACCTACAAGACCGACGTGCCCCCCTCGGCGGCGTGCGCCGACCTGGCCAAGATCATGCAGCTGCGGGAGACCGGCGAGGACGTCGCGTTCGAGCTGTGGGAGTCGCAGGACTACATCGGCGGCGTCCCGCTGGAGGACGGCGGCGGGAAGGCCCGGGTCTGGCGGCTGAGCATCTACCGCACCGGCAGCCCGATCACGCTGACCGACGTGCTGCCGCGCCTGCAGCACATGGGCGTCGACATCGTCGACGAGCACCCTTACGTGTTCCCCGCCGCCGAGCCGTTCTGGATCTACGACTTCGGCCTGCGGCGCAGCGCGCCGGAGTCCTCGCGGGGCGCCCCCGACACGCGGATCGACCTCGTCCGCGACAACGTCGAGGGCGCGCTCGGCGCGCTGTGGCGCGGCACCATCGAGGACGACGGGTTCAACGCCCTGGTCCTGGACGCGCACCTGAACTGGTCGCAGGCCGCGATGCTGCGTGCCTACGCCAAGTACCTGCGGCAGGCCGGGACGGCCTTCAGCCAGGACTACATCGAGCAGGTGCTGCGCTTCAACCCGACCGTCACCCGCCTGCTGGTGCGGCTGTTCGAGTCCCGCTTCGACCCGGCCCACCAGGGCGGGGAGATAGAGCGCAGCGAGGCCATCGCCGAGGAGATCCGCGGCGAACTGGACGAGGTCGCCAGCCTGGACGAGGACCGCATCCTGCGGACCTACTGGGAGCTGATCGGCGCGACGCTGCGCACCAACTACTTCGCGGGGGCCTTCATCCAGGTCCCGTACCTGGTCGTCAAGCTGGACGCGGCCCGGGTGCCCGACTTGCCCGCGCCGCGGCCCAAGTTCGAGCTGTTCGTCTACTCGCCCCGGTTCGAGGGCGTCCACCTCCGGTTCGCCGACGTCGCCCGGGGAGCCCTGCGCTGGTCGGACCGGCGCGAGGACTTCCGCACCGAGGTCCTCGGCCTGGTCAAGGCGCAGATGGTCAAGAACGCGGTGATCGTCCCGACCGGCTCCAAGGGCGGGTTCGTCCCCAAGCAACTGCCCGACCCAGCCGCCGACCGTGACGCGTGGCTGGCCGAGGGGGTGGCCTGCTACCGCACCTTCATCTCCTGTCTGCTGGACGTGACGGACAACTACCTGATCGCCGCCGACGGGACGCAGACGATCGAGCCCCCGCCGCAGACCCGGCGCTTCGACCCAGACGACCCGTACCTGGTCGTCGCGGCCGACAAGGGCACCGCGACCTTCAGCGACATCGCGAACGGCATTGCCGACGACTACGGCTACTGGCTCGGTGACGCGTTCGCCAGTGGCGGCTCGGTGGGCTATGACCACAAGGCCATGGGCATCACGGCGCGGGGCGCGTGGGAGTCGGTCAAGTACCACTTCCGGGAACTCGGCGTCGACATCCAGAGGCAGGACTTCACCGCGGTCGGCATCGGCGACATGTCCGGCGATGTGTTCGGCAACGGCATGCTGCTGTCCGAGCACATCCGACTGGTCGCGGCGTTCGATCACCGGCACGTGTTCCTCGATCCGAACCCGGACGCCGCGAGTTCCTTCGCCGAGCGGCGCCGCATGTTCGAGCTGCCCCGCTCCACCTGGGCCGACTACGACACCTCGCTCATCTCCGACGGCGGGGGCGTGTACCCCCGGGTGCTCAAGTCGATCCCGATCACGCCGCAGGTCGCCGCGGCGCTCGGCCTTCCCAGCGGCACGGTCAAGCTCACGCCGACCGAGCTCATCCACGCCATCCTGCTGGCACCGGTGGACCTGCTGTGGAACGGCGGCATCGGCACGTACGTCAAGGCCTCGACCGAGCCACAGTTCGCCGCCGGTGACAAGGCCAACGACGGGCTGCGGGCGAACGGCGATGCACTACGGGCCAAGGTCGTCGGCGAGGGCGGGAACCTCGGCTTCACCCAGCTCGGCCGCGTCGAGTACGCCCGCACCGGTGGACGGATCAACACCGACGCGATCGACAACTCCGCCGGCGTCGACACCTCCGACCACGAGGTGAACCTGAAGATCCTGCTCAACCAGTCCGTCGCGTCCGGGGCGATCGACCGGGACGAGCGCAACGCCCTGCTCGCCTCGGTGACCGACGACGTCGCCGCGCACGTGCTGCGCGACAACTACGAGCAGAACGTGCTGCTGGGGATGGCCCGCAAGCTGGACCCGACCCTGGTCAGCGTGCACCTGCGCTTCATGCAGGCCCTGGAGGCCGGCGGGGAGCTGGACCGCGCGCTGGAGTTCCTGCCGACGGACAAGGAGATCGCCCAGCGCGAGGCCGAGGGCCGCGGCCTGTGCTCGCCGGAGAACTCCGTCCTCGTCGCCTACTCGAAGATCAGCCTGACCCGGCACATCGAGGCCTCGACACTGCCGGACGAGCCGTGGTTCCACCGCGCCCTGGCCGGCTACTTCCCGCCGGCCATCGCCGCCCGCTTCGCCGACGACCTGGCCAGGCACCCGCTGCACCGCGAGATCATCACGACGGTCGTCGTGAACGACATGATCAACCGCAGCGGCACGACGTTCGTGCACCGCGCCATCGAGGAGACCAGCTCGGACGTCGCCGAGATCACCCGGGCCTACAGCGTGGTGCGTGAAGCGTTCGGGCTGGAATCGCTGTGGGGCGAGATCGAGGCGCTGGACAACCAGGTCCCGATCGACGCCCAGCACGCCGGTTACCAGGAGATCCGCCGGCTCATCGACCGGGCCACCCGCTGGCTGGTCGACGTCCGCTTCCCGATCAGCGACGTCGCGGCCGAGATCGAACGGTTCGCACCCACGTTGCAGCAGCTCGGCCCGAGGATCACCGAACTGGTTCGCGGCGCGGAGCTGACCGACATCCACGGCGAGAGCGCGCGCCTGGTCGGCCTGGGGCTGCCGGACGATCTGGCGATGCGGCTGGCCGAGCTGCTCAGCACGTTCCTGCTGCTCGACGTGGTGGAGATCGCGAACGCCAGCGAGCACTCGGCCGGTGAGATCGCCGAGCTGCACTTCGCGCTGTCGGACCAGTTCTACGTGGACGAGATGCTCACCGGCATCACCCACCTGCCGCGTGATGATCGCTGGACCACCCTGGCCCGTGCGGCCGTGCGGCACGACGTGTACGCGGCGCTGTCCGCCATCACCACCGCCGTGCTCCGGAGCACCGACGACAGCGCGTCCGCCGACCAGCGGATGGCGGACTGGACCGCCGCCAACATCGAGCGGGTGGAGCGGGCCCGGACGACCGTGCGGGCGGCCCTGGACCGCGAGGTCGTCGACCTGGCGACCCTGTCCGTGGCGCTGCGGGTGATGCGCGGCCTGCCCTCCTGAGTGCGCGCAGCCGCGCCGTCAGGCCGGGAGGTCAGGAAACGGCGGCGTCACGGCGGACCGGGACGTGGGCCCAGACCCGCTTGCCCGAGGCGAGCGGATACGCGCCCCAGTCGTCGGACACCTTCGCGACGATCGTCAGCCCGCGGCCGCTGGGCTCGTCGGACTGCGGCGTACGCAGCGTCGGGAGGGTGGAGCTGGCGTCGGCGACCCGGACGGTGACGCCGTCGGCATCCAGGTCCCAGGTGACGTCCAGCTGCCCGGCGGAGGTGTGCCTTACCGCGTTGCCGACCAGTTCGCTGGCGACCAGCACGACCTCATCGATCGAGTCGGGGTCGACGCCGTGGCGGGAGAGGTCTTCGCTGAGCCGTCGGCGGACGAGCGCAGCGCTGCTCGGTTCATGACGAACCTGCATCGCCCCCAACGTCTGTTCACCTCACCGCTGCGATGGTTGAAGGTTGGATATACCCGCGATCGTAGATCGATAAACGCCCGCAGCCGTGTAGCTCACGCCGGTCCGAGCTGCGCCAACACCGCGGCCGGCCGGTTCGTGATGACGGTGTCGACGCCGAGATCCAGGACGAAGCGGACATCCTCGGGCTCGTCGACCGTCCAGACGTACACCCGGTGCCCGCGGGCGTGCGCCCGCGCGACGAAGCCGGGATCGGCCTGCAGCAGGTGCAGCCCGGGTCCGGCGATCGGGACGCCGGCGGGCAGCAGTCCGTCGCGGCGCACCGGGTACATCCGCTCCATCAGCAGGACCGTCGGTACGTCCGGTGCGAGCAGCTTCACCCGGCGCAGCGCGGTGGGGGCGAAGCTCATCACGAACACGCGGCTGGACAGGTCCGCGGGCGCGCGCACCGAATCCGCCGGCCCGGGCCGGCCGGCCCAGCCGAAGCGCGCGAGCAGGTCGACCAGCTCCTTCTCGACCAGGCCGCCGTACCGGGTCGGGTGCTTGGTCTCCACCAGCAGCTTGACCGGCCCGGACGAGTCGTGCACGAGGCCGAGCAGCTTCTCCAGCGTCAGCACGCGGCCGCCGTCGTCCACGTGGTCCGGCGCGACGCCGGCGAGGTAGGGCGCGTCGTTCAGCAGCAGGTCGGCCGAGCCGGGCAGCTCCCCGTGCCACGACGCGAAGTCCAGCGCGGTGAGCGTCTCGAGGTCGAAGTCGCTGACCACGCCGCGGCCGTCGGACGTGCGGTTCACCGTCCGGTCGTGCACGCAGACCAGGTGCCCGTCACGGGTCAGTCGCACGTCGCATTCGAGGGCGTCGGCGCCGGACTCGATCGCGGTGACGTACGCGGCGAGCGTGTGCTCGGCGACGTGCTCGGACGCTCCGCGGTGGGCAACGACCATCGGGCGGGCGGGCGGCTGCACGGCGGCGCGGCCGGCGCGGGGTCTCACCCGTTCATCGTGCTCCGATGGACGCCGCGATGTCGTGCGACCTGCCGAGATCACAGCGAACGTGCACGTGATCAACCCGCGCTTCCTGGCGAGGACGGGCGTTATCCGGGCAGGTCGCGCACGATCGGACGTCCCGCGTCCTGCCAGGCGTTCATGCCGCCCCCGACGTTCACCGCGTCGTACCCGTTGTGCACCAGCCAGGCGGTGACCTGGCCGGAGCGGGCACCCATCGCGCAGATCACGTACACGCGCTCGTCCCGCTCGATCAGGTCGGGCTCGTAGCTGACCCGGTTCGGGACGCTGTTCATCGGCACGTGCTGCGCGCCCGCTATGTGCCCCTCGTTCCATTCGAACTGTTCGCGGACGTCGAGGATGCGCGCGTCGGCCGGTAGCTCGTCGAGGGTGACTGTGGGGATCTCGAACTCGCTCACCCGATCGAGTCTGCCCTACTTCAGCAGGCGCGACATCCGGCGGTCGGCCAGGCCGCGACCCTCGGTCTGGCAGGTCGGGCAGTACTGGAACGAGCGGTCCGCGAAGGACACCGAGCCGATGGTGTCGCCGCAGACCGGGCAGGGCAGGCCCTCGCGGGCGTGGACCTGCAGGCCGCTGCGCTTCTCACCCTTGAGCGTCGCCGCCTTCTGTCCGACCGACCGCGCGACCGCGTCGGTGAGTTCGGAGCGCATCGCGGCGTGCAGCCGGTCGATCTCGTCCGGCGTGAGCTTGGCCGCGAGCTTGAACGGCGAGAGCCGGGCGGTGTGCAGGATCTCGTCCGAGTAGGCATTGCCGATGCCGGCGATCAGGCCCTGGTTGGTGATGGCGCGCTTGAGTTGTGAGCGCTCGTCCTTGAGCAACTCGGCGAGCTCGTCGCGGGTGACGGCGAGGGCGTCGGGACCGAGCCGGGCGATGCCGGGTACCTGCTGCGGGTCGCGGACGAGGTAGACGGCCAGCCGCTTCTTCGTCCCGGCCTCGGTCAGGTCGAAGCCGGACGCCGGCCCCTGCGGGAACTCCGGCGCCAGGTGCAGCCGCAGTGCCAGTGGTCCGCGTCCGGGTTTGGGCGGCACCGGCGAGAGCGTGTCGCGCCACTGCAGCCAGCCGGCGCGGGACAGATGGGTGATCAGGTGCATCGAGTCGAAGTCCAGGCTGAGGAACTTCGCGTAGCGGCAGGCTCCGATCACGACCGCGCCCTGCAGCGCGGACAGCGGCGGGTCGAAGGTCTTGACGGCGCTGAACGCGGCCACGTCGGCGCGGATCACCGCACGCCCGACCGCCCGCTCGCGCAGGAACGACGCGAGCGCCTCGACCTCCGGCAGCTCTGGCATGCCGACGAGCTTATGCCGCGCCGCTGGCCGCGCCGCTGCCCTGCGCGGCCGCCGGCTCGGTCGCTCCCCGAGACCGGACACTGTCTGGACCTGTAACACGGCGGTAATACAGTTTTCGACGGCGGCGCCGGACAACCGCGCTACCGGCTCTGACCTCGCGGGCTCGCCGCGACCGCTGCTCAGCGCGGGAAGGTGATGCCCGTCGTCGCGTGGCAGCGGTAGCCGTTCGGGTTCTTCGCCAGGTACTGCTGGTGGTAGCCCTCGGCGTAGTAGAACGATCCCTGTTCGGCCGGCGCGATCTCGGTCGTCACCGGCCCGAAGCCGAGCTTGCGCAGGTGCGTGTCGAACGTTGCCCTGGCCTGCTCGGCGATCCGGCGCTGCTCGTCCGAGGTGTAGTAGATCGCCGAGCGGTACTGAGTGCCGAGGTCATTGCCCTGGCGCATCCCTTGCGTCGGGTCGTGCACCTCGAAGAATCGCGCCACCAGCTCGGCATAGCTGAGCACCGCCGGGTCGAACACGACCTGGACGGCCTCGGTGTGCCCGGTGCGCCCGGTGCACACCTGCTCGTACGTCGGATGTGGCGTGCTCCCGCCCGCGTAACCGGCAGCAGTCGTCCACACCCCCTCGGTCTGCCAGAAGATCTCCTCCGCGCCCCAGAAGCAGCCCAGCCCGAAGATCGCGGTCTGCAGGCCCGGCGGGAACGGCGGGCGGATCGGATGCCCGTTGACGTAGTGCGTGTCGGGTACGGGGTACGGGTAGTCGGGCGAGCCGGCCAGCGCCTGCTGCGGGCTGACGGGTTCGGTCTTCGAGTGCGAGAACAGCATGCGTCCAGGCTACGAGCCGATTACCGCTCGCGGGGAACCGGCGCGGTGGCCGTCAGAAGGACGTAACCTTCTGGGTATGACGCAGTGGGGTCTGGACACCCTCTTCAATCCGGCCAAGCGGCACATGGATGAGGAGAAGCAGCGCCTGCAGTCGACCCGCGAGGAGGTCGGCGACAGCTCCGGCGGCAAGCGCATCGACCTGGAGTCCGGCAAGGTCAAGATCAAGCGCGCCGAGCGCACAACCGACGCCGAGGACAAGGCCGAGGACAGCGCCGACGCCGAGCAGCAGGACGGGCCCACCGAGTCCGAGGACCCCGGCCAGTCCGCATGACGGCGCGCACTTAACTGCGAAACCCCCAGCGGGCGGGGGGGCCACTGGGGGTTATCGCACACTCGGTCGTGATCCGTAAGGCGGGGGTTCCTGCGGAGTACTTCCTCGTGCAGGAGTAACTATGGCGTGAGATTCCAGTTAAGTCAAATCCGTGTGAGGCCTATTTTTTCACGAGCCTCCCGTGCCCAGTGTCAGGGTCACGGTGTGGGACGACCCGCCCCGCGTGTAGACGACGCTGACCTTCTGTCCCGGCGCGTGTGAGCGGACCGCGGCGATGAGCGCGTCGGCCTCGTCGATGCGCTGGCCGTCGAGCTGGGTGACCACGTCGCCGGCCTTGAGCCCGGCCTTGGCCGCCGCACTGCCCGCGTTCACGCTGCGGATCCTCGCGCCGGCCGACGAGGTGCCGGTGGTCGAGGCCGCAACCTCCACGCCCATGACCGCGTGCGTCGCCTTGCCGGTCGCGATCAGCTCAGCGGCGATGCGGCTCGCCTCGTCCGACGGGATCGCGAATCCGATGCCGATGTTGCCGGACGAGCTCTGCTGGCCGGGCAGCTGCAGGCCGCCGGAGGACTGGTCGGTCGCGATGGCCGCGTTGATCCCGACGACGTCGCCGTTCAGGTTGACGAGCGGGCCGCCCGAGTTGCCGGGGTTGATGGCCGCGTCGGTCTGCACGGCGTTGAAGACGGCCTGGTCGTTGTTGCTGTCACTCGTCGTCACCGGCCGCGCGATCGTGCTGACGATCCCGGCGGTCACGGTGTCGGAGAGGCCGAGCGGCGCGCCGACGGCGACCACGGTCTGGCCGACCTGCAACGAGGACGAGCTGGCGAAGGTGGCCGCGGTGAGCCCGGTCAGCTTCACCTTGAGCACCGCGAGATCGTCGGACGGGTCGGTGCCGACGACGGTCCCGGACCCCTGCCGGCCGTCGGCCAGCGTGACGCTGATCGTTCCGCCCCCACTGGCCGCGGCGATGACGTGGTTGTTGGTCAGGATGTAGCCGTCCTTGCGGATGATCACGCCGGAGCCGGTGTCCTGCTGCTGCGAGGACGTCACGTTGATGGTGACCACGCTCGGACCGATCACGGCGGCCGCCGCGGAGACCGTCCCGTCCGTCTTCGAGGCCGGTGCCGCCTGGGTGCTGAAGGTGAGGCCGGACGAGGTGCTCGTGTTGTCGTTCCTGGTGAGCGCGACCGTCCCGGCGCCGACCCCGCCGCCGATCAGGGCGGCGAGCACGGCGGCCACGAGGACGGTGCGGCCGGTCGCCGGCTTCGGCGGCGGTGGGGGCGGTGGCCCGAACGAGCCTGGACTCGGCGGCCCGAACGAGCCCGGGCCCCCCGGTCCGCCGGGTCCACCTGGCCCGTCGTAGCCACCTGGCCCATCGAAGGCACCTGGCCCATCGAAGCCGCCGCTCGGGCCGTCCGTCCCGCCCGGCGTCCCCGGACCGGCCGGCTGCGCGGGCGGCGGTGTCGGCACGCCGGGCGGGTAGATCGGGTAGCTGGGGTAGGTCGGGTACTCGGGCTGCTGCTCGCTCATGCCCACAGGGTGCAGCAGAAAGCTGTGCTCACCCTGTATCCGTCCTGGGAGCCTGCGGTGATCATCCGATCACCTGCTCGGGATCCCAACCGCCCCCGTGCGTGCGCTGGATCAGGTCGTTCACCACCGGGCCGATCACCTGGGGGAAGCCGGCGATCTGGACCGCGATGCTGAACCGGTCGGTGGAGACGCCGCTGGACGGGTCGGCCTCGTCCAGCACCATCCGCTCGCTCAACGTGAGCATCTGGAAGGCGATGCCACGAGCGTTGAGGAAGGCACTGACCTGCTCGACCTCCTTGTCGTCGACCGTCTGAAGGAACACCTGCCCGCTGAGCCATCCGGTCATGTCCATGCATGCATCATCCCGCGCGATCTACCTACGGCCCGGCCTACGGCGTGAAGGCGAGCACCTGCGGGTCGTGGTCGCTCGTCTGGTTGGTGTACTCGGCGTTGACGTGCACGACCTGGTAGTCGACGTGCCGGACGGCAGCGGTCACCAGGATGTGGTCGAGTACCTGCGAGATCCCGTCGTATACGTAGGTGTACTGCTGGTTCGCGGGCAGCGTCGTGATCAGGTCGGTCAACGTGGACGCACCGGAACCGTCGGACGTCCCCGTCTTCAGCACCGCCACCGACGGGCTGAACTGGTAGTCGTTCAGGTCACCGAGCACGACGACCTGAGCCTTCTTGTCGACCGCCAGGATCGAGTTGACGAAGTCGTGCACCACCAGCGCCTGGCCGGCCCGCTGGATCGTCGAGGACTGCTCGGGGTACTGGAAGCGGCCGTCGGCGTTCTGGTCCCCGAGCTTGGAGTCGAAGTGGTTCGCGATCACGACGACGTCCTTGCCGTTGAACCGGAACTGGCCGGCGAGCGGCTTGCGGCTGTCCGACCACACCGGGTTGCCCGGGTCGATCCGGCCGGGCGACAGCGTGAGCGCGGGCTTGCCGTGGGACTTCACGACCTGGGTGCCCGTCGTCGAGCGGTCGACCGTGGACTTGCCGGTGTCGACGAAGGAGACCCGGCTCGGGTCGAACAGGAACGCCACCCGGATGTTGCCACCGGGCTGGCCGCCGTCCTTGTCGTTCACCGGGTCGATCTCGCGCCACTGGTAGGTCGGGCCGCCGGCCGCCTCGATCGCGGCGACGAGCTTGGCCAGGGTCCGGTCAGCCGCGACCGTGCCGTCATCGGTCGCGCCGGTGTTGTCCTGGACCTCCTCCAGCGCCACGATGTCCGGCGAGCCGAGGTTGGTCACGACGCCCTGGCCGAGCGCGGCGTACTTGGCCGCCGAGTCACCGGGGGCCAGGTTCTCCACGTTGTACGTCGCGACGGACAACTGCTTGCGGGTGGCCGGTGTCGCGACGACGGGCGCCAGGTGATTGTGCTGCGGGGTGCCCACCGTCGACGCGTCGAGGGAGTAGCCGCCGAACGAGGACCAGTCGACCTGGCCGATCGTCGCGCCCGTCAGCACGTCCCCGACGTCCAGGCCCAGGTTGCTGCCGTTCGTGGTGACGACCTCCAGCCGCCCGGACGGTGTCGCGTTCTCGGCCAGGATCTCGGTGCCGCCGCGGTACGTCGCGTTCTGCGCCGGCTTGGTGGTGACGTACTGCTCGCCGTACTGGTTCGACGGGCCGACGACGCGGGCGTTGTCGACCTCGACCCGCATGCCCTCGATCGACTCGTAGTAGTCCAGCGCGGACCGGGCCGGAGTGATCGGGGTGTCCTCGATGTTGCCGCCGTTCAGGTCCGGCGCGTATGTGTCGGGCACGGTCGCCGGCGTCAGCACGATCGGCGCGGGCAGCGCGTTGGCGTGCGAGAGCACGATCACCGTGGACGTCCCGATCTCGGTGGTGGACAGGTTCGACGTGGTGGCCACGGTCTCGCCGCTGGACAGCGGGTAGTAGTCGCTGACCGTGCCGCTCACCAGCACCGAGTCGCCGACGGACACGGGCGGCGCCGAGCCGGTGTAGACGAAGATGCCCTCGCTGGTGGCCGGGTCGGTGTCCGGCGTCGGGTCCTGGATCCAGTACCCCTTGCTCGATCCGCTCGTCCGCAAGCCGGTGACGATGCCCGGCACGTTGGTGACCGTGTCGCCCGCGTGCGGGGACACCCAGGCCGCGCTCTGCACGTCGTGGATGCGCAGCGGGCCGGGGTTGCCCGTCCCCGTCCCGCCGCCGGTCGCGTTGGCCGCTCCGGGGGTCGGGGCGGCGACTGTGAAGTCCGTGCCGTTCTGGTCGGTATCGGGGTCGGCGGTGCGCTGCGCGGACATGGTATTGGACGTGCCCGGTGCCGAGGCGGTGCCTTCGTGGACGACCGCGCCCCCGTAGCCGACCAGGTCGACCACGGACGGGTCGGCAGCGCAGTCGGCCGCGGTGAGGCAGGTCAGCGGGGTCGCCGAGTTGGCGAGCGCGACGGTGCCGGCCGAACCGGACATTGCAAGGCTTCCGGTGGCCTGGGTCGGTGGCAGCGGGTCGCCTCCGCCGTTGCCGGCGCCCTCTCCGATCAGGTAGAGCGCGCCGCCCGTCACCGTGCCCGTGAGCACGGTCACGGACCACTGCGAGGACGCGTTGGGCGTCGCGGACAGGTACTGGACCGACCAGCCCTCGACGCTCGCCGACCCCGTCCCGCGGTTGGCCAGCTCGATGAAGTCGTTGTGCAGGGGAGCGCCGCTGTTGCCACCCCCGCCATAGGCCTCGTTGACGACGAGCGTGCTCGACGCGGCGCTCGCCGGCGTGGCGAGCGCGACGGCGCTGACCGTGCCGGCTGTGACGAGGGCGGCGATGGCGGCGAGCGTGACTGGGCGGTGGTGGCGCACGGGTTCCTCCGAGGGTGTTGTGGATCCGCTTCGAGCGTGGCCGGTAAGAACTGGATATGAACTCAACAGGGAGCGAACGTAACGTGCATATGTGGCAAAGGCCAGACTCTCTCGCGTTTCTCCTGCGGCAATGCGAGGGTGTCGTCATGAACGTCCTGCTGATCGGGCCACCAGGATCGGGCAAGGGGACCCAGGGCGACCGGCTGGCCGAGCTGCTGGGACTCGAGCACATCGCGGCGGGCGATCTGCTGCGCGCTGAGGTCAGCGCGCAGACGCCGCTTGGCAAGCAGGTCGCGGCGATGATGCAGCGCGGTGACCTCGTTCCGGACGAGGTCATCATCGCCCTGCTGATGCCGCGAGTGCTGGCGGCGGCGAACGAGAACGGCTACCTGCTGGACGGCTTCCCGCGCTCTGTCGAGCAGGCGCGCGAGGCCCGCGCGCTGGCCGAGCAGGCCGACGCCGGCCCGCATGCGGTGATCTACCTGGACGCGCCACGGGCCGAGCTGGTGCGCCGGATCCTGGCCCGGGCCAAGCTTGAGGGGCGGGCCGACGACAACGAGGAGACCGTCGCAAACCGGCTGCACGTCTTCGACGAGGCCACCCGCCCACTCGTCGACTACTACCGCGAACGCGGCCTGCTGAAGGTCGTCGACGCCGACCAGGACGCCGACGCGGTGACCGAGGCGATCGTGACCGCGCTGGACGCCGCCTGAGCTGTGCCAGCGGTCAGTCGGGCAGCAGCCGCTTGACCACCTTGCCGGCCGGGTTGCGCGGGAGCTCGTCGAGGAAGACGACATCGCGCGGCACCTTGTACCGGGCCAGGTTGGCCTTGACGTAGTCCCGCACGCCGTCCGCATCGATCGCGGCGTCGGCGGCGCGGACGACATAGGCCCGCAGCCGGGCCCCGAAGTCGGGGTCGCTGACGCCCGTCACCGCCGCCTCGACGATCTGCTCGTGCGCCGACAGCAACTGCTCCACCTCTCTCGGGAAGACGTTCTCACCGCCGGAGACGATCATGTCGTCATCGCGGCCGTCGACGAACAGCCGCCCGTCCGGGTCGAGGTGGCCGACGTCGCCGGTCGACATCAGGCCGGCGACAGTCTGCTTGCCGCCGCCGCCGGTGTACCCCTCGAACTGGATCGAGCTGCCGACGAAGATGCGTCCGGTCTCGCCGGGTGCGACCTCGTTGCCGTCCGGGTCGAGCAACCTGATGGTGGTCCCGAACGGCGGGCGGCCGACCGTGCCGGGCGCCGCGCGCAGGTCCGCCGGTGTCGCGATCGTCGCGTACGCAACCTCGGTCGAGCCGTAGAGGTTGTAGACGACGTCGCCGAGCAGGTCCATTGTTTGGGTGGCCAGGTCCGGAGCGAGCGCCGAGCCGGACACCGCGAGCACGCGGAGCGAGCGCAGGTCGTGCGAACCGATGAACTGCTCGCCCTCTGCGAGCAGCCGGCTGAGCAGGATCGGGACGGTGATCAGCGCGTCGCACGCGTGTTGCTCTAGCGCGACGATCGTCGCCTTCGGGTCGAAGCGGCGGGTCATGATCAGCGTGTTGCCCAGGCCCAGGGACAGCATCGAGCTGAGCAGCCCCCACGCGTGGAATCCTGGCGCCGCGAGCAGAATGTTCCGCCCGGAGCGCAGCGGGATCTTCGACAGGTAGCCGCCCGGGATGATCAGCGACAGGGCAAGATCGCGTGGCGCGCCCTTGGGAGTTCCCGTCGTGCCGCTGGTGAGCAGCACGATGCGCTGCTTGGCGCCCGGGCGCGGTGGTGCGGCGGTGCTGCTGCGCGAGGCCAGCGAGTCGATCGTGTCCGCGTCGGTGCCCGCGTCGGCCCAGGCAAGCACGTGGCCGAGCGGCGGCTCGTAACCCGAGACGATCTGTGCGAACTCCTCGTCGTGGACGAGCACGCTGACGCTCTCACGCGCGCACACGTCGGCCAGCTGCGGCCCGGAGAAGTCGGTGTTCAGTAGCAGCGTGCGCGCGCCGAGCTTGGCGCCCGCGAGGATCGAGATGAACAGTCCACGATGATTGCGGGCCAGGATGCCGATGCTGTCGCCGGCCTTGAACCCCTTACGCCGCAGGGCATTCGCGAACTGGTTCGTGCGGGCGTCAAGCTCACCGAACGTGATCGTCCCGCGCTCGTCGATGATCGCGGCATTGCCCGACCGGCTCGAGGCAGCGAACGCTACCGCCGCGCCTGCCGGGCCGTACGCCTCGAGCGCGCGAGCCGCGCCGAGCAGCCGGTGCGGCGGCGTGAGCACGATGCCGGCACCGCGCGCGTGCAGCAGCGTGCCCGCGAACCGCGTTTCGGTGCCGGCGCGTCCCAGCAGCGCCCTGGCCTGGCCCACGATGTCCACGTGCACCGTCCTACCAGCGACGTGCACAGCGCGCACCCGGAGGCAGCTTGTTTCAGCGGTCCACGCTCTGCTTACCGGTCCACGCGCTGGAGGCGGGTCAACGCTGTCGGTGTGATGCGGCGTTCGCGCTTGGCGGCCGGCTTGCCGCAGCTGGCGAACGGCGTCTCTACGGTGTCCACGACGAGCAGCACCTCGTACCCGACGCCGCTGACCGCCAGCCGGACCGACCAGCGACCGGCGTCGAGGGCGACGGCATCGACGACCTCGAAGCCCCGGACGGACGCAAGCCCGAGCGAGGTCAGTGCGTACCCGATCGCCGCCTGCACCACCGGCTGGTACCCGATCACGCCGCGCAACAACTCCGGCAGCAGCTCGCACCGCTCGCTCGCGGCAACCACCTCGGACGCTGCACCGGCAGGCACCCGTCCGTACAGCGCACCCAGCGGCAGGGCAAGCACGATCGGCGCGAAGCGATGCCCGCCGGTGTGGCTGCACTCCCACACCCGTCCCGGCCGAAGCTCCTCCAACGCCGCCGCAAGCGGCCGGCCACGCAGCGCGCAGCACACGTCACGGCGGCTGTGCGCGCACACCAGATACAGCGGGTCGGGGTCGGCGGTGCCGACGGAGCCGTCCAGGGCCACGTCGAGCAGCTCCTCCTCGCGCTCGAACGCGGACCAGCGGAGCACGCCGCCGCGGGAGAGCGCCCAGTTGCGGCGCTCGCCGTCGGGCGTGCGTCCCGGACGCCGGATCGCGAGCAGCCGCAGCCCCGCACCGTCGGCGCGCGTCTCCAGTTCTGCTGCGACAGCGGCATCGAAGTGCGATGCACGCAGTCCCGGGTGTCCCCACGGGCCGGGCTGTTCGACCAGCAGGACACCGGGCTGGACGAACGCGGTCCCGAGCATGCTCTCGCCCCGCGCCGCCGACAGCACCGAGCACCGCTCGGGCGCGCCGGCCGCGGCGGGCAGCGGATCAGCCACGCTCGGCCAGGTGCAGCGCGACCACGCCGAAGGTCAGGTTGCGATACCGCACGTCCGACCACCCCGCCGCGGCGATCGTCCGGCCCAGCTCCTCCTGCGCCGGCCAGGCCCGGATGGACTCGGCCAGATACACGTACGCATCCGGATTCGAGGCGACGCGGGTCGCGATCCAGGGCAGCAGCCGCATCAGGTAGTTCAGGTACACGAACCGGAACGGGCGCCAGACCGGGCGGCTGAACTCGCACACGACCAGCCGCCCGCCCGGACGGACCACCCGCGCCATCTCCGCGAGCGCAACGGGCACGTCGGAGATGTTGCGCAGGCCGAAGCTGATGGTGACCGCGTCGAACGCCTCGTCCGCGAACGGCAACCGCATGGCGTCACCCGCCACGAACCGGACCCGGTGACGCTGGCGGTTGGCCCGCCCGGCCCTGAGCATGCCGAGCGAGAAGTCACACGCGACCGCGTCCGCACCGGAGCGCTGCAGCTCCGCGGTGGAAACGCCCGTGCCGGCCGCCAGGTCGAGCACCCGCTCACCGCGCTCGAGCTCCAGGCACTGGCGGATCCGCTTGCGCCAGCGACGGTCCAGGCCGAGCGACAGCACCGTGTTGGTGACGTCGTAGCGACGCGCGACGCCGTCGAACATGGCCGCCACCTCGCGTGGCTGCTTGTCCAGGGTGGCTCTGCTCAAGATTCGCTCCGCGGCCGTGACTCGATGCTGCGATAACCGACTCTAGTTGCCGTCCGGACGGTCGGCGGTGGCCGGTGCGGCGAGCTTGACGGCACCGGCC
>JBOGDQ010000191.1:0-56613 GCA_050742975.1 Jatrophihabitantaceae bacterium
GGTCGACGATCTGCTGAGGGGTCTGTCGGGAGATAGGCTCACCACAGATCGGGCAGTGCGGCTCGCCAGCGCGGGCGTAGAGCAGGCGCAGGTAGTCGTGCACTTCGGTGATCGTGCCGATCGTGGAGCGGGGGTTGCGGCTGGTGGACTTCTGATCGATCGACACCGCCGGGGACAAACCCTCGATGAAGTCGACGTCAGGCTTGTCCATCTGGCCCAGGAACTGGCGGGCATAGGCCGACAGCGACTCGACGTAGCGGCGCTGGCCCTCGGCGAAAATCGTGTCGAACGCCAGGCTGGACTTGCCGGACCCGGACAGCCCGGTAAACACGATCATGGCGTCTCGGGGCAGGTCCAGGTTGACGTCCTTGAGGTTGTGCTCGCGGGCGCCACGGATGATCAGTCGGTCGTTCACGCAGGGGTTCTTTCACTCGTCAGGCGGGACGGTGTCGAGAGTAATGAGTTCGCCCGACAACGCGCTCCTCGGCGGCCGCGACCGACATCCTGATCACGTTTTGCCCGCCTGGCACCTGTCCGCGGCCCACGATCCGACGTCCAGCGGGGAAAACGTGATCGTTCAGGCGTGCGGGCGCACCCAGCCTGCCAGCGCCCCGGCGATCTCGGCCAGCGTCTTGTGACCCTGAGCGACATCGCGGACGAACCTGTCGCCGGTCTGCGGCGACGGCGCGCGCGCGTCCTCGCCGTTGGCGAGCAGGAAGTAGCGGGTCGCCACCCAGGCGAGGCGCTTGTTGCCGTCGATCAGCGCATGGTTGCGTGCCAGCGGCTCCATGAGCGCCGCGGCCTTGCGCCACAGATTTGGATACGCGTCCTCGCCGAACGCGCTCGCCCGTGGTCGCGCGAGCGCGGATTCGAGCAGCCCGACGTCGCGGACCAGTACCTCGCTCGGTGCTGTCGCGGCCGCTGAGATAGCCATGAGGTCGTCCAGATCGAGGTAGTCAGTCACTTGGAAAGAAGATCGAGAAGCTCAGCGTCCTCGTCCACGATGCGCGCGAGTATCTCGCCTCGGCGCTTGACGCGTTCGGCGACATAGTCACGGATAGCTTCCCGGGCGACGTCCTGCATCGATCGACCAGTGGCGTCCGCGTAGGCGCGCAGGGCCGTAGTTTCGGCTTCGGTGAGGCGGAGGGTCATGGCCATGCAACCCGTGATATCGCGGTGATACCAGTGCGGTCAGGCGAGGTTCCAGTCCACCGGCTCGCCGCCGCGCTCGACGAGCAGTGCGTTGGCCCGGCTGAACGGGCGCGATCCGAAGAAGCCACGGTCGGCCGACATCGGGCTGGGGTGGGCCGACTCGACGTGCGGGGTCTGGCCCAGCAGCGGCTTGAGCGTCTGCGCGTCCTTCCCCCAGAGGATCGCGACCAGCGGGGTGTCCCGTGCGACAAGGGCGCGGATCGCCTGGTCGGTGACGGCCTCCCAGCCCTTGCCGCGGTGGGCGGCCGACACGCCGGGCCGAACGGTCAGCACTCGGTTGAGCAACAGCACCCCGTGCTGCGACCAGGCAGTGAGGTCACCGTGGTCCGGAGTGGCCACGCCGAGGTCACTGCGCAGCTCGCGGTAGATGTTCTGCAGGCTCCGCGGGATCGGCCGCACATCCCGTTCGACCGCGAACGACAGGCCGATCGGGTGACCGGGCGTCGGGTACGGGTCCTGGCCCACGATCAGGACGCGGACGTCGGCGAAGGGCTGGCCGAACGCCCGCAGCACGTTCGGGCCGGCGGGCAGGTAGCTGCGCCCGGCCGCGATCTCGGCGCGCAGGAACTCCCCCATCGCCGTGATCCGGTCCGCGACCGGCGCCAGCGCCCTCGCCCAGCCGTCCTCGACGAGCTCGCTCAGCGGACGGCCGGGCACGATCAGCTCTGGCAGGCGGCGGCGATCGCGTCGACGGCGCCGGCCACCGGGACGTTCTGGCGCTCGTCGGTGCGGCGGTCGCGCAGCTCGATCACCCCGTCGGCCAGGTTCTTGCCGACGATCACGGTCGTGGGCACGCCCAGCAGCTCGGCGTCCTTGAACTTCACGCCCGGCGACACCGCCCAGCGGTCGTCGTACATGACGCGCACGCCCCGCGCTTCGAGCTCCGCGGCGATCCGCCCGGCCGCCTCGTACACGGCGTCGTCCTTGCCGGTCGCGACGATGTGCACGTCGGCCGGCGCCACGGCGCGCGGCCAGCACAACCCCTTCTCGTCGAAGGTCTGCTCGGCGATGGCCGCGACGGCCCGCGTGACGCCGACCCCGTAGGAGCCCATGGTGATCGTGACCGGCTTACCGTTCTGGTCCAGCGCCTGCAGCCCGAAGGTCTCGGCGTACTTGCGGCCGAGCGCGAACACGTGCCCCATCTCGATCCCGCGGGCGATCTCGAGCGCGCCGCCGCACCGCGCGCACCGATCGCCGTCGCGGATCTCCACCGCGCCGATCTCGCCGTCCGGCGTGAACTCGCGCCCCCGCACGACGAACGCCGCGTGCTTGCCCGGCTCGTTCGCACCCGTGACCCAGGCACTGCCCTCGACGACGAGCGGGTCGACCAGGTACCGGACCTTCCAGTCACTGAGCTGCTGCGGACCGATGTAGCCCTTCACCAGCTGCGGCACGGACGCCAGCTCGTCCGGCCCGGCCTGCTCGGCCACGACCGGTTCGAGCTGCCCGTTGATCCGCTTCAGGTCGACCTCGCGGTCGCCCGGCACGCCCACGATCAGCAGCTCCCATGAGTCCGTCCCCGGCATGTGGGTCTTGAGGACGACGTTCTTGAGGGTGTCCGCGCCGGTGAAGGCGTCGCTGCGCAGGTTCATCGAGTTCAGCCGCGTCACCAGCGTGTCGATGGTCGGGGTGTCCGGGGTGTCGAGCACCTGTTGGGCGGGGTGATCGGTCGGCCTGGTCGACTCGGGCGCCGCGATGACGACCGCCTCGGTATTGGCGGCGTAGTCGCAGTTCGTGCACTGGACGAAGCTGTCCTCGCCCGACGCCGCCGGCGCGAGGAACTCCTCCGACGCCGAGCCGCCCATCGCGCCGGACACCGCGAACACGATCTTGTAGGCCAGCCCCATCCGGGTGAAGATCCGCTCGTACGCGTCGCGGTGCGCCTGGTAGGACGTTCTCAGCCCCTCGTCCGTCAGGTCGAACGAGTACGAGTCCTTCATGATGAACTCGCGCGCCCGCAGGATTCCGGCGCGGGGACGCGCCTCGTCGCGGTACTTCGTCTGGATCTGGTACAGCGACAGCGGATAGTCCTTGTAGGACGAGTACTCGCCCTTCACCAGGAGCGTGAACAGCTCCTCGTGGGTCGGTCCGAGCAGGTAGTGCGCATCCTTGCGGTCCGTCAGCTTGAACAGGATCTCGTAATAGTCCTGGTACCGGCCGCTGGTCTCGAAGATCTCCCGAGGGATCAGCGCCGGGAAGTGCACCTCCTGCGAGCCGATGCCGTTCATCTCCTCGCGCACGATCCGCTCGATGTTGGCCAGCACCGCCATCCCGAGGGGCAGCCACGAGTAGATGCCGGGGCCGACGCGGCGCAGGTATCCGGCGCGGACGAGCAGTTTGTGGCTCGGCACCTCGGCGTCGGCGGGGTCGTCGCGAAGGGTCCGTAGGAACAGCGTGGACAGTTTCAGCACGCGCCAAGGCTATCGGGCGGGCGACTACCGTTAGCGCCACAGCCAGCAGGAGGTCCCGTGTTCGAGCGGTTCACCGACGACGCGCGCCGGGGCGTCGTCCTCGCACAGGAACAGGCCCGGTTGCTCAACCATCAGCACATCGGGACCGAACACCTGCTGCTCGGTCTGTTGGTCGACGAGAACGACGAGACGGCGATAGCGCTGCGGGCCGTCGGCGTCACCGGCGATCAAGTGCGCCACCGGCTCGAGCGCTCACCTGGACGCGGACGCAGGGAGCCGAGCGGGCACATCCCGTTCACCGCTCGGATGAAGCGGGTGCTGCAGGAAGCGCACCGTGCGTCGCTCACGCTGGGACGTCAGAACAGCATCGGCCTGCCCCACCTGCTCCGGGGGCTGCTTGAGGTGCGCGACAGCCTGGGTTGCCGGCTGTTGGTCGAGCTGGGCGTGGATCTCGACGCACTGGCCCTGACCGCGGAGGAGCTCGCGGTTCAGGACGCGCCGCCGGCTCGCGGACCCGCTGACCGCCTGGCGGATCAGCGCGATGTGCTGGCCCGTGGCCTGCTGCGCTACGGGCGGCACGACGACGAGTGCGATCCGTCCGTCGGCTGCAGTTGTGGCCTGGCGGAGCTGCTCGAGCTCGCCCAGCAGGGACAGGGCGAGCAGCCCTAGCGCACCGATACTGTCGCGCTATGCCCCACTACGACCTGGCCATCATCGGCTCCGGCTCCGGCAACTCGATCGTCGGTCCCGAGTTCGACGACTGGCAGATCGCGATCGTCGAGGAGTCGACCTTCGGCGGGACCTGCCTGAATGTCGGCTGCATCCCGACCAAGATGTTCGTCTATCCGGCCGACCTCGCCGAGTTCGCCCGTCACTCGACCCGGCTGGGTGTCGACGCAGCGGTGACCGGGGTGCGCTGGGCCGACATCCGGGACCGGGTGTTCGGCCGCATCGACCCGATCTCGGCCGGTGGTCGCGAGTACCGCGCGCACGGCGAGCCGAACACGACGCTTTACGAGGCGCATGCGTCCTTCACCGGCCCCCGCGAACTCGCCCTGTCGACCGGCGAGGTGATCACCGCCGACCGGATCGTCCTGGCCACCGGCTCGCACGCGAACATCCCCGACGTGATCGCGGAGAGCGGCGTCCCGTTCCACACGTCCGACACGGTCATGCGTATCGACGACGTCCCGCGCCGTGTTGCGATCCTCGGCGGCGGCTACATCGCGGCCGAGTTCGCGCACGTCTTCTCGGCGTTCGGCGCGCAGACCACCGTCATCTGCCGCAGCGCGCCGCTGCTGCGGCACCTCGACCTGGAGGTGGCGACCCGGTTCACCGAGCTGGTCAAGGAGCGGTGGGACGTCCGGCTCGACACGGTGGTGACGGCGGCCGAGTCGGTCGGTGACGCCGTCCGGCTCGCGCTCACCGACGGCTCGACGGTCGAGGCCGACCTGCTGCTCGTCGCCACCGGGCGCGACCCCAACTCGGACCGGATGAACCTGGGTGCGGCCGGTGTGGACCTGCATCCGGACGGGCGGATCGTGGCGGACGCCTTCCAGCGCACCTCCGCCGAGGGGATCTGGACCCTGGGCGACGTCAGCTCCGAGCACCAGCTCAAGCACGTCGCCAATCACGAGTCACGGGTGGTGGCACACAACCTCGCCCACCCCGACGCGATGATCGAGTCCGACCACCGGTTCGTGCCCGAGGCGGTGTTCACCCATCCACAGCTGGCGTTCGTCGGCCTCACCGAGGACGAGGCGGTGGCCGCCGATCGGCCGTTCGTCACCTCGGTACAGGACTACGGCGGCACCGCGTACGGCTGGGCCATGGAGGACACGAGCGGCGTCTGCAAGCTCATCGCCGACCCGCTCTCCGGGACGCTGCTCGGCGCGCATCTGATGGGCGAGCAGGCCTCGACCCTGATCCAGCCGCTCATCCAGGCGATGAGCTTCGGGCTGGGCGTGCGCGAGATGGCGCGGGGTCAGTACTGGATCCACCCGGCGCTGACCGAGGTCGTCGAGAACGCCCTGCTCCGGCTCGACCTTTAGGGGCCGCCGTCGATAGCCGCGCCGCCGGGGAGCTCACCATCGCATTGGGGCGCTCACAGCTGGCCCAGGTAGAAGCGCGATCCCTGATCGTCGGTGGCTTCGCTCGTGACGCCGTACGGCTGGCGCGCCGCGTCGGTGGCCGTTCCGCCGTGCTCGCGCACCGCCGCCACGGCCCGCTCGATGTCGTCGACCCGCCACATCGGGACAGCCGTCGCCCGCGGGTGACCGCCGCTCAGCCCGATCATCGGAGCTGCGTCGTCGACCTGCCAACCGTCATCGACGCGACCGGGCGTGAACGTCCAGCCCAGGACGGCGCGGTAGAACGCCCGCGCCTTCGTCGAATCGACGACCTCCAGCGTGAGATAGCTGAGGTCCCCGGCGTGCCGTCCGGTCACCGGCGGCTGTTCCGTGCCACCCTCGATCTCCCAGACCGCGAACTCGGTGCCCTGGTCGTCCACGCAGTCGGCGACCACGCCGTGCGGTTCCCGGCTCGGTTCACCGGCCTGCCCGCCGGCGTCCCGCACCCGCTGCACGGCAGCATGCGCGTCGTCCACCGCATAGCAGCAGAACAGGTCCGCCTGGCCGGGCCTGCCGAACATGCCGACGCGCGGCACGGCGCCCAGGACGCGGTGGCGGCTGCCGTCGACGGCGACCTCCCAGCCGACGACGTCCGGGTAGAACGCTGCGGCCCGCTCGGTGTCCGGCACCCACAGCGACACGTAGACGACGTCGCCGTGCCGGTAGCGTGGCAGCGGCGCGCTCACGCGCGAGGTCAGCCCCCAGCGGTGGCCGAATGGGTCGACGATCCAGGCGTTCCGAGTGCCGTAGTTGTCGTACGGCGGACGATCTCCACTCGCGCCCGCGGCCATGGCACGGGCCCGCACCCGATCGGCGTCGTCGACGGCCAGCATCAGGCTCACCGACGCCTCCCCCGGCCGTGGCGCTGTCACGCCGATCTCCGGGTGCGCGTCGGCGAGGTAGATCGTGCCGCTGCCGACGGCGAGCTCGGCGTGGCCGATCCTGCCGTCCGGCATGACGATCGGCTCACCGACGATCTCTGCACCGAACACGTCGGCGTACCAGTCCAGCGCGCCCCGGGCATCGGCCACGGCCAGGTACGGGATCGCCGCTCCATGCGGCGGTGCGATGGCGCTCTCGGGCCGGGTTGCAGTGGACACGAGCACTCCTCTCGGTAGGGCCAGGGCACGCTCGAGGCGCGAGCGCAGCCGGGCAGCGAAATCCGGATCCGGCTGCACCGCGGTGAGGGGCACCCGCAGGTCCGCGAACGGGTCATGCACGGCCGTCCTCCTCTCCGTCGGTGGCGATGTAGTCGGCGCGGAACGCGGCCCGGGCGCGGACCAACAGCGCCTCGGTCGCGTGCAGCGTGCGCTGCAGGAGCGCCGCGACATCGGCGACCGGGAGGTCGTCGACGTACCGCAGGGTGAGGGCGATGCGGTGCTGCGGCGCCAGCCGGTCGAGCGTCTGCGCGGCGCGCAGCGCACTCAGCCGGACCTCCCACGGGTCGTCCGACACCGTCCTGGTCGTCGGGTCGGACGCGACCGCGCGCAGCGTGCGTTCCTCGCGGGCCTCGCGCCGCCAGTGGTCGACCAGCTTGTGCCGGGCCACGCCGATCAGCCACGGGACGTCCACCCGGGGCGGCCGCGTCCGTCGGACCGCGTCCGCCGCCGCGAGGAACGTCTCCGACGTCAGCTCCTCGGCAACCTCGCGCCGCGCGCACCGCTTCAGGACGTAGCCGTACACCTGCGGCAGCGCGCGGTCGTAGAGCCGCAGCAGGGCCGTGCGCGCGTCGTCGCCCGCGCCGACCGCAGCTGCGTCCATACCCCTATCGTCGTCCGGGCACACCGAACTCCGACGGCCGGTCCACGACCAACTTCGCCGCGGGAGGTGTACTCCGCTCGCCCAGCGGCGGACCATCACGGTAGGACCCGGAGCAAGGGGGTGGACCGTGCGCGCCGACATCCCGACGGACGCGGACGAGGAGGTCCTCGGCTCCTCGGCGTGGCGGGCGCCGCGGTGGCTCGTCGTCGTGGTGGCGGCGGCGCTGCTCGCCGCCGTGACCGTCTTCGTCCGGCACGAGCTCGATCCGCCGGGCCGGCAGCACGTGGCGGCGCATCGCACGCCGGCCCGTCCGGTGCCGACAGCCGCGCCGGCCGAGCCCCAGATCGCCCTGACCGGCACGACCCTGCTCGTGCTCAGGGGCGGTGGCCTGCGGGCCGTCGACACGAGGACGGACCGGGTGCTCGGCGAGGCCACCGTGCCGTACGCGTCCGGTGCCGTGAGCACCATTCCGCAGCTCGCGCTCGACCCGGCCGCATCGCTCGCCTGGGTGGTCACCGCCCGCGCGGCCGTCACACACCTGATCGAGTACCGACTGCCGTCCCTGCTCGTGCTCCGGGACGTGCCGTGGCTGCTTGCCGTGCGCTCGGCCGCTGCGTTCGCCGGTCACCTCTACCTGAGCACCGATCTCGGGACGGCCGACCTCGCTCCGGGCGGGCTGCCGCGGCTGGTCCCTGGCCTGTCCGGCGCCGTCGGCACGGTGGTGGCCGATCCCAGCCGCGGGCGCGTCATCGCCATGGATCTCGGCTACCCGACGGAGTTGTGGACGTACCGGTCCGGCGGCAAGGTGGTCCAGTCCCCGCACCTGTTGCAGCTCGCGGATGGCAGCATCAGCGTCGTGGCGGGCCGGATCTGGGTTGCCGGCGCGGATGGCGCGGTGCCGCGGATGCTGCGGCTCGACCCGAGAACGCTGACGCCCATGGCGAGAGCGGTGCTGCCTACCGCGTTCGGCACGACGGCGAGCATCGTCTCGACCGGCTCGCACGTCCTGTGGCTGCGGGGTGCACCGGCCGCGGCTCTGTGGTGCGTCGACGCCGGCAACGGGCGCGCAGTGCAGTCGTGGGCAGTGGACGGGACCGTCGCCTCGAGCACGGGCGTCGCGTACCTCGGGACCGGGGTCGGCGTCATGCCGTTACCACTGTCCGGATGCGGCGGGTGACGCGCCGGACTGGGTACTGATCCGAGCCGGCGGCAGCACGTCCCGCCTAGGCTCGCGACGTGGGCAGCTATCACCTCACCACCCTCGGCACGAACGCCGCGCTGCTGGACCTGCCGTTCGAGACCCCGCTCGAGCAGTGGCCCGACGACCTGATCGTGCACGTCCCTCGCGGCATCTCGCGGCACGTCGTGCGGTTCGTCCGCCTCGACGACGAGGTGTTCGCGGTCAAGGAGGCGAACGACCGGTACGTGCTGCGCGAGCATGCGGTGCTGCAGGCGCTGGCCAACCGCTCGGTTCCGGTGGTCGACGCGTACGGCACGGTCATCGAGCGGGTGACCGACGACGGCACGGCGCTCGGCGGCCTGCTCATCACGCGGCACCTGGAGTTCTCCCAGCCCTACCGCGCGCTGTTCACCGGCCGCAGCCTGCCCCAGCTGCGGGCGCGGCTGTTGGACGCGCTGGCCGAGCTGTTCGTGCGGCTGCACCTGGCCGGCTTCTACTGGGGCGACTGCTCGCTGTCGAACACGCTGTTCCGCCGCGACGCCGGCGCGCTGGCGGCGTACCTGGTCGACGCCGAGACGGCCGAGATGCACCCGCAGCTCTCGCCCGGGCAGCGGGCGCAGGACATGAGCATCGCGACCGAGAACATCGCCGGCGAGATGTTCGACCTGCGGGCCGCCGCGCTGCTGGATCCGTCGATCGAGCCGATCGAGACGGCGACCGAGCTCGGTCCCCGGTACGAGCAGCTGTGGGACGAGCTGACGCATGACGAGGTCGTCGGGCGGGACGAGAGTTACCGGATCAACGCCCGGGTGAAGCGGCTGAACAGCCTCGGCTTCGACGTCTCGGAGATCACCATCCACACCGAGCAGGACGGGCGCCGGCTCCGGTTCGAGACGCACGTGGTCGAGCCGGGTCATCACTCGCGCCGGGTCTTCGCCCTGACCGGCCTGCGCGTGCAGGAGAACCAGGCGCGGACCCTGCTGGCCGGCCTGGCCCGCTTCCGCGCCAAGCTGAACGAGGCCGTCGGTCAGGACCTGCCCGAGGACCTGACCGCCCGCCGGTGGCTGGACGAGAAGTTCTTCGGCACGCTCCGGCTCGTCCCGTGGGACCTGCGTCGGCGGATGCCCGACGCCGAGCTGTTCCACGAGATCAGCGAGCACCGCTGGTTCCTGTCCGAGGCGCAGGGCCGGGACGTCGGGCGCGCGGCGGCCGTGACCTCGTACGTGGAGAACGTGCTGCGGTTCCTGCCGGACACCCGGGTGGACCTCTCGTCCGGGCCGCCCACCGAGGAGTTCGAGCCGATCTTCGACTGACCTGGAACGGCCGCGGAGCCGGCGACGTCCGGTACGCCGCTCCGCGACCTGCTCAGGGCGGATCAGCCGCTGCCTCCTGCACTGCCTGGGCCGCTTCGGCCGCCGGGCCCGCCATTGCCGCCCTTGGGTGCCGGGTCGCCGGTTCCCATCCCGGATTCGACCTTCGTCACGGTCAGGTTCCTGTCGAACTTGACCGTGACCAGCGTGCCGTCGGACTTGGTCATGTGCGCCTCGTAGGTGCCGTCACCGGCATCGGTCTCGACGCGGTACACCGTGCCGCCAGGCAGTGCCTTCAGGGCGGCCGCCTTGAGCTTTGCGGCGAGGGTGGCGCTGACCGCCTTCTCGTCGCTCCGCACCGGTGCGGACCCGCCGACCTTGCCCTTCGCCGCGCCGGCCCCTGGCTGATTGGCCGGCGCGGTGTAAGAGCTCGACGTCGTCGGCGTCGAGCTCGTGGCCGCGTTCGCCGCGAGCGCGGACGCGGTGATCGCACCGACCCCGAGCCCGGTCGCGACCAGGGCGATCTTCACCCCCGTGCCGCTGCGCCGTATCCGATCACGCGGCGCTTTCACCGGGCCTTCGTCTGTCTGTGCACTCATCTGTGTCCCCTTCCGTCGTCGCCTGTCGGCGCTGGTGTGCGCCCGAGTTCGGGCGTAGCACCACCGTGCCTTCGGAGCGCTCATGTCGACCCCATGCCCGTATCAACCCCTTCCTAAGGTTGCGTGTGAGGCCGTTCGGTGGGAGTTCGATCCTGTGACTGCCGCCTCGTAGCATGCAGGCATGAGTGACACCTACACGGGAAACGTCGAGGTCGGTGGCGCGGTGGACGTCCGCCGCCTGCCGGGACTGACCATCGCCAAGCTGGCCGTCGGGCCGATGTCGAACAACGCCTACCTGCTGCGCTGCACCCAGACGGACGAGGGCCTGCTCATCGACGCGGCCAACGAGGCAGACCGGCTGCGCGAGCTCGTCCGCCTGGACGGCCCACCCGTCTCGGCGATCCTGACGACCCACCAGCACCCCGATCACTGGCAGGCGCTGGCCGAGGCGGTCACCGACGCCGAGGCCGCCGTGTACGCCGGCGAGCCGGACGCGGATGCGCTGCCCGTCGCCGTCGATGAGCGGCTCAACCACGGTGACGTGATCACCGTCGGGGACGTGAGCCTGGAGATCATCGCGCTGCGCGGGCACACGCCGGGTTCGATCGCCGTGCTTTACCGCGATCCCGAGGGCACGCCGCACCTGTTCACCGGTGACTCGCTGTTCCCGGGCGGCGTCGGCAAGACCCTGTCGCCGGAGGACTTCGCCTCGCTGGTCGACGACGTCGAGACGCGGGTGTTCGGCGAGCTGCCGGACGAGACGTGGTTCTACCCCGGCCACGGCAACGATTCGACGCTGGGAGCCGAGCGCCCGCACGTCGCGGAGTGGCGGGAGCGGGGCTGGTAGGCAACGAGCACCCCATCCCTCTTTCGCTCGGACTTAACATTGATATAACATCGGTCCTGGCCTGGCGGGGGTGTGTGGGGGGAGAACGTGCCCCCGCCAGGTCACAACAGCGCATCGCGACGGCACGGCTCGCCCGCCTGTCGTAGCGCCCGGTTACCGTCGGGCCGTGATCGTGCGCAGGCGAACGAGGGCGGCGGCGGCCGTCGCCGCCCTCGGCCTGCTCACCGCCTGCAGCACCGCCCCGCCCGCGCCGATACCTTCGCCGCCGACGACGGCTGGCACAGGCGCGAGCATCGCCAGCACGAGCAGTGAGCATTCGAGCGCGGGCCCGAGGCGCGACGCCACGACGACGGCCGCACCGGGCAACCCGACCCCGCCCGCCCGACGCGTCACCACGCTGCCCGACCGGAAGGCGCGAGCCGAGCTGGCCGTCCCGGGCGTCCCGGAGCCCAAGATCCAACTGCCGCGCGGTGGTCGCACGATCCTCGGCAGCTACCGGCTCGTCGCCTACTACGGCGGCCCGGACGGACGAGCGCTCGGGGCACTGGGCGGGGCCTCCCCCGAGCGCATGGCGCAGGTGATCAGCAAGCGCGCCGCGCAGTACGCCGCGTACGGCCGGACGGTCCAGCCTGCGATGGAGCTGATCGCCAGCGTCGCGCAGGGCAGCCCGGGCGCCGATCAGCTGTACTCCAGGACGATCTCGCCGGCCGCGGTCCAGCGCTACCTGAGCGTCGCCCACCGGCACCGCATGCTGCTCATCCTGGACTTCCAGCCCGGACGCGGTGACTTCCTGCCGCAGGTACGCAGGTTCGCGCGCTTCCTCGCCGACCCGAGCGTGTCGGTCGCCCTCGACCCGGAGTGGATGATGCACGGCCGGCAGGTTCCCGGGCAGGTCATCGGCTGGTCGTCGGCCGCGAGCATCAACCGCGTGCAGGATTACCTGTCGCGGCTGGTGAGGAGCCACGCGCTGCCGGACAAGCTGCTGATGGTGCATCAGTTCACCGTCGGCATGCTCCCCGACCGGAACCGGATCGGTCGCTACCCGGGCCTGGAGCTCACCTTCCACGCCGACGGGTTCGGCACCCGGGCACAGAAGTTGGCGACCTACCGCAGGCTGTCCTTGCCGGGCCGCCCGGACGGGGCCGGCTTCAAGCTGTTCCTGACGCAGGACTCCGGGCTGATGACGTCGGCGCAGGTGATGGCGCTGAGCCCGCGGCCGGACGTGATCACCTACCAATGACTGCCCGTCCGGGCTGACATGTGTCATTGCGAGCTAATGCCGCGCCGGCGCTGCCGACTAACCGGCCGAAGCGGGCAGGATGGGTCTCGTGACAACGATGACCCTGCGCTCGCCCGCACGGCACGTCAGCCCGCGGGCCAAGGCGTACTGGACGGTCCGCGCCCTGTGCGGCTGGCTGGCGTTCGTGGCGCTCCAGCTGATCGTGTGGTTCAGCAGCAGCCACCCGGGCGCATGGCACCCGATCCTGATGACGCTCACGGTGCTCGTCGCCCTGGCGCACCTGATCGTGATGCCGCAGTGGCGCTACCGCGTGCACCGGTGGGAGGCCACCGACACGGCGGTCTACACGCAGTCGGGCTGGTTCAGCCAGGAGCGCCGGATCGCCCCGGTGTCCCGCATCCAGACCGTCGACACGCAGCGCGGCCCGTTCGAGCAGCTGTTCGGGCTGGCCAACGTCACGGTCACGACAGCGTCGGCGGCCGGCCCCCTGAAGATCCACGGACTGGGACGCGAGATCGCCGAAGCGCTCGTCCAGGAGCTGACCGTCCGCACGCAGGCCGCCGGCGGTGACGGGACGTGACCGACGTCGCCGAGGTGCCCGACGCGGCGACGCCGGTAGTGCCGGACAGCGGGTGGCGCCGGCTCAGCCCCCGGATGTTGCTCGTCCACCCGGTCATCGAGGTGGGCAAGGCACTGCCCGCGATCGCCGGGGCGTTCCTCGCCGGGCACAGCAGCGGGGACGGCAGCAGCGGGTCGCGGTGGAGCCTGGCCATCGCCGCCGCCGTCGCGGCCCTGTCGCTGCTGCGCTGGTTCACGACGCGCTTCCGGATCACGCCCGAGCAGGTGCAGATGCGCCGCGGCCTGGTGCGCCGCCGGACCATGGCCGCACCGATCGACCGGGTCCGCACCGTCGATGTCACCTCGCACCTGCTGCACCGCGCGCTCGGCCTGGCCCGGGTGGCCATCGGTACCGGGACGTCCGATCGCAAGGGCCGCAACGCCCTGGTACTGGACGGCCTGACCGCCGGGGCTGCGGCCGCGCTGCGCAGCGAGTTGCTGCACCGTGGCACCGGGCGGCCGCTGACCGAGCCCGGCGTGCCGGCCGTCACGGTCCAGCCGGTCGAGGACGAGATCGCCCGGCTGGACCGCTCATGGCTGCGTTACGCACCGTTCACCCTGACCGGTGCGGTGACCGGTCTGGCCCTGCTGGGCGTGCTGTGGCGCGTGGTGAGCGAGGGGCACGTTGACCTGCGCCGGCTCAAGCCGTACCGCGACGCCGCCGATCACCTCGAACGCTGGCCGCTGGCCGTGGACATCCTGCTGGTGCTCGCCGTCGTCGCGGCGTTCGTCGCCCTGGCCTCGACCGTCGGCTACCTGCTCTCGTTCTGGAACTTCCGGCTGACGCGACACAGCGGCGGCACGCTGCACGTCACGCGTGGCCTGCTCACCTCACGGGCGACGAGCATCGAGCACCGGCGCCTGCGCGGCGCCGAGCTGTCCGAGCCCATGCTGCTGCGCTCGGTCGGCGGTGCGCGGGCGCTGGTGATCGCGACCGGGCTCCGGGTCGGCCGCGGGGCCGAGCGAGGCGGGGAGATCCTGCTGCCGCCCGCGCCGCGGCGTGAAGCGGTCCGCGTGGCGAGCACGGTGATCGAGACCGCCATGCCGTTCGTGGTGCCGCTCCTGCCACACCCTCCGGCCGCGCGGCGCCGGCGCATCGCCCGTGCGCTGCTCACCCTGGCCCTGGCCGGCGCGCTGCTCGACGCCGTGGCGCTGCTCGCCGGCTGGCCGCTGTGGCTTCTGCTGTTCTCGGTGGCCCTCGTCCTCGCCGCGGCGCCGCTCGGCAACGACCGGTACCGCAGCCTCGGTCACACGTTCGTCGACGGCTACGTGGTGAGCGCCCTAGGCTCGCTCGTGCGTCGCCGCTGCGCGGTGGTCGCCGACGGCGTCATCGGCTGGAACCTGCGCAGCAGCTACTTCCAGCGGCGGCTCGGCCTGACCACGCTCACCGCGACGACGGCTGCCGGCAAGCAGCACTACGCGGTGGAGGACGTCGCGCCGGCCGAGGCGATCCGCTTCGCCGACACCACCGTTCCCGGACTGCTGACCGAGTTCCTCGCGTGAGGGACTCGCTGGTGCCGGTCCTGGAGATCGGCGGCACCCACGTGACGGCCGCGATCGTCGAGACCGGCGGCTGGACGGTGGGTGCGGCGCAGCGCCTCGCGCTGGACAGCAAGGCGGACGCCGACGCGATCCTGGCGACGATGGCGCGTGCCGGGTCGGCCCTGGACGGCGTCGAGGGCCGGCCCTGGGGCGTGGCCATGCCGGACCCGTTCGACTACGCCACGGGGATCGGCCGGTTCCACGGCGTCGGCAAGTTCGAGTCCCTCGACGGCGTGGACGTGCGGTCCGCGCTCGCACGCTCGCTACCCGATCCGGAGCGGATTGCGTTCACCAACGACGCCGACGCGTTCTCGGTCGGCGAGGCACAGCACGGTGCCGGCGCGTCCTACGCCCGCTGCGTCGGGTTGACCCTGGGCACCGGGGTCGGCAGCGGCTGGGTGGTCGACGGGCGCGCGGTGGCGGGCGGGCCCGGCGTGCCACCCGGCGGGCGGATCCATCTGGTCGAGGCGCACGGGCGGCCGCTCGAGGACACCATGTCCCGCCGAGCCATCCGCCGCGCCTACGCTGCCGACACCGGCGACGGCGATGCCGACGTTCGCGAGATCGCAGACCGGGCGCGCGCCGGGCAGCCGGCCGCTCTCGACGTCCTGACCCACGCGCTGTGCAGGCTTGGCGAGGTGATCGGGCCGCGGCTGCGCGAGTTCGGTGCGGACGTGCTCGTCATCGGCGGCTCGATGTCGGGTTCGTGGGATCTGTTCGAGCCCTGGCTGCGCGCGGGTATGGCGGGCGTCGCCGTCCCGATCGCGGTCAGCGCGGACACCGAGCGGGCCGCCCTGCTCGGCGCGGCCCAGGTGGCCCTGCTGGCCTGATCGCCCCAGCCCGGCTATGCCACGCCGATGAGGATGCGCGGGTGCTCGGACGGGTTCAGCCACTGCATGATCGGGACCAGGTTCTGCTGCGGAATCGAGACGCAACCCGCGGTGGCGCCGGTCCCCGGCGGATAGACATGCAGGAACACCGCGCTGCCGCCGTTCTGCACCACCGGACCGGCGTTACGCGTGTTGTAGTCGATCACCACCGCGTAGTTGTAGTACGGCGTCTCGTAGTACAGGTGCTCGCTCGGTGCCTTGTAGCCGCAGCCGTTCCCGTCGCTGCCCGACGTGCAGCGCTGATGGGTGTTGTAGACCGGCCCGGCCTGGCTGATCCACCAGTCCGCCGGCGTCGTCCGGAAGTACGGCAGCGGCGTGCCCGGGTTGCTCAGCCTGCCGAACGCCTGGGTCAGCGAGAAGCTGCCCATCGGCGTCGCCGAGATGAACTCGCTCATCGAGTTCGTCAGGCCGTCCGCTCCTACGTGCGCGAGCACGGACGAGCCGTGCCTGACCCACGTGCCGCCGGCCGTCTTCGTCCACGGCTGCAGGGTTGCCGTGGTGGTGTCGGTCGAGCCGGCCGTCACCGTGATCACCTGCGTCGCCGAGCCGGTGCTGTACGACAGCGGCAGCGAACCGCGAGTGGACGTGCGGCTCGTCGGCCTGGCTTCGCTCGGGAGCACCGGGATGTGACTCGGGTGCGAGCGCATCTCCGGCGCGTGCCGCGGATGGGTGGACGGCGCAGGTTCCGTCGCGGTCGGGCTGTGCGGTGCCGCGGTAGGAGTCGGCCGGCTCGTCGGCTGATCGGGCGTGCCGCGATGAGTGACTGCGCAGCCGCCGAGCGTCAGCAGAACCGCCGCTGCGGCGAGCGCGGCGAGGCGGGGGGACCGACCGAACACACCCCTAGGGTGTCATGCGACCCCGATCAGGATGCGGGGGTGGGTAGACGGGGCGAGCCAGCGCATGATCGCCACCAGGTTCGATTGCGGGATCGCGATGCAGCCGGCGGTCGGCCGGCCGTCGGTCACGTGCAGGAACACCGCGCTGCCGTGCGGATACACCGCCGGGAAGCGGTTCTGGTCGATCACCACCGCGTAGTTGTAGTACGGCGTCTCGTAGTACAGGTGCTCGCTCGGCGAGTCATACCCGCAGCTGTTACCGCCGTCCGAGTAGCACCGCTGGTGCGTGTTGTAGGCCGGCCCGGGCTGACTGATCCACCAGTCCGCCGGCGTCGTCCGGAAGTACGGAAGCGGCGTGCCCGGGTTGCTCAGCCGGCCGAACGCCTGGGTCAGCGAGAAGCTGCCCATCGGCGTCGCCGAGACGAACTCGCTCATCGAACTCGTCAACCCCTTCTCCCCCACGTGCGCGAGCACCGAGTGCCCGTACCGGAGCCAGCCGCCGCCAGGCGCCTTCACCCACGGCTGCAGGCGCGCGACTGTGCTGCTGCGGTAACTCGCGGTCACGGTGAGAACGCGGGTGGCCGACCCGGTGCCGTACCCAAGCGGCAGGGCGATCCCGCGACGCAGGGTGCGAACCGGAGTGGCCCGGGGTCTCGCCCTCGGCGTGGTCGTCCGCGGACTGGCCGGCGACGAGGCCGGGTGCACCGCGGTCTTGCTCGTCGTGGCGCGCGAGTGGGTCGGCGCGGCCGGCGTAGGGGTCTGCGGCGTGATCGTCCGATGGGCGCTGCTGCTCGTCGCAGACGGAACCGGCAGCACGGGCGCGGCGTAGACCCGCGCGCTCGTCGCGGCGGCCAGCGCGTCGGTCGGGCCGGCGGCCGCGTCCGGTGCCTCGGCAGCCCGGCTCATCCCGATCGCGACGACGGTGCAGCCGACCACGGCAGCGGCGGCCGCGAGAGAAGTCACGACCCGTCCTACGGACATGTGACCAGTGTGCCAGGTGTTACTGGTGTGAAGCTAGAAGTCGGGCCGTGTCGCGCCGGATCGGACCGGTCTGCCAGGCTGGCGGCATGGTTCTCGAGGTAGCGGACATCAAGATCACTCCCGGTTCGGACGAGGCGTTCCTGGCCGCCTTCCGCGGCGTGCGGGAGGTGCTGACGTCAACGCCCGGCTGCCGCTCGGCCCGCATGACGCACGGGATCGAGTCGCCGTCCCGGTTCGTCCTGCTCGTGGAGTGGGACTCGGTGCAGGCGCACGAGCAGAATTTCCGCGGCACGGACCGGTTCACGAACTGGCGGGCGGCCATCGGACCGTTCTTCGACGGACCACCGAACGTGGAGCACTTCGCCGACATCTGAGCGGTCATTCGGACGCGACGGCCTCGACCAGGTTGCCGTCCGGGTCCAGCACGATCGCGTTGAACTCCCCTGCCCTGAAGATCGGCCAGCGCCGCGGAGCGTCGTGCGAGCGCCCGCCGGCCGCGAGCGCCGACCGGTGGAACGCCTCGACGTCCGCGGGCGAGTCCGCGCGCAGGGCGAGGTGGACGCCGCGGGTCGGTGCAGCGCCGGCGACCAGCCAGAGCACCGCTACGTCCCCAGTCCCCCACGCCGCGACCTCGAGCTCGGCGCCGTCCTCCTCCTCGTCGCCGAGCTCGACGACGCGGTGCAGGCCGAGCGCGCCGAGCGCAGCGTCGTAGAACGCCAGACTCAGCGCGAAGTCGGACGCACTGACAGTGACGTGATCGAGCCGCGCCCTCACACCGGCCACGCCTCGCGCCGCCACGCGGCGTCCCAGAACATCCACTCGTACCGGGACGTCGTCGCGTAGTGCCGCGCGGCCCGGGCGTCCTCGTCATGGGGCAGTTGCGCACCCGCCCGGTCGGCGACGGCCAGAACCTCTGCCACCGTCGTGGCGAACGCATCGCCCGCGTAGGTGTCGATCCACCGCTGGTACCGGGCGTCCGGCGAGCCCTGCTGCACCAGCGTGGCGCCGACCCGCTGGTAGATCCAGTAACACGGCAGTACCGCGGCCACCCCCTCGGCGAACGTCCCGCCGTGGACCGTGGCGAGCAGGTAACTGGTGTAGGCGGTGGTGGTCGGGGACGGCGGTACCGAGTGCAGCGCGGACGGATCGAGCCCGAGCTGCGGCAGCAGCGTTCCGTGCAGCGCGACCTCGACCTCGAACGTCTCGGCCGCGTGCCGGGCGAACAGCGCGGTCTCGGCGTGCGTCGGCGCCTTGGCTCCGACGACGGCGAGGGCGCGCGCGTAGTCGTGCAGGTAGTGCGCGTCCTGCGCGACGTAGTACGCGAAGCACGCCGGCTCCAGCGTGCCGCTCGTCAGGCCGCGCAGGAACGGGTGATCGAGGATGGCGCGGTAGGTCGGCTCGGCCCGCGACCACAGCCGCTCGGTCCAGCTCTGGCTCACTCGCTCTCCTCCGTCGTCGGGGCTCCAGGCACGTTCGCAATACTGTCGCGGTGACGCTACCGGCCGACCAGACGCCACCGACCGCCCTGACCATCGCCGGCTCGGACTCCGGCGGCGGCGCCGGCATGCAGGCCGATCTGAAGACGTTCCTGTCCTGCCACGTGCACGGGATGTCCGCGATCACCGCCGTGACCGTGCAGAACTCGCTGGGCGTCACCGGCTTCTACGAACTGCCGCCGAACGCCGTCGCCGAGCAGATCGAGTCGGTGGCGACGGACATCGGGGTGGGCGCGGCCAAGACCGGCATGCTCGCCTCGGCCGCGATCATGGACGCAGTGGCGACGACGATCCAGCGGCTGGGCATCACCGCATTCGTCGTCGATCCGGTCGCCGCGTCGCAACACGGCGACCCGCTGCTGCGACCGGACGCGCTCGCCGCCCTGCGTGAGGTGATCATCCCGCTCGCCACACTCATCACGCCCAACCTCGGCGAGGTGAAGCTGCTGACTGGGATCGAGGTGCACGTCCGGGCCGACATGGACGAGGCGGCCCGCGCGCTGCACGCGCTCGGGCCGACGTGGGTACTGGTCAAGGGCGGTCATCTTGCCGACGGCGACGCGGTGGACGTCCTGTTCGACGGCACCGAGTTCAGCGAGTTCAGCGCGCCGCGACACGAGACGATGCACACCCACGGCTCGGGCGACACGCTCGCCGCCGCGATCACCGCCGGGCTGGCCCGCGGTCTGGACGTCCCGGCCGCGGTGGCGCTGGGCAAGCGGTTCATCACCGGGGCGGTCGCCGGCTCGTTCCCGCTCGGTGCCGGGCTCGGGCCGGTAGGTCATTTCTGGCGCATCCGCGACTGGCCGTGACCACGCTGGATGCACCGACCGCGCGAGTGCCCCCGAACTCAGCGCGGCCCGACTCCTCGTAGCCGCGCGGCGATGGCGGCGGCGGCCGCACCGGGGTCTTCGGCCTCGGTGATCGCGCGGACCACGACCACTCGGCGGGCACCGGCGGCGATCACCTCGTCAAGGCGCTGCATGTTCTCGATGCCGCCGATCGCGAACCAGGGTCGGCCGTCCTGATTCGCGGCGACGTGTTCGAGGAGGGAGATGCCGGCGGCCGGCCTCCCGGGCTTGGTCGGCGTCGTCCACGTCGGCCCCGCGCAGTAGTACCCGACGCCCATCTCGGTTCGCGCCGCGTCGGCCTGCGCGGGCGAGTGCGTCGAGCGGCCGATGACCACGTCTGGGCCGACGATCTCGCGCGCGATCGATACCGGGAGGTCGTCCTGGCCGAGGTGCAGCACCGGCGCTCGGATCGCGCGCGCGATGTCGGCGCGGTCGTTCACCGCGAACAGCCTGCCGTGACGCTGCGCAGCCACGGCAAGGATCTCGAGCAGCCGGATCTCCTCGGCCGCCTCGAAACCCTTCTCGCGCAACTGCACGATGTCGACCCCGTTCGCCAGCACTGCGTCCAGGAACTCGGCCAGGTCGCCGGTGCGCGAGCGCGAGTCGGTGCACAGGTACAGGCGGGCGTCGGCGAGGTCGGGCACCGCACGAGCGTAATGTGGATCGCGCACGGGAGCCCGAGAGGGCTGAGAGGGCAGCAGCCGACCGTCGAACCTGATCCGGGTAATGCCGGCGCGAGGGAGCATGGGTACCAAGTCATCGGACGTGATCGTCCTGGGGGCAGGCGCGATCGGCACCGCCGTCGCCTGGCGCTGCGCCCAGCGCGGACTGCGCGTCACGCTGGTCGATCCGCAGCCCGAGCGCGGTGCGTGGCAGACGGCCGCGGGCATGCTCGCGCCGGTCACCGAGCTGCACTACGCCGAATCCGCGCTGCTGCGGCTGAACCTGGACTCGCTCGCCCGCTATCCGAGCTTCGCCGCCGAGGTCACCGAGGTGAGTGGCCGGCCGACCGGGTTCCGCGAGTGCGGCACGGTGTCGGTCGCGTGGGACGGCGCGGACCTAGCCGGGCTCCGCGACCTGCACGAGTTCGGCCGAAGCCTGGGCCTGGCCTCGCGCATGCTGACCGGACGCGAGCTGCACCAGCTCGAACCTGCCCTCGCCTCCGGGCTGCCCGGCGCGCTGCTGGCCGAGGACGATCACCAGATCGATCCGCGGCTGCTGCACGCGGCGCTGCTCGCAGCCTGCTCGGGCGCGGGCGTCGCGGTGCGCGCAGGCGAGGCGCGGGTGGACGTCGTCGGCAACCGCGCGACCGGCGTCAGCCTTGCCGACGACAGCGCGCTCACCGCGGGCTGCGTCGTGCTCGCCGCCGGCGCCTGGTCGTCGCGGGTCGGCGGAGTGCCAACCGCCGCCGTGCCCGGCGTCCGACCCGTCAAGGGCCAGACACTGCGGCTGCGCCTGCCCGGACCGCCGCGCCTGACCCACGTCGTCCGCGGCACGGTCAAGGGCTCGCCCGTCTACGTCGTCCCCCGGCAGGACGGCGAGTACGTGGTCGGCGCATCGGCCGAGGAGGTCGGGTTCGATCTGCAGCCCCGTGCTGGTGCGGTGTACGAGCTGCTGCGTGACGCGCAGTCCGTGGTGCCCGAACTCGGTGAGGCGGTGCTCGTGGAGGTGAGTACGGGGCTGCGACCCGGGTCCCCCGACAACGCGCCGCTCGTCGGACCGTCCGGTGTCGACGGGCTGATCCACGCGACGGGGCACTATCGCAACGGCATCCTGCTGACACCCGTCACCGCGGACGGGGTCGCGGACCTGATCACCACCGGTGCCCTTCCGAACGTTCTCGCGCCGTTCACGCCGGCCCGCTTCCGGCAGGCCGTCAGCGCATGAACGTCGAGCTGAACGGGTCACCGCGCGAAGTCGTCGACGGGACCACGCTGGCCGAGCTGATCGAGTCGCTCACCGGCTCGACCCGCGGCTCCGCAGCGGCCGTCGACGGCGAGGTCGTGCCACGCAGCACTTGGGCCGGCTACGCGCTGCGCGAGGGCCAGCGCGTCGAGCTGATCACCGCAGTGCAGGGAGGTTGAGCCAGACATGACCGAGCGACGCATGCGGAGCGAGAAATGACCGACGATCCGTTCGTCATCGCGGGCGAGGAGTTCGCGTCCCGGCTGATCATGGGCACCGGCGGCGCCCCAAGCCTGGAGGTCATCGACGCGGCGCTGGTCGCATCGCAGACCTCGATGTGCACCGTCGCGATGCGCAGGGTCGATCCGGGAACCGCCGGCTCGATCCTGGACGTCATCGACCGCCGGGGCATCCGCGTCCTGCCCAACACTGCCGGTTGCCGCACCGCACGCGAGGCCGTCCGCACCGCCGAGCTCGCGCGCGAGGCCCTGGAGACGCACTGGGTGAAGCTCGAGGTCGTCGCCGACGAGCGCACGCTGCTGCCCGATCCGATCGAGCTGCTCGACGCTGCGCAGACGCTGGTCGGCCTGGGCTTCACCGTGCTGCCCTACACGAACGACGACCCGGTGCTGGCCCGCCGGCTGCAGCAGGCCGGCTGCGCAGCGGTCATGCCGCTGGGCTCGCCGATCGGTACCGGCCTCGGCATCCGGAACCCGCACAACATCGAGCTGATCGTCAGCGAGGCACGCGTTCCGGTCATCCTCGACGCGGGCATCGGGACGGCGTCCGACGCCGCGCTGGCGATGGAGCTCGGCTGCGCCGGAGTGCTGCTGGCGTCTGCGGTGACGCGCGCACAGGACCCGGCAACCATGGCGGCCGCGATGGCCGCGGCTGTCAGCGCGGGACGGCTGGCCCTGCTGGCCGGGCGCATCCCGCGCCGCCATCACGCGCAGGCGTCCTCCCCACCGGAGGGCATGGCAGTTCTGTAACCGACCAACCGCGGGAGCTCGCGAGGGCTGAGAGGGCAGTACCGCTGCCGACCGCCGGACCAGCCGGGTAATGCCGGCGCAGGGAGAGCAGATGACGACGACGAAGGACCGCGATCAGACGGCACCGCCGAGCGAGGTCGGCCGCACCCTCGCCGATCCCAACCCGCGCAACCTAGGCGGCCTGGACGCCGCGGCGCTCTGGGGCAACCTCGGGGTGAGCCTGCTCGGGTTCACCGGCGCGATCTTCGTGCTGGTGCCGACGGGTCGTGCGCCGATGTCGCTGGCCGCCGCCTTCACCGCCCTGCTCGTCGGCACCGTGCTGGGGACGGCCGGCGTCGCGGCGGCCGGGGTGCCCGGCTCGCACACCGGCTCGCCGTCGATGGTGCTGCTGCGCGGCCTGTTCGGAACCCGGCCGTCGTACCTGCCGACCGCGCTGAACGTTGTGCAGCTGATCGGCTGGACCACGTTCGAGCTGGTGACGATCGGGACGGCGATGCACCAGATCGCCGGTGACGTGCCGCGCTGGGGCTACGTGCTGGCGGGCGGCGTCATCACCACCGCGCTGGCGCTGCGCCCGCTCGGCTGGATCAGGGTGCTGCGCAAGTACGTGACCGTCGCGGTGCTGATCGCGCTGGTCTACCTGTTCGTGCAGTTGCTGCGCCACCCGCTGCCGGCCTTCGGGACGGGAACGTGGAGCGGGTTCTGGATCGCCGTCGACACGGTCATCGGCGTCGCGGTGTCGTGGGTGCCGCTCGTGTCGGACTACTCGCGGCACGCCCGCTCGGCGCGCGGGACGTTCGCCGGGACATTCCTCGGCTACTCGCTAACCCAGGTCGCCTGCTATGCACTCGGCCTGATCGCGCTGGTGAGCGTCGCGGGAAGCGATCCGGACAAGATCTTCGGCTCGTTCATGGCGGTGCCGCTGGGGACGGTCGCGTTCGGGGTGCTGGCCGTCCGGGAGCTGGACCAGTCGTTCGCAGACACCTACTCGACCGCCGTCTCGCTGCAGAACTTCCGGCCCAGGTGGGACCGCCGGGCGCTCGCGCTCGCCGTCGGCACGGTGGCAACGGTGTGCGCGCTCGCGCTGAACATCAACGACTACGAGACCTTCCTCATCCTGATCGGCTCGGTGTTCGTGCCACTGCTCGGCGTGCTCGTCGTGGACTACTTCGTGATCTCCCGACGGCAGTGGGATCTTGGCGAGAACGTTCGCCCACGGTGGTCGACGCTGATCCCGTGGGCGCTCGGCTTCTGCGCCTACCAGCTCGTCAACCCGGGCTCCATCGACTGGTGGACGCGCGCCTGGGCGCACATCCAGTCGTGGCTGCACTTCACGCCGCCGTCGTGGATGAGCGCCTCGCTGACCTCGTTCGTCGTCGCCGCACTTGTGACCCTGGTGGCCGGAACGCTGCGCCTGCCGATCACGCGGCACCGAGAAAGGAAGATCGAGGGCTGAGCGCTAGCGCCGGAACGTCAACTGCTGCGCGGTGAGGGTGAACGACACGCCGTGCTGGTTCGCCGACAGGGACCGGACGGTGAGCCGGTACGGCAGGTTGTCCAGCGGGATCGGAGCGCCGAACACGCCAGCGAGAGCGGACGACACGGCCGGCGGCACGTCGGCGCCCGAGACCGCGACGTGCGGGTCGGCGAACTCGAGTGCGTTACCGGCCAGCCTCGGCGTCGCGGTGACCGCACCGCCCACGCTCTGGCCGCCGACGGTCACGGACGCGCTGGCCCTGACCCGTCCCGCTCCGGCGTAGGTCAGCCTGGTCCCCAGCGCCTGGGACAGGTCCTGGTAGCTCATCCGGGCGTCGGCGGTGCCCGAGCCGGCGGTGCCACTCCTGAAGTCGCGCGCGACGTGCACGTCGTGCAGCGTGACCAACAGGTGGGCCAGCTTCACCGTCCGCCTGGACCGCCCCACGGTGAGGTCGTCGTCGCTGAGCTCGATCTTGTCGTAGTGCCCGCTCGCCAACTGGGTCAGGAACGGGAAGCCGTCGATGCTGACGCTCGGTTTGTTGGCCAGGTGCTGCGAGCTCTGCACCGTCTGGGCGACGGCGGCCTCGGCCACCGCGACGCTGATCCGGTCGGCGGCGACGAGCAGGCCGACCAGGACGAGCACGGTGATCGCGAGGCGAAGTGGCCAGCGCCTTCGTCGTCGTCGTGCGGCAGGTGCGTAGGCAGTCATCGCTCGATACTTGCATCCGGCAGACTCGCCGCATGCCCGACGCTCATCCGGTACTCGGCGAACGCATCGCGCGGCACGGCTTCGTGGACCGTCCGGCGGCGGACGCGGTCGCGGCGGCGGGGATGGCCTGCGGGATCCAGGCCCAGGATGGGCCGGCCTCCCGGCTCGGCGTGCGGGCCCGAGCGGCCGGCGTCACGGATGCGGATGTGCTTCGCGCGATCGAGGACCGCGGCGTGGTGCGCACCTGGCTGATGCGCAACACCATCCACCTGGTTCCGGCCGATGACGCGAGGTGGATGACGGCCCTGCTCGGCCCGATGATCCGCCGGCGCTTCGAGACGGTCCGCTGGCCGCAGCTCGGCCTGACCCCGGACGTGCTGGATGCTGCCGCCGCCGTCACGGCGGACGTCCTGCGCGGGCGGGCGCTGACCCGGCACGAGTTCACCGCTGCGCTGGCCGAGCATGGCGTGCGGATCAGCCCGGACGGGCAGGCGCCGACGCACGTGCTCGTGTACCTGAGCGCGATCGGACTCACGTGCCGCGCTGCAGACAGGGAACGAAGTGGGGGTGCCCCCGCGAGTAAGGGCGTAGCCCGCGGCGGAGCGACGTTCACGCTGCTGGACGAGTGGTCGCCCGACGCTGCGGGCGGCCCGCGCGGCGACGACGCGCTGGCCGAGCTGGCGCGCCGCTACTTCGGCGCGTTCTCGCCCGCGACTCCCGCCGACTTCACGACCTGGTCGGGGCTGCCGTCCTCGCGCGCGATCACCCTGATCCGGGACGAGCTCGCGCCGGTCGACATCGACGGCCGCGCGGGCTACCGGCTGGGCGAGGTCGAGCCCGCGCGCGGGCTGCGCCTGCTGCCTGCGTTCGACAACTACCTGGTCGGCTACAGGGAGCGCGGCTTCCTCGACGAGTCGCGGCGCGCCGAGGTGTACGCCGGCGGGATGATCCGGCCGACCGTGTTGCTGGACGGCCGGATCGTCGGCCGCTGGCAGCTGCGTCGCAACGCCGGCCTCGCGACGATCGAGGTCGTCCCGTTCCTCGAGTTCACTCGCAGGGTCAAGCTCGGGCTCGAGGCCGAGGCAGCGGACCTCGCCCGCTTCCTCGGCACACCGGACTGCCACCTGACCGTGACGGGCTGATAACTCGACCGCGATCGCGTGATCGCGATCGTGAAGACACGCAGTGCGGTGTACGCCTGCAAATGCAGGTTCAGTCGGCGACGAGGGCGGACGGGGTGAACTCGACAGCGAACGGCGCGCTCACCTCGAACGTGTCATCACCTGATACCGAGGCCGCCTCGAAGAAGTTGCCGTCCTCGCCCAGCTCCAGGGCCAGCACCGACGGCTCGGCCGGGTCCACGAGCCAGTAATGCTGAACGCCGAACCGCTCGTACAATGCTCGCTTCGCGGTGAGGTCGAAGGTGCGTGTGCGCGGAGAAAGGACCTCGATAGCGAGAAGCGGCGGCACGACGGTCCGGTTCTTCTCCGCAGCGCCGCGCCGCAGCACCAGCACATCCGGCTGCAGAGAAGTAGTCGGCTCCGGGACGAAGTCGAACGGCGCGACCAGCACATGGAACTCTCGTGGCACAGTCTTCTTCAGTAGCACCAACAGATTCACGACGCACGTCTGATGCGCCAGATTTGGACTCGGCGACATCAGGATCTGCCCCTCGATCAGCTGGTAGTAGTGGTACCTGTCATCAGGCACCGCCTGCAGGTCGTCCCAGGTCCAGCCGTCGCTAGACGGGAGCCCGATCGTCAGCTCAGCCGCCATACCGTTCAGCGTAGGCGCGGCGGCTGCAGTCGGCAGGGCTGTCATTGGCCGACGCCGGCCGCGTCCATGCCGCGCAGCTCCTTCTTCAGCTCGCCGATCTCGTCCCTCAGGCGCGCGGCAACCTCGAACTGCAGTTCGCGGGCGGCGCCCAGCATCTGCTCGTTCAGCTGCTGGATCAGGTCGGCCAGCTGGGCCCGCGGCAGCTCCGAGACGTCCAGACCGCGACCGGCGTGCGCGCCGACCCCGACCACTCCCGGCGACACTCCCCGCCCGCCACGACCGGGGACGGCCGACTTGCCCCGCGACTGGGAGCGACCCGAGCCGCCGACCGGTGTGTTCAGCAACGCCTCGGTGTCGGCCGCCTCGCGCGCCAACGTGTCGGTGATGTCCGCGATCCGCTTGCGCAGCGGCTGCGGGTCCACGCCCTGCTCGAGGTTGTACGCGACCTGCTTCGCGCGGCGGCGGTTCGTCTCGTCGATCGCCTTCTCCATCGACGGCGTGATCGTGTCCGCGTACATGTGCACCTGGCCGGACACATTCCGCGCAGCCCGTCCGATCGTCTGGATCAGCGACGTGCCCGAGCGCAGGAACCCCTCCTTGTCGGCGTCCAGGATCGAGACCAGCGACACCTCCGGCAGGTCCAGGCCCTCGCGCAGGAGGTTGATGCCGACCAGCACGTCGAACTCGCCCATCCGCAGTTCGCGCAGCAGCTCGATCCGGCGCAGCGTGTCCACCTCCGAGTGCAGGTAGCGGACCCGCACCCCCAGCTCCAGCAGGTAGTCGGTCAGGTCCTCGGACATCTTCTTCGTCAGCGTGGTGACCAGCACCCGCTCGTTGCGCTCGGCCCGCTCGCGGATCTCGTGCACCAGGTCATCGATCTGTCCCTTTGTCGGCTTGACCACGATCTCGGGGTCGACCAGCCCGGTCGGGCGAATGACCTGCTCGACGAACTCGCCCCCGGTCCTGCCCAGCTCGTAGCCGCCGGGCGTCGCGGACAGGTACACCGTCTGCCCGATCCGGTCGACGAACTCGTCGAACTTCAGCGGCCGGTTGTCCATCGCGGACGGCAGCCGGAAGCCGTGCTCGACCAGCATCCGCTTGCGGGACATGTCGCCCTCGTACATGGCACCGGTCTGGGGCACCGTCACGTGCGACTCGTCGATGACGAGCAGGAAGTCCTCGGGGAAGTAGTCGAGCAGGCAGTTGGGGGCACTGCCCCGCTCGCGCCCGTCGATGTGCAGCGAGTAATTCTCGATGCCCGAGCAGAAGCCGACCTGGCGCATCATCTCGATGTCGTACGAGGTGCGCATGCGCAGCCGCTGCGACTCGAGCAGCTTGTTCTGCGAGTCAAGTTCGGCCAGCCGCTCGGCCAGCTCCTTCTCGATGCCGCGGATCGCGCGTTCCATCCGCTCCGGGCCGGCGGCGTAGTGCGTGGCCGGGAAGACGAACACCTCCTCGACCTCACGCACCACCTCGCCGGTGAGCGGGTGCAGGTAGTACAGCCGCTCGATCTCGTCGCCGAACATCTCGACGCGGACGGCCAGCTCCTCGTACATCGGGAAGATCTCGACAGTGTCCCCGCGCACCCGGAACGTCCCGCGGGTGAAGGACAGGTCGTTGCGCGAGTACTGGACGTCGACCAGACCGCGCAGGATCAGCTCGCGACCGATCTCCTGACCCACCCGGAGCCGGACCGAGCGGTCGACGTACTCCTGCGGCGTGCCCAGGCCGTAGATGCACGAGACGGTCGCGACCACGACGACGTCACGACGGGTCAACAGTGACATCGTCGCCGAGTGCCGCAGCCGCTCGACCTCGGAGTTCACCGAGGAGTCCTTCTCGATGTACGTGTCCGTCTGCGGGACGTACGCCTCGGGCTGGTAGTAGTCGTAGTAGCTGACGAAGTACTCGACCGCGTTGTTCGGCAGCATCTCGCGCAGCTCGTTCGCCAGCTGCGCCGCGAGCGTCTTGTTCGGCGCCATCACCAGTGTCGGCCGCTGCAGCCGCTCGATCAGCCACGCCGTCGTGGCGGACTTGCCGGTGCCGGTGGCGCCGAGCAGCACCGAGTCCCGCTCGCCCGCCCGGAGCCGGCGTTCCAGCTCGTCGATGGCCGCGGGCTGGTCGCCGGCCGGTTCGAAGTCGGAGACGACCTCGAACTTTCCGGTGCTCGGCGTGATGTCACTGTTGACGCGCATGGGCACCACGGTACGGCCGCGGTCCGACAGCGCCGCCCCCTCATCCGCACCGGCCTCCTCGATCGCCGGTCGTGTCGGAACCCGCCGCTAGCCTGCGAACATGCATTCGATACCTGATCCGGAGGGGCGCGACTCCCAGGGTTCGCGTACACCGTCGGCCTGTGGGGGTTCGGCCATCCCGAGCTCGTGGTGTTCGGGCTCGAGTTCCGGCACGCCGGCGCGCTGCTCAACGAGGTGGGCGAGCAGGTCCGGGCCGGGCTCAGCCTGGTCGACGCCGAGGGCGTGTCCGCCGCGTCGATGCACCCGTCACACCACCTGCGGGTGTTCCCGGTCCCGAACCCGGAAGCCGTCATCCTGACGGCGCAGCAGGTGTACCGCACCGACGGCGGGCGCGTCGTTCCCGCGCTGCAGTTGGTCCACGCGGACAAGACTGGCTGCTTCCCGTGGGAGTCGGACTATCGCCCGGCGCGGTGGCGGCAGCCGATGCCGGGCACATTCGAAGCGTGACACCAACCCAGGTGCTGCGTCGGCGATACTCGACGGCGTGATACTCGATGGCATGGGCGACATCGGATCCGCCGTCTCCGCGCTGACCGCCGCGTGGCTGCGTGAGCTGCCGCTCGACGAGGACACCGTCGTGTCCGGCGCCGGGCTGTGGCCGCTGCTTGCCCTGCTGGCCGGTGCGGCGGACGGGCGGGCGCGCGACGAGCTCGCCGCGGCCGTCGGGCTCGCCGCCGCCGAGGCACCGTCCGCTGCCGTCAAGCTGCTTGAAGCCCTGGACGCGTCCCCGGACATCGCCGCTGCCTCGGGAACCTGGATCCGCCCCGGCATCGAGCTGGACGAGTGGTGGCGTGCCCATGTCCCGGCCAGCAGCATCGGCGAGCTGACCTCCCAGGCTGCTCTCGATGCGTGGGCCCGGGATCGGACGGACGGCCTGATCGAGCGGATGCCGATCGAGCTGACATCCGGGATACAGATCGTGCTCGCGAGCGCGCTTCTACTGCGCACCACCTGGCAGGACCGCTTCGCCGAATCCGAGCGCGACGGGCGAACCTGGCTGAACCGCTCCACAACGGGGGTCAGTGATGTCAGTGCCGTCGACGGTCCGGACGGGGCCGTGACGCTGGTGACGGTCCGCGGCGAGCGGGACGTCGATGTGCGCCTGGCGCTCGGGGCCGAGGGTGCCGCGCCCGCCGACGTGCTGGCGGCGCTGCTCACGGGCGTCACCCGAGCCACCGGCGCCGACCTGCTGGCGGCATCAACGCACGCTCCGGGAGTGGCCGTCAGCGAGGTCAGTGGCCGCGAGCCGAAGACGCGGCTCGCCCTGCCCGCGTTCGAGGTGCGCCGCTCGCACGACCTGCTTGCGCACAAGGACGTGTTCGGCCTGCGGACCGCCTGCGCCGAAGGCGGCTTCCCGCGGCTCAGCCGGACCCCGCTGCACGTCGACCAGGCCGGCCAGCAGGTGCTCGCCCGGTTCTTCGCGACCGGCTTCGAGGCAGCGGCCGTCACCAGCACGGCCATGACCGCGAGCGCCATGCGCCGGGAAGCGACCACGCAGCAGCTCACCGTCACCTTCGACCGGCCGTTCGGATTCGCAGCGATCCACCGCACCACCGGCGTCCCGATCGTCGCCGGCTGGATCGCCGACGTCGGCTGAGCTGAGCCGGGGCCGGTCCGCTGGTTTGCACCCGGTGCGCGCGCTCGTACCCGATCCAGCGTGGCCGGTTTGCACCCGGTACGCGCGCTGGGACCCCGGCTCCCGCGACGGTTACGGGTGCAAACCGGCCCGGAAGCAACGCGCCACCGGTTCGCCGGGGTGCCCCGTCGGTCTGATACAACGACGCGGTGACGTACGAGATCGAGTTCATCGACGAGACCGGCGCGCATCCCGCCAGTGAACCCCGGCGACGGGCGGACAGCCGTCCACAAATCGCCCTCGCCGTCGCCACGCTGGGCTGGGTCGTCGCGGCCGCGATGGTGGCCGACGCGCCATTGCACACCGTCTATGGCCTGACCGCATCCCAACCGGAGGGCAGCGATTCGTCCGGGCCAGACCTCGTGTTCTCGATCGACGGCTGGGGACGGCAGCACATCAGCAACGGGACCATCGAAGGCCACGGGGCCCGGTTCGGCATCGGACTGTGCGTGTGCGGGGTGCTGTTCGTGCTGCTTGCCGGGTTCTGTGTCGTGCTCTATCACCGGCCCTGTCAGGCAACCGAGCGTTCGACGCTGCGTCGTGTCGCGGCGGGGTTCTGCATCGGGGCGACCGCCCTGCTCGCAGGCGTAATCGGCGCGGTGTACCTCGACACCAAGGCTGCCGTCGACTCGTACGCCAACTTCGCGGCCGGCGGGGACCCGACTCAGCCCGTGCTCCACGCGCGGTACGGCTCGTTCCTGTGGCTGTCCGCTGTCGCGCTGGCGTGTGCCCTGGTCGCTGCAGGTGCGCTGGCGGTGGCGGCGCGCGGCGCGCACCAGCACACCCCCGTCGCCCCCCTCCATGACGAGGATCCGGGCACTCACGATCCGGAGGCCGAGCAGCTGCGCTGATCCGGTCGAGGACCGCTGCGCGCATCTGGCAGGCTGTGCGGAATGGAGATCTGGCCCGGCACCCCGTACCCGCTGGGCGCGACCTACGACGGATCGGGAACCAACTTCGCGCTGTTCAGCGAAGTCGCCGAGAAGGTCGAGCTGTGCCTGTTCGACGCCGCCGGCGCCGAGACCCGCGTCCGCCTCCCCGAGGTGGACGGGTTCGTCTGGCACGCGTTCCTGCCCGGTATCGAACCCGGTCAGCGCTACGGCTACCGCGTGCACGCCGCCTACGACCCGGACAAGGGCCAGCGCGGCAACCCGACCAAGCTGCTGCTCGACCCGTACGCGAAGGCAATCGACGGCATCATCGAGTGGGACCAGTCCCTGTTCGGCTACGAGTTCGGCGATCCGGACAGCCGCAACGACGACGACTCCGCGGCGCACATGCCCAAGTGCGTCGTCATCAGCCCGTACTTCGACTGGGGCGTCGACCGGCCGCCGAGACATCCGTACAGCGACACGGTCATCTACGAAGCCCACGTCAAGGGCCTGACGATGCAGCACTCCGAGCTGCCCGAGCAGGTGCGCGGAACGTACGCCGGCATCGCGCATCCGGTGATCATCGAGCACCTCAAGCAGCTGGGCGTTACGGCAATCGAGCTGATGCCCGTGCACCACTACGTGAACGACTCGTTCCTCGTCGACAAAGGCCTGTCGAACTACTGGGGCTACAACACGCTGGCCTTCTTCGCCCCTGACTTCAAGTACTCGTCCAGCTCGTCGCCGGGCAGCCAGGTTACCGAGTTCAAGTCGATGGTCCGCGCGCTGCACGAGGCGGGCATCGAGGTCATCCTCGACGTCGTCTACAACCACACCGGCGAAGGCAACCACCTCGGCCCGACGCTCTCCTTCCGCGGCATCGACAACGCGGCCTACTACCGGCTCGAGGAGGACAGTCCGCAGCACTACACCGACTACACCGGCACCGGCAACACGCTCAACGTCCGGCAGCCGCACACCCTGCAGCTGATCATGGACTCGCTGCGGTACTGGGTCACCGAGATGCACGTCGACGGGTTCCGGTTCGACCTCGCCGCGACGCTGGCCCGCGAGTTCTACGACGTCGACCGGCTGTCCTCGTTCTTCGACCTCGTGCAGCAGGACCCGATCGTCAGCCAGGTAAAGCTGATCGCCGAGCCGTGGGACATCGGCCCGGGCGGCTATCAGGTCGGCAACTTCCCGCCGCAGTGGACGGAGTGGAACGGCAAATACCGAGACACGGTGCGCGACTTCTGGCGCGGCGAGCCGGCGACGATCGGCGAGTTCGCGGCCCGGCTGACCGGATCGGCCGACCTGTATGAGACGTCCGGCCGCCGGCCCGTCGCGAGCATCAACTTCGTCACCGCCCACGACGGGTTCACCCTGCTGGATCTGGTGTCCTACAACGAGAAGCACAACGAGGCGAACCAGGACGGCAACACCGACGGCGAGCGCCACAACCGCTCGTGGAACTGCGGGGTCGAAGGACCGTCGGATGATCCGGCGGTCCTCGAGCTGCGCGCGCAGCAGCGCCGGAACTTCCTGGCCACGCTGTTCCTGTCGCAGGGCGTGCCGATGCTGTGTCACGGCGACGAGCTCGGCCGCACGCAGCAGGGCAACAACAACGGCTACTGCCAGGACAACGAGCTGACCTGGGTGAACTGGGCCAAGGTCGACGTCGACCTGCTCGCCTTCACCCGCAGGCTGGCCGAGCTGCGTCGCGAGCACCCCGCGTTCCGCCGGCGCCGGTTCTTCGACGGGCGGCCGGTTCGTCGTCGGCGCGGTGCGGGAAACACGGACACCCTGCCGGACATCGAGTGGTTCACGCCCGACGGCGCGGAGATGACCGAGGAGGACTGGGACTCCGGCTTCGGCCGGGCGATCGCCGTCTACCTGAACGGCAACGGCATCCCAGGGACCGACACCCGCGGGCAGCGGATCGTCGACGACTCGTTCGTGCTCTGCTTCAGTGCGCATGACGAGCCGATAGAGTTCCGCGTCCCGCCGGCCGAGTACGGCGCGGCGTGGGAGGTCGTCGTGGACACGCTGCGCCCGGACGAGAGCGGCGCGGACGACGTGGTCGTCGAGGCGGGCGGCGTCGTGACCGTCGGACCGCGCGCGCTCGTCGTCCTGCAGCAGGCGGGCTGATGCTCCCGACATCCACCTATCGGCTCCAGGTCCGCCAGTCGTTCGACCTGCATGCGGCCGCGGACGTCTGCGACTACCTCGCGACGCTCGGGGTGGGCGCGCTCTACCTGTCCCCATTGCTGCCGTCGGCTGCAGGCTCGGACCACGGTTACGACGTCGTCGGCTTCGATCGTGTCGACCCGGCCCGCGGCGGCATCGACGGCTGGACCCGGCTGCTCGCCGCGGCCCGCTCGCGGGGCCTCGGCGTGGTCGTGGACATCGTGCCGAACCACACCGGCGTGGCCGTGCCGAGCGAGAACGCGGCGTGGTGGTCGCTGCTGCGCGACGGCCAGGACTCGAAGTACGCGCCCTGGTTCGACGTCGAGTGGACGCTTGGCCGGGTACTGCTGCCGGTGCTGGGCGATGACTTCGAGCCGTCCCAGCTGCGCGTCGAGGACGGCCAGCTTCGCTACTTCGAGCACAGCTTCCCGCTCGCCTCCGGGACCGAGCCGGCCGCGGGGGAAACCGCGGCGCAGGTGCACGACCGGCAGCACTACGAGCTGGTCCACTACAGGCGCGCGGATGCGGAGCAGAACTACCGCCGCTTCTTCGCGGTCACCACGCTGGCCGGGCTGCGGGTCGAGGACGAGGCGGTGTTCGCGGCCACTCACGAGCAGATCTCCCGCTGGCTGCGGGAGGACAGCGTCGACGGAGTGCGGGTCGATCACCCCGACGGCCTGGCCGATCCGCCCGGCTACCTCACCCGGCTACGCGCCCTCGCCGGGCCGGATGCGTGGATCACCGTCGAGAAGATCCTCGAGCCCGGCGAGCGGCTGCCGGCGTGGCCGGTCGACGGGACGACTGGCTACGACGCCGCGACCGAGGTGGGCGCCCTGTTCCTCGACGCGTCGGCCGAGCGCGAACTGGACACGACGTACCGCGAGCTCACCGGTGACGAGCGGACGTTCGCCGAGCACGTCGCGGTCGGCAAGCGCGACGCCGCCACGACGATCCTGCAGGCCGAGGTCGCTCGCATGGCGCGGCTCGTCCCCGACGTCGAGGGCGCCGGCGACGCGCTGGTGGAGCTGCTGGTCGCCTTCCCCGTCTACCGCTCTTACCCTCCCCCGCCGGCTACGCCTTCATTGGCCGGGGGACCCCCACTCGACGCAGTCGAGCTTCTGGCGCTCGCGATCGAGCGCGCGCGCGCCGTGCGAGCGGATCTGGCCGACCCGATCGGCCGGCTCGCCACTCGGCTCGTCGACCCTGCGGACGAGCTGTGCGTGCGGTTCCAGCAGACGTCCGGTGCGGTGATGGCCAAGGGAGTCGAGGACACCGCTTACTACCGCTACACCCGGTTCGTCGCACTGAACGAGGTCGGCGGCGATCCAGCGCGGTTCGGTATCGGCCCCGACGAGTTCCACGCGGCCCAGGCCCGTCGGCAGCAGGACGCGCCGCGGTCGATGACGACATTGTCCACGCATGACACCAAGCGCGGCGAGGACGTCCGCGCGCGGCTGGCGGTCCTGGCCGAGCTGCCCGACGAGTGGTCGTCACTGGCGCGCTCGCTGATGGCCGCCGTCCCGCTCGGCGACCGTCCGTTCGCGTACCTGCTGTGGCAGACGTTCGCCGGGGCCGGGCTGATCGGACGCGAGCGGATGCACGGCTACGTCGAGAAGGCGATGCGCGAGGCAGCGACCAGCACGAGCTGGCTGGACCCGGACGCGGCCTTCGAACGCACGGTGCATGTCGCCGTCGATCGGGCCTACGAGGACCCCGCGGTCCGGGTGCCGCTGACCGCGTTCATCGAGCGGATCACCCCGTACGGCTGGACGAACTCGCTCGGGCAGAAGATCGTCCAGCTGACGATGCCGGGCGTGCCGGACGTGTACCAGGGCACCGCCTGCTGGGAGGACTCGCTGGTCGATCCGGACAACCGGCGCGCGGTCGATTTCGACTCGGCCCGAGCGGTGCTCGATCACCTCGACTCGGACGTCCACGCCCCGCCGATCGACCCGAGCGGCGCAGCCAAGCTGTGGGTCGTCTCCCGGACGCTGCGGCTGCGCCGGGACTGGCCCGACCTGTTCGAGCGTTACGAGCCGGTGTCCGTCGTAGGTTCGGCAGCCGATCACGCGGTCGCGTTCGACCGCGGTGGCGCGATCACCGTCGCCACCCGGTTACCGGTCGGCCTCGAACGTCGCGGTGGCTGGGCCGACACCACGATCGACGTCGGCCGCGTGACCGACGTCATCAGCGGGGTGAGCTTCACCGGCCCGATCGTGCTGTGCGAACTGCTGGCCGACTACCCGGTGGCCCTGCTCGTCCGCTGATCCGCTGGGCGACCAGCAGCGCGCGCAACCAGCCAGACCGTGCGTGATCGGCTGCGGGTTGTGGTTGCTGTGCGACCACAACCCGCAGCTGATGTTGGTTGTTGATCAGCCGTCGTAGGCTTTCGCGGTGAGCAGGCACGGTGGGAGCGCGCCGCGTGGCGGCCCGTTCACCGCCTCACCGTGGACTCGTGCGCCGCTGTTGCTCCTCCGCCGACCCGCCGTGTTCCTCGCCGTCGTGGCGGCCACCGCCGTGCTCGCGATCGCCGCATCGTCCGGGATGCTGTTCCTGTCCACGCTGGACACGGCCAGCCTGCGGGCCCAAGCCGCGGACGACTGCCCCGAAGCCAGCATGCCGTTCGTAGCCGGCTACGTGAACGGCGATCACCTGGCGTCCGAGAACGTCGCCGGCGCCGCGGCGATGCGCAGGGCGGGTGCGCTCGGCGCGCCGTACTGGGTCGACGTCGTCCGTAGTCAGATCCAGGCCACGCCCGTCGCGCTGTACGCCCGTTCCGGTGCATTGGCGCACGTAAGCACGCTGACGCCGGATCGTGGTCAGGCCGGTGCCTGGTTCCCGGACGACTTCGCGGCGAAGCTGAGTCTGCACCCGGGAAGCGTCATCCGCACCAACACGAACGTGCCGATCCGCGTCGCCGGGATCTACCGCAACCTCTCGCCCGACCCGTTTCACCTGGCCAACCTGCCGCGCTACTGGTGCACGTGGAAGAGCCTGATCCTGCAGAAGCTGACCGACTTCGGGACGCCGCCGTTGCTTATCTCGGACGTGCAGACCGTCACCGACGTCCTCGGCCCGTTCGGCTCTCCGGCGGTGGAGGACGGCGTGGTGAACACCTACAGCGCGGCGGTGAGCTGGTACGACCCCATCCCGGTCACAGCAATCTCGGCGAGCGTGGCCCGCGCCGCCGACCGCCATGCCCGGACCGCGGCCGCCGCGTTCTTCGGGTCGAACCACTGGGCGGGGTCTGCGAACGGCCGCGCGTATGGCACCGGCGAGAGTGTCTCCGGCCCGCCGGATCTGCTCGCGGCCAAGCTCGCCACGGCGGCTCGGGTACGGCGCGGCCTGACCGGGTCGGTGCTGCCGATCGACCTCGCCGGAGCCCTCGTCGCGCTGCTGCTCGTCGCCGGTGCGGGTGCCTTCTGGACCGCCCACCGCTCGCGCGAGATCGACCTGCTCGTGTCCCGCGGCGTCGGCCCGACGGCCCTCGCGGCGAAGGCCGTGCTGGAAACCCTGCCGGCCGCACTCGCCGGCCTCGCCGCCGGTGTCGCAGCGTCGGTTGCGCTCGTGCGGAGCGTCGGTCCGGCGGCCAGCTTCGCCCCGGGTGCCTGGGACCACGCGATCATCGCTGCAGGCGGAGCGGTGCTGGCCGGGCTGCTGCTGATCGCGGCCATCGCGGCGTTCGCCGGGCGGGACCGGACGATGGGCGCGGCCCGGTCCCGCACGCGGCACCTGCCGTTGGAGCTCGTGCTGGTGGCGCTGGCGATCTGGACGTGGCTGCGCATCCGCGGCGGCAACGGGATCACGGTCCAGCACAACGTGGTGCACGTCGATCCGGTGGTGCTGCTGTTCCCGCTGCTCGGTGCCACCGGGGTCCTGCTGCTCGCCGGTCGGCTGGCCGCGATCCCGATCCCGAGGCTCGCGCGGCTCACCAGGGGTATCGGCCGCGCCGGCTACCTGGCGTTGCGCCGGATCGGAGGATCGCGGGCGGTGGCGATCGGGCTGCTCGTCGGCACTGCGCTGCCGTGCGCACTGCTCGCCTACGCCAGCACGGTCAGCCGCGGCGTGCACACCGAGATCGCCCGCAAGTACCAGACCAACCTGGGCGCGCCGGTCGTGCTGGAGATGATCGGGATCCACAACGTCGACCCGCAACTGCACGGGCACGGCACCGCGGTCGCGATCTACCCGCAGGCCGCCACGGCCGACGGCGGACTGACCGTGCTGGGATTGGATCCGGCGACGTTCGACGCCTTCGCGTTCACCACCGCCGGGCAACGCCACGACGTGAGCCGGCTGCGCAGCGCACGCGACGGCAGCGCCGCGCGGGCCGTCCTGATCCGTGCCGGATCGGGCGCTTCCCCGACGTCGGTACAGCTCGGCGCGACCCGGCTGGACGTGCACGTGATCGCGCGCAGCGATGTGTTTCCCGGCCTGCGCAGCCCGTCCGTCCCGATGCTCGTGGTGAACCGGGCCGTCCTCGCGGACGTCGACACCAATGTCGATCGGAGCAACGAGGTGTGGACGACACCGGGCCGGCTTCGCGCCGTCAGCACCCTCGTTCAGCGCGAGGGCTACAGCATCCTCGGTGAACTGGACCCGCAAGTACGCATCGGGAACACCGGTCTGCTTCCGCTCACCTGGATCTTCGGCTACCTGCGCGCCCTGGCGATCCTCGTCGGTGCCGTCGCGATCGCCGCTCTCGTGTTCGCCCTCGGTGCGCGGACCAGGCGGCGCACCGTGTCGTACGTGATGAGCCGGCGGATGGGCCTCACGCAGGGCACCCACCTTCGCTCGCTGCTGATCGAACTGGCGGTGGTGGTCGGCTCCGGCTGGCTGATCGGGACGGCCGTCGGCCTGGCCGGCTACGCCCTGCTGCTCGGTTCGTTGGACCTGTATCCGGCGCTGCCGCCCGGTGCCGAGTTCGGGCTGCCCGGGCTGGCCCTCGTCGGCACGGCCGGTGCTGTCGTCGTGTTGATCACGATCGCCGCGGTGTCCACGCACCTCGTCGCCGAACGCGCGACGCCTGCGGAGATCCTGCGGCTCGAGTGAGCATCGGTCTCGTTAGGGTGGAGCCGGTGACGTCGATACGCGTGTGGGCACCGAATGCATCCCGGGTACGGCTGCGGACGGGCGAGCGCACCGCACCGATGAGCGCCGAGGACAACGGCTGGTGGAGCGGGCCCGACCTCGCGCCGGGTACCGACTACGCCTTCCTGCTCGATTCGGACGAGCCGCTGCCAGACCCGGCCTCGCGATGGCAGGCCGCCGGAGTGCACGGGCCCAGCCGCGTGTACGACCAGGGCGCCTATCCGTGGGGCGACGCCGCCTGGGCCGGCCGCACGCTCGACGGCGCGGTCCTGTACGAACTGCACGTCGGGACCTTCACGCCCGGCGCCACCCTGGAGTCGGCGATCGAGCGGCTCGATCACCTCGTCGGGCTGGGGATCACGCACGTCGAGCTGCTGCCGGTCAACGCGGTCAACGGGGTCTGGAACTGGGGCTACGACGGTGTGGACTGGTACGCGGTGCACGAGCCGTACGGCGGACCGGACGCGCTCAAGCGGTTCGTCGACGCCTGCCACGCGCGCGGTCTCGCGGCCGTGCTCGACGTCGTCTACAACCACCTCGGCGCGTCGGGGAACTACCTGCCACTGTTCGGGCCGTACCTGAAGTCCGGACGCAGCACGTGGGGCGCCCTGATCAACCTCGAGGAGCCGGCCGTCCGCACATTCATCCTCGAGAACGCACTGATGTGGCTGCGCGACTTCCACCTGGACGGGCTGCGGCTCGATGCCGTCCACGCATTGCACGACGACTCCCCCACACACATCCTGGCCGAGCTGTCCGCAGCGGTCGCCGACCTCGCTGCCGTGCAGCACCGCCCGCTGACTCTCATCGCCGAGTCCGACCTCAACGATCCGGTGATGATCACCGGGCGTCCGGCCGGCCACGGCATGGACGCGCAGTGGGACGACGACGTGCACCACGCCCTGCACGCGGCGCTCACCGGCGAGCGGCAGGGCTACTACTGCGACTTCGGTCCGCTGTCCGTGCTGGCCAAGGTGCTGACGTCGGCCTTCCTGCACGACGGCACCTACTCGACGTTCCGTGGCCGCGTCCACGGTGCGCCGGTCGATCGCGCGAGCACGTCCGGACGGCGGTTCGTGGCCTGCCTGCAGAACCACGACCAGGTCGGCAATCGCGCCGTCGGGAACCGACTGGCCGAACTCACCTCGGCCGCCCTGCTCCGGGTTGGTGCCGTGCTGCTGCTCACCTCTCCGTTCACGCCGATGCTCTGGATGGGTGAGGAGTGGGCCGCGTCGACCCGCTGGCCGTTCTTCACCTCGCACCCCGAGCCGGAGCTGGCACGAGCGACCGGCCGGGGCCGGCTGAACGAGTTCGCCGACCACGGCTGGGACGTGTCGCAGATGATCGATCCGCAGGATCCGGCCGCCTACCGCCGCGCGATCCTCGCCTGGGACGAACTCGCCGAGCCGGAGCACCGCTCCGCGCTGGAGCTCTACCGGGCGCTCATCGCGCTGCGCGCGGCCGAACCCGCCTTGCGCGACAGTGATCTCAGTGCGGTGTCAGTCGACTACGACGAGGACGAGCGGTGGATCGTCGTGCACCGTGGCCGGTTCCGCGTCGTTGCGAATCTGTCGGGCCAGGCACGGACCGTGCCGATCACGACTCGCGGGGTCCGGCTCGCGACGGGCCCGGTCGAGCTGGCTGCCGACGCGGTCACGCTCGGGCCCGAGTCAGCGGCCGTCCTCGAGAGCTGAGCTCGTCGCGACATCGGTCGGGTCGCGGGTCATCGCGATGCCGTGCTTGAGCGTGAGCATCGTCAGGCTGGCCTGGACCTGCGCGCGGCTGGTCCGCCGCCGGATCTCCAGCGGCAGCCGGCCCCACACCGCATCGACGATCTCGTCCGCCGTCACGTCGCCCACGGTCTCGGTGCGCTCGCGCACGTCGCGATCGTGGCGGGAGAGGGCGTCCTCGATCCAGCCGCGCAGCTCGGTCCGGTTCACGCTTCCAGTCTGCGCCCGGCTACGTCGCGTCCTGCCGCCGGACCCACACCTCCTGAACCAGCAGCTTGACGGCTGCGGCGGTCGGCAGGGCGAGCAGCGCGCCGACGATTCCGCCGAGCGAGCCACCGATGAGCACGGCGACGATCGTCATGATCTCGGGCACGTCGACGGACGAGCGCATCACCCTCGGGTACACGACATAACCCTCGATCGGCTCGTAGATCACGTAGACGAGCAGGACGATCAACCCGGTGTGCAGCGACGTCGCCAGCGCGATCACGGTCACCGTTGCGGCCCCGGTGATCGATCCGACGAGCGGGACGAGGTCCAGCAGCGCGACGACGAACGCCAGCGGCAGCGCGTACTGGCCGAGCCCGACGCAGAACAGCAGGATCAGCGTCACCGTTCCGGCGAGCAGGGCAACCAGGACCGCTCCGATCACGTACCCGCCGACGCGGCGCAGAATCTCGTCCCCCAGCTGCGCGACGCGGTCACGGCGGGAGGCGGGCGCCAGCGCGTACGCGGTGCGCTTCGTCTGCGGCAGGGCAGCGAGGAAGTACACCGTCATCACGATGATCACAAAGGTGTTCACCACGGCGCCGAGGACGGTGAGCCCGACGTTGAACGCGCCACCGAAGATCCGCCGCATCAGGTTCGGGTCCTGCAGCTTGTCCTGCAGCGTCGCGAGGAAGTGGTAGCGGTTGTCCAGTTGGCGGATGGACCGGTGCCGGCGCAGGTCGTTCACCAGGTGCGGCAGGTCGTCCACGAACGAGGACAGCTGGTTGCTCAGCACGCCGACGAGCACGGCGACCACCACGGTGAGCACGCCGAGCACGGCGACCGTCACGATGAGGACGGCCCAGCGGCGGTGGATCCCGCGCCGCATCAGCAACTCGACGATCGGGTTCAGGCCGACGGCCAGAAACATCGAGACCAGGATCAGGATGAGGACGGACTGGACGTCGCGCACCGCGAACCCGATCGCCAGCGCGATCAGGACGCCCAGGGTCGTCAGGAACCCGCGGTAGAACGCGCCGGAGCGCGACAGCGCCGGACCGGGCCGGCCGAACGGGTTGTCGGTGTCGACGGCGTCGCCGGTGCGCTCGAACAGCGACTCGGCCACAGCCTTCGCAGCAGGGGTATCGACGCCCGCAGCGTCGGGAGCCGCGGCGACGTCCTGGCCCTCGGGCTCGGTCCCGGACGGGTCACCGCCGCGTGCCATCAGCTCTCCACACGCTGACCATCGTGCCGGAAGGACGGCCCTAATCGGGGGAGGCTGGATCGCGCCGACGACGACACCGCGCTGCCCGCGTTCGCTCGCGAGCGCGCCTCACGGGAGCGGGTCGACGTCGATCACCCGCCCCGGGAACGACGCGGGAGCCTGGCCGAACGCCCGGCGCGCTGCAGTGATCGCGGCCCGGGCCAGCGCGGCGTTACCTGCGGCGCCGATGCCGGCACCGATGCCGAGTGGCAGCGCGCGGCCCACGAGCAGCGCACCCTGCCGGGCTCCGAAGCGCGTCAACAGCAGGTGCGCCAGCCGGGCGTTGATCCCGGCGATCTTGCTCTTGGCGTCCGGGCGGTTGATCACCTGCGCCCAGTGCCGGCCTGCGCCTGCCATGTCGTCGATCGCTGCGGCGCCCTCCCCGCCCACCAGCACACCGAGAACCAGCGCGCGGCGGACATCCGGGTTGCTCACCGGCACGCCGTGCAGTTCAGCCAGGGCCAGCACGTACATCGCGGTGGCCGAGACGAACGCGGTGATCTCCGCTGCCCCGGCCGCGACCGACGTCGCCGTGCCCACCCCGGGGACGGCGGCCGCTCCCCCGGACGCTGCACCGATCCCCACCGCCGCAGCCGTGTAGCGCCGTTCCAGCTGTGCCACGACCATCGCCGGCGACGCGTGCGGCTGCTTGGACCGCACCCGCTCGAGGTAGGCCTGCACGATCGGCCGCTGGACCTTGAGGGCCTTGTCCAGCGCCGTGTCGAGCGCGTGCTCGACCGACTTCGGAACCGCCACCTTCCGCCTACCCAACGCCGACCCCCAGTCGGTTGAGCGCGATCAGCCGACTGATCGCGCGCCGGTACTTCTTGCGATACCCGCCTGCCAGCATGTCACCGTCGAACATGTCCCCGAGCGGGACGCCGGACGCGAGGATCGGTAGCTGCCGGTCGCACAGCCGATCGGCGAGCACGACCAGGCGTAGGGCGGTGCTCTGGTCCGACCAGGTGCGCACTCCGACCAGGTGCACCGAGGACTCCCCGTCGACCAGCGCGGCCGTGAACCGCGCGGACAGGGCCTGGATCTCGCGCAGGATTCCGAAACCAACGCCCCGAGAAGGGCCGACAACCCGACCTTGCGGGCTCAATCACCCTGTCCTGCAAGGGATTGATCGACCAGATCGGCATAACCCGGAGATCGGCATAGCGCGCCGTCCCGACACCGAACCCGCCGTCCAGGTACACCCCTCGCGACCCGGACCGGTCGGGCCGCCGCAACAGGCCGGTGCGCGATGCCGGCGTCGCGAGCGCCGACGCGAACTCGCGCAACGCGGCGACGGCCGCCGCCTGGGACGGCTCGACCGGATCCGGACGATAGGTCTCCAGGCGCACGTCACGGGACAGCGGCGGGGGCGCCAGTGCGGCGATCAGCGCCTGGACCGGCAGCTGCGGCGAGCGGTCGACGAGGCGGATCGGCACGGGCACCGAGCCTACTGTCGGGCGGCGTGCTGAGATTGACCTCATGCGCGCCCTGCTGCCCCTGTCACCGGCCGTCGACCTGCACGCCTGGTACGCGCGCGACTGGCTGGACCGCGGCGGGCTGCGGGTGAACTTCGTCAGCAGTGCGGACGGAGCGGTCACCGCCGACGGAGTGTCCGCCGGGCTGCAGACACCGGGCGACAACCTGATCTTCGCTGCTTTGCGCGATCTGGCCGACGTCCTGCTCGTCGGTGCCGGCACGGTCCGCACCGAGGGATACGAAGCCGTGCGACTCGGCGATCGGCGTACCGCGATGCGCCTCGAGTACGGGCTGAACCCGCAGCTCCCCACGGCCGTCGTCAGCCGCTCACTTCGGCTCGATCCGGCCGCCGCGTTGTTCACCGAAGCGCCGCCCGACGCCCGGACGATCGTGCTCACGTGCGCGGCTGCCGACGCAGCGATCCGGGCTGCGCTGGAGCGGGTCGCCGACGTCGTCGTCTGCGGTGATGAGGACGTAGACCTTCCGGCCGCACGTGGCGAGCTGACCGGTCGCGGGCTCACCCGCATCCTGAGCGAGGGCGGCCCGACGCTGTTCGGCGACCTGGCCCGTACCGGCGTGGTGGACGAGGTCTGCCTTTCCCTGTCGCCGCTGCTGGCCGGTCCCGGTGCCCGTCGCATCGTTGCCGGCGAGCTGTGGACGGGCGGGCCGCGCGACCTGGACCTCGTCGGCCTGCTCGAGGAGGACGGCGCCCTGTTCCTGCGCTACCGCGTGCGCTCCCAGTCCCATGATCGAAGTAGCGATCCGGTCGCATGACGACCGCCTAGCTACCTTGATCTGCTCGAACTCGGCTGGTCGGCAACCAGTAGCCAGCACTACGACCAGATGATGGACGACCTCAGTTGGTATCAACCGCTCGAAATCAACCAGGACACCCTGGCTCTCGCCCTCGACCTACAACGTGATCTCGTGGCACGGGGACATCATCACGGACCAGGTGTCGCCGACCTCGTGCTCGCAGCAACCGCGATCACCCACTCAGCCGGCGTGCTGCATTACGACCGCGACTTCGACCTGATCGGAGAAGTCGATCTGCGACTCGTCCACCGCTGGATCGTGCAGCGAGGCAGCGCGGACTGACTGTCAACCTGCTCTGAATGCGTGGCACCGGGCGAGGCGTCCTCGAAGCACGTCGGCGAGTACGTCCAGAATGAGCGCATGCAACTACCCGTAATGCCCCCCGTGCTGCCGATGCTGGCCAAACCGACAAAGGGATTCGACCAACTCCCCACGACTGACGTTCTCTGGGAGCCGAAATGGGACGGATTTGGTCGTACTTGACCGTTAGTGGTGAACGGCAGGGACCATAAGGACATCGACGCTTGGTCCGACCGGCTATGCGACGTTGACGAGTCTCTTGACCTTAGGAGCATCACCCGCGCGCTCATGAGCCAGGTCGTAGGCGAGCTGCAGTGCGAGCCAAGATCGTGCGCTGCTCGCTCCCGCGGCCTCAAGGCGGACGGCGAGCTTCGGACTGATCGCGGCGTGCTCGTTCACCACGCGGCTCAGAGTCACACGAGAGACGCCGAGCCGCTCAGCCGCTTCGGTGAGGCTGAGCCCGAGGTCGGCAAGCACGTCCTCGCGGAGGATCGCGCCCGGGTGCACCGGATTCTTCATCGTCATGACCGCTCTCCTTCAGTGATAGTCCTGGTAGTCGACGAGTTCGACATCTTGCTTGCGGAACCGGAACGTCACCCGCCAGTTGCCATTGACCCAGATGGACCAATGCCCAGCCAACTCGCCTTTCAGCGGATGCAGCCGAAACGATGGGATCGCAAGGTCATCCGTCGACACCGCCACATCCAAGGCTGACAAGATGCGATTCAGTTTGTCGACATGGGCCGCCTGAACGCCCCTCTTGGATCCGGTGCGATACAGCGCCTCCAGGCCCTTGTGTCGAAAGCTGACGATCACATCTACCAATGTATCGCGTAGCGTTACACTTTACAAGCCGGGACGTAGCTCATAGGTTTGCGGCATGGATCTTCCGGTGGTGCCGCCGATCAAGCCTATGCTTGCGAAGGCGGTCCCCAGCCTCAAGGCGCTTCCGGCCGGTAACTATCTCTTCGAGGGCAAGTGGGACGGGTTCCGGGCGATCGTGTTCCGGGACGGCGACGAGGTGGAGTTCGGCAGCCGCAACGAGAAGCCGATGACCCGCTACTTCCCGGAGCTGGTCGAGGCGGTGCGGGCGGAGCTGCCGGAGCGCTGCGTGATCGACGGCGAGATCGTCCTCGTCGACGGTGACGGCCTGGACTTCGAGGCGTTGCAGCAGCGCATCCACCCGGCGGCCTCGCGCGTCACCATGCTGAGCGAGACGACCCCGGCCGCGTTCATCGCGTTCGACCTGCTGGCACTCGGCGACGACGACTACACCGGCCGGCCGTTCACCGAACGCCGCACCGCGTTGGTGCAGGCGCTGGACGGCGCCGGAACGTCGATCCATCTCACGCCCGCGACCACCGACCGCGACTTGGCCGAACGCTGGTTCACCGAGTTCGAGGGTGCCGGTCTGGACGGCGTCGTGGCCAAGCCGCTGGAGCTCACCTACCAGCCGGACAAGCGGGTGATGTTCAAGATCAAGCACGAGCGCACCGCGGACTGTGTGGTGGCCGGCTATCGCGTGCACAAGAGCGGGCCCGACGCGATCGGCTCGCTCATGCTCGGGCTCTACCGCGACGACACGCTCGCCTCGGTCGGCGTCATCGGCGCCTTCCCGATGGCCCGCCGGCGCGAGCTGTTCGCGGAGCTGCAGCCGCTGGTCGCGGACTTCGCCGATCACCCGTGGAACTGGGCGGCGCACGAAGCGGGCGCGCGAACACCCCGCAAGGGTGAGGGCTCGCGCTGGAACAACGGCAAGGACCTGTCCTTCGTCCCGCTCCGGCCCGAGCGCGTGGTCGAGGTCCGCTACGACCACATGGAGGGCGAGCGGTTCCGGCACACGGCACAGTTCAATCGCTGGCGCCCGGACCGGGCACCGAGATCGTGCACGTACGAGCAGCTCGAGCAGCCGGTGACGTTCCGGCTGGACGACATCGTCCCCGGCCTGCGCTAGCACGCCGGCCATCAGTCGGTCAGACAGCCGGGCAGGCCGGACGGCACGGGCCGGTACCGTGCATCTGGTGACCCCGTCGACCGCGCACCGCACCCGGGTGCTGGCCGCGGCGGTGTCCCTGCTGATGCTGGCCAGCTGCACCCAGACCTTCGGCGGACGCGGGACGCCGGGCAGCGCTCAGCCGAGCACGCCCGCCCCGCCGTCACGGTCCGCCGGCCTGCCGGCACAGCAGAAGATCACCTTCTCCTCGTGCGACAACCTCTTCGACAGCTCGAAGATCCCGGTCCCGACCTCGCTACGCGGCCAGATCACCTTCGGCTGCGCCTCGCTGCCGGTGCCGCTCGACTACCGCGACCCGTCCGGCCGGTCCATCTCGCTCGAGCTGGTAAGGGTGCACGACACCGCGAGCTCCGATCAGCTCGGCGCGCTGCTAGTCAACCCCGGCGGCCCCGGCGCCTCTGGTCTGCAGCTGGCGCTCGGCCTCACCGGCAGGATCGACCCGAACGTGCTGGCCCACTTCGACCTGATCGGCTTCGACCCGCGCGGCGTCGGCCTGTCCAGCCCGATCCAGTGCATCAGCAACCAGACCAAGGACCAGCTCAACGCCGCCTCGCCGGACGTGCTGACGACGGCGGGGTTCGAGCAGGCGAAGGCACTGGCCAAGCAGACCGCCGACGCGTGCAGCACGAAGTACGGACCGGCCCTGGCGCAGTACAACACGGTGAACACGGCGCGAGACATGGACCGGATCCGGCAGGCCGTCGGCGACGATCAGATGAACTACCTCGGCTTCTCCTACGGCACCGAACTCGGCTCGATCTACGCGCACCTGTTCCCGGGCCGGATCCGCGTCGCCGTCCTCGACGGGGCCGTCGACCCGCTCACGAGCGGGATCGCTTCGCTCGCCGACCAGGTCCAGGGGTTCGAGTCGGCGTTCGACCAGTTCGCCGCCGACTGCGTCAAGCACAGCCCGTGCTCCTCACTCGGCGACCCGCGCCAGGCGGTCTACGAGATCGTGGCCAAGGCGACGGCACAGCCCCTCGGCACCAGCGACAGCGAGGAGACGCGCGAGGTGACCAGCTCGCTCGTCCTCACCGGCATCCTCGAGGCGCTGTACGCCAAGAGCGAGTGGCGCGACCTCGGGACCGCGCTCCTCGCCGCGCGCAACGGGGACGGCGAGGGCCTGCTCAAGCTCGCCGACGCCTACAACCAGCGCTACAGCGGGCAGTACACGAACATCATGGACGCGAACACGACCATCGGCTGCAACGACGAGAAGCCCGGGCCGACCGACGCCCAGATCAGGGCCGCCGCCGCGTCCTGGGCCAAGCGGTTCCCGATCTTCGGGACGTGGAACGCGGCCGGGCTCTTCGGCTGCCAGCAGTGGCAGCCCGATCGAACGCCGGTCCCGCTGCCCACCGCCCCGACACCGACGAAGGTCCTCGTGCTCGGGAACCTGCACGACCCGGCCACGCCCTACCAGGGCGCGATCGATCTGGTCCGGACCATGGGCAACGCCGAGCTGCTCAGCTGGGACGGCGAGGGCCACACGTCCTACCTGCTGGGCAGCACCTGCATCGACGACTACGTCAACGCCTACCTGATCGACCAGAAGCTGCCACCGGCGGGAACCACGTGCCCGGCCTGACCGTCGCCGCACCACACGGGGACGTCATCGGCGTCGCGCTGGTATTGCACGGCGGTCAGGAGAACAGCACCAGGCCGGTCCGTCGCGGCAACCTGGCGGCATTGCGCATGCTCCCGTTCGCCCGGTCGCTGCACGCGGCCGGAGCGTCGTCGGGCCTTGCCGTCGCGCGGCTGCGGTACCAGCTGCGCGGATGGAACGGTGACCTGCGCTCGCCGGTCGGCGACGCCCGCCGGGCGCTCGCCGAGCTGACCGGCCGCTTTCCCGGCGTCCCGCTCGCCCTGGTCGGGCACTCGATGGGTGGCCGTACCGCGATCCATATCGCTGACGACCCGGCCGTTCACGCCGTCGTCGCGCTCGCACCGTGGATCGAGAAGGGCGAGCCGGTCGAGACGATGACCGGACGCCGGCTGCTGGTGGTGCACGGCGATCGCGACCGCATCACGAATCCTCGAGCGTCTGCCGCGTACACCGCGGCGGTCGCGGGCTGCGCCGAGTCGGCCAGCTACCTCGCCATCCGCGGCGAGCGGCACGCCATGCTCTGTCGGCCCCGGCTCTGGCACCGGTTGAGCACCGGCTTCGTCCTCGGTGCGCTGTTCGGCGCACCGTCCGAGGGAAGCGGTGACGACGACACGGCGAACCTGGTCAGCAAGGCACTTGCCGGAGAGCCCCTTCTCGTCGTCTGATTGCAGGATTCTGACGGCCGATGGTGGAGGAGAAGACGGAGATGACACTGCTCGAGCGCGGAACCGGTGCGTCCGCCCGCGGTCCGATCGACGCCGCCCTGATCGGTCCTGTGCCCTCGCCCGACCCGGTGTTGTGGCCCGACGTGGCGAGGGTCCCGCACACCCCGGTACGCGCTGCCGTGGCCCGGCGGATCTTCCGGCGGGCGGTCGAGCGCCTGCCGCTGCGCGTGGTCGAGCCGGGTGGGCACCGCTACGGTGGCGGCACCGGCACCGACCCCGAGCTCCGCCTGGACCGGCCGGTGCCGTTCTTCCACCGGCTCGGCGCCACCGGGACGATCGGCTTCGGCGAGGCCTACATGGCCGGCGACTGGATGGCCGAGGATCTGGCCGGCGTCCTGGCCGCGTTCGCCGCGAACATGCGCGAGCTGGTGCCGGAGTTCCTGCACAAGCTGCGGCACGCCGTGCTCAGCCGGATGCCGGACAGCCACGACAACACCGTCGAGGGCGCGCGGCAGAACATCCGGCACCACTACGACCTGTCCAACGACCTGTTCAAGACGTTCCTGGACGAGTCGATGACCTACTCCTCGGCCGTCTTCACCGGCGAGCCCGACGGCTCGGCCGAGGACCTCGCCGTCGCGCAGCGTCGCAAGATCGACCGATTGCTGGACGCGGCATCGGTCGGCGCGGGAACGCGGGTCCTGGAGATCGGGACGGGCTGGGGCGAGCTGGCGATCCGGGCCGCGCGGCGCGGCGCCGAGGTCACCACCCTGACGATCTCGGTAGAGCAGGCCGAGCTGGCGCGCGAGCGAATCGCCGCCGAGGGGCTGGGTGACCGGGTCACCGTGCAGCTCGAGGACTACCGCCAGGCGCGAGGCAGCTACGACGCCGTGGTCAGCGTGGAGATGATCGAGGCCGTCGGGGCCAATCACTGGAACGAGTACTTCGGCACGATCGACCGACTGCTCGCACCGGGCGGGCGCGTCGGGCTGCAGGCGATCCTGCAGGACGACGACACCGTGCTGGCCACGCGCGACACCTACACCTGGATCCGCAAATACATCTTCCCTGGCGGACAGCTGGCGTCGGTGGAGGCGATCGACCGGACGCTGAAGGCCGGCACCGCACTGCGGATAGCCGATCGGTACAGCTTCGGCAGGCACTACGCCGAGACGCTGCGCCGCTGGCGGGCACGGTTCGAGGAGCGGGCCGGCGCCGTCGCCGCGCTCGGGTTCGACCAGACGTTCCGCCGCATGTGGTCGCTGTACCTCGCCTACTCCGAGGCCGGATTTCGCACCGGATACCTCGACGTCACCCAGTTCACGCTGACCAAGGCCGCCGGCTAAAGAGATCGTCGCGCCCGGATACCGTGTGGCGTGAGCCCGCCCCACGAAGCCGCTGCGCAACCTGCACTCCGCGCCTCCGCGAGGACCCCTACGTGACGGTGATCCTGGGCCTGCTGGCGGCGATCTTCTACGGCGTCGGCGACTTCGTCGGCGCGTCCGCGTCGCGGCGGCACAGCGCGGTCACCGTCCTGGTGCACAGCTATCCGGTGGGCGCCGTGCTGATGGTCGCGATGCTGCCGTTCTTCCCCGGCTCGCTCGACGGGCGGGTGACGCTGTTCGGCATCGCCGGCGGGCTGTCCGGCCTGGTGGGCGTCACGCTCATGTACGGCCTGATGGTCGTGGCACCGATGAACATCATCTCCCCGGTCACCGCGGTGCTCGCAGCCATCGTCCCGGTGGTGTTCGGCGTGGCGGTCGGCGAACGGCCGCACCCCGCGGCGTGGTTCGGCATCGCGCTGGGCGTCGGTGCCGTCGTCCTGGTCAGCCGGACGACCGAGGATCACCCGCACGGCAAGATCGCGCTGCGGGTGCTCGGCCTGGCGTTCGTCGCCGGCCTCGGCTTCGGCTTCTACTTCATCTTCCTGGCCCGCGCCGGGCACGACTCCGGGCTGTGGCCGTTGGTGATCTCCCGGGTCGCGTCGGCGATCGCGATCCTGCCGCTGGCCTACCGACGCGGGGCGTTCACGCCGATCCGGGGCCGGATGCTTGGCTACACGGTCGCGGCCGGCGCCTGCGATGCGCTGGCGAACATGTTCTTCTTGCTCGCCTCGCGCGAGGGTCTGCTCTCGCTGGCCAGCGTGCTGACCTCGCTCTACCCGGCCGTCACCGTGATGCTCGCGGTCGGACTGTTGCACGAGCACACCAGCAAGGTGCAGCGAGCCGGCCTCGGCCTGGCCGGCGCCGCGATCGTCCTCATCACGGTCTGAGTGCAATCTCGCGAGCGAGCAACTCCATCAGCTCGCTCCGCTGGTGCGCGAGCTCGTCCGGCATGTCCACGTAGACGTCGTCGAACAGGGCCGCAGGGGTGACGTCCGCCAGCGCCCGCCCGCCGGTCCGCACCCGGAAGGCAAGCTTCTCGGCCTCGTCCGCGATCGAGTCGAAGAACCCGTCACGCACGCCGGTCTCGCGCTCCAGGTAGGCCCGCACGCGGGTGATCGGGTCGCGCGCCCGCCACGACTCGACCTCGTCGTCGACCCGGTACCGCCGCGCGTCGTCCGACGTGGTGTGCGGGTTCATCCGGTACGTGTACGCCTCGATCAGGGTCGGGCCGTTGCCGGCACGCGCGACGTCGAGTGCGCGCCGGGTCACGGCCAGCGAGGCCAGCACGTCATTGCCGTCAACCTGGACGCCGGGGAAGCCGAAACCGGCGGCCCGCTCGAACAACGGCACCCGGCTCTGCACGTCGACCGGCGCGCTGATCGCCCACTGGTTGTTCTGGCAGAAGAACACGACGGGCAGGCTCATCGAGGCGGCCCAGGCGAAGGCCTCGCTCACGTCGCCCTGGCTCATCGCACCGTCGCCCAGGAACACCAGCACCGCGGTGTCGCGGTCGGCGGCCCCCGTCCCGACATCGCCGTCGCGGACGACTCCCATCGCGTAGCCGACCGCGTGCAGGGTCTGCGCACCGATCACGATCGTGTACGTGCCGAAGTTGTGCGCGTGCGGGCTCCAACCGGCGCCGCTCGACCCACGCCACATGCCCAGCAGGTCGAGCGGATCCATCCCCCGGCACCAGGCCACGCCGTGCTCGCGGTAGCTCGGGAACGCCATGTCGTGCGGGCGCAGGGCGCGGCCGGCACCGATCTGGGCCGCCTCCTGCCCGAGCAGCGACGTCCACAGCCCCAGCTCGCCCTGGCGCTGCAGCGCGATCGCCTCGGTGTCGAAACAGCGGACGAGAACCAGGTCGCGGTAGAGGGCGGCGATCTCGTCGGTGCTGATGTCGAGCGGGTACGTGGGGTCCTCGACGCGCACTCCGCCGGGCGTGAGCAGCTGGATCACCAGCCGTTGATACCGGGGCGGCCGAATCGCCCGGATACCCAGGGGTTCCTACCAATCGCCTCAGCTCGGGTTGTACCGGGTCTCCAGCAGCCGCAGCCAGATCTCGCTCGGCGTGGGGTAGGACGGCACCGCGTGCCAGAGCCGCTCCAGCGTCACGCCGCCGACGATCGCGACGGTCGCGGCGTGCACCAGGTCCGACACCTCGGGCCCGACGAACGTGGCGCCGACGAGCGTGTCGGAAGCAGCATCGATCACGATCTTGGCCCGACCGGTGTAGCCGTCGCGCATCACGTACGTCCCGGCCAGCGCGCCCAGGTCGTACTCGACCGTCTCGACGTCGATGCCGGCAGCACGTGCCTCCCGCTCGCTCAGGCCCACCGAGGCGACCTGCGGATCGGTGAACGTCACCTGCGGCACGATGCCGTGGTCCGCGACGTCGCTGAACCTCGGCCCGTCGATCGGCAGGCCCTGCGCCCGCGCGGCGAGCACCGTGCCGCAGATCCGGGCCTGGTACTTGCCCATGTGCGTCAACAGCGCCCGGCCGTTGAGGTCACCGACTGCGTAGAGCCAGTCGCCGTCGACGCCCTCGACGGCAAGGTGGTCGTCGACGCGCACATAGCCCCGGTTGTCCTCGACGGCCGCGTCGAGGGTGCCGCCCGTCGCGAGCGGCACCGTGTCCAGCCCGATGTCGCGACTGACCGGCGTGCGCCCGGCCGCCACCAGGACCTCGTCCACGACCACGGACCCGCCGGCGAAGTGCACGGTCACCTCGCCGCCGTGGACCAGTCCCTCGCCGGTGTCGCGCGGATCTACCCGCTCGACCCGCTCGACCTCCACCCCGAGGCGCAGCGTGACACCGCGTGAGTCCAGCTCCCGCTGCACGTACTCGCCGGCGAACGGCTCGTTGCGTGCGAGCAGTCCCGGCGCGGAGCCGATGACCGTCAGCTCCTTGACGCCGAGGCCGTTCAACCAGGTCGCGGCCTCGCATGCGACGACCCCGCCGCCGATCACGGCCATCCGGCGCGGGATCACGTGCAGGTTGGTGACGTCGCGGGAGATCCACGGCAGCGCCTCGCGCAGGCCCGGTACCGGCGGCACGGTAGCGGTCGTCCCGGTGTCCAGGACGACCGCATGCCGCGCGTGCAAGGTGCGGATCGAGCCGTCGGCTGTCGTGACCTCGACCGTCCTGATTCCCGCCAGCCGCCCTCGCCCGCGGACGACGTCGATGCCCACGCCGCTGGCCCAGTCGAGCTGCGAGGTGTCGTCGTGGTGCTTGACGATCTCGTCGCGCCGGTCGAGCACCGCCTGCACATCGAGGGTCGACTCGCCGACGAGGCTCTGCGGACCGGGCAGGTGCCGCGCCGTCGCCAGCACCTCGACCGGGCGCAGCAGCCCCTTGCTCGGCATGCAGGCCCAGTACGAGCACTCGCCGCCTACCAGCTGATCCTCGACGATCACCGCGCTGCGCTCGCTGCCCTGGATCGCGTACTGGGCCACGTTCTCGCCGGGCGGCGCGCCGCCGATCACCACGAAATCCCAGGTGTCCGTGTCGCCGCCGCCCGGTTTCGCCGCCATGAACCTACCGTATTCCCCCGCTGTCGGGCCGCTCAGTATCCGTAGCTACGCAGCACTGTCACGACCCGTGTCTGCCCTCGATCGTGCTGCAACCGAGCGCCGCCGTCCGGACCGCTCGCTCGGGTGCATCGGTCCGGGTCGCTCGGTCGGGGTGGATCTCAGGGTCGTCCCGGATGCGCGCTCACCCACCACGGGGCAGGATCACAGCCGATCCAGGCACGCTGACCGAGGGTTGATCGGGTTTCATTGCACGAGTGCCCGGTCGTATGAGACGGCAGGATCCCGATGACACAAACGCGCATTCGCAGCGACAGCCCGTGGGCGGTGGAGACCCGAGGGCTGACGAAGCGGTTCGGCGACACGGTTGCCGTGAACGGAGTCGACCTGCGGATCCCGCGGGGTTGCGCGTTCGGGTACCTCGGCCCCAATGGCGCCGGCAAGACGACCTTGATCCGCGTTCTCCTCGGGCTGACACACGCCGACGCCGGCGAGATGTCCCTGCTGGGCCACGCCGTGCCGAGGCATCGCGACGTGGCGCTGGCGCGGGTGGGTGCGATCGTCGACGAACCACGATTCCACGGCCATCTCACCGGCAGGCAGAACCTGCAGGTGCTTGCGGCCGCGCGGGAGACCGCCGCGAAAGATCGCATCGAGCCCTCGCTCGAACGAGTCGGCATCGCGCACCGCGCCGACGACCGCGTGTCGAAGTACTCGATGGGCATGCGGCAGCGACTGGGCGTCGCCGCGTGCCTACTCGGCGATCCGCAGTTGCTCATCCTCGACGAACCCATGAACGGGCTGGACCCGGCCGGCATGCACGAGATGCGCGACATGATCCTGTCCCTTGTCGCGGAGGGTCGCACGGTCGTGCTCTCCTCGCACCTGCTCGACGAGGTGGAGCGGACCTGTGACGCGGTGGCCATCGTCGATCGCGGTCAGGTCATCCGGCAGGGTCCGATCTCGGAACTGCTCGCCGGGACGTCATCGACGCTCGAGGTCGAGTGTTCCGATCCTGCGCGTGCGGCGGCGCTGCTCGTGGCGACCAACCTCGACGTGAGGACCGAGCTCGAGGCCGGCGTCCTGGCGATCACGCTGCCCCCGGACGCGCCGCGCGACGTCACGGCCGAGGTCGCACGCGTCCTGGTCACCGGCGGAATCGAGCTGTATCGGCTGCAGCAGACGCAGGCGTCGCTCGAGTCCTGGTTCCTGCAGGTCACCAGCCGCCTGGGAGACACGCGATGACCGCGGCACCGGCCGTCGGGCCGCCCGCACCGCGACTTGCCGGCAGCGTCGACGATCACCGGGGATCGCCGATACCCACCGGCGCGATGATCGCCACGCGGTTCATGGAACTTCGCAAGCGCCGGGGCCTGCTAGCCGCGCTGTCGTTGGTGACCGTCGGGATTCCTACGGTGTTCCTGCTCGTGCGCCTGCTGCTGCACGCGATCGCGCCGAAGACCTACGGCCCGGCAGGCGGTTACAGCATCTACACCGGCCTGAGCGCCGGGGTGCTCTACGTCTTCGGGTTCATCGTGGCGGCCGCTCTCGGCTGCACCGCAGGCTCGGTGGACCTGACCGACGGCATGTTCCGGCATCTCGTGGTCACCGGACGATCCAGGCTGGCGCTGTACCTGGCGCGGATCCCTGCCGGCCTCGCGATCATCGTCCCGCTCGTCGCGATCGGATTCAGCGTCGTCTGCGCCGTGTGTGTATTCGCTGCACCGCGTACGGCCGACTACGACGGCCTCAGCGTGCCGGCCGGCATGTCGCAACCGCGGCTCGAGGCGTGGGCCGCCGACAACGCCACGAAGGTCATCTGCGATCTCCCCTACACGGGGAACGTCGCCATCCCCGCGCCGTGCGGCAACGGCCCCGGCGGCCCCGGGCCGGTGACACAGGGACAGCCCGGCAACCCGGTGCCCGCCACGGCAGCCGAACTCAGAGCCGCCGCGATCCGGATCGCCGACCTGAACTACGCCGACTACCGGACGCACTTCGCCGCCCCGTCCAATTCACTGATGATCAAGACCGGGTTGTGGATCGAGCTCGAGGCGGTGATCGGGTTCGTCGTCGGCCTCGGGCTCGGATCCCTGCTGGGACAGCGCACCGTCGGCGTGATCCTCATGATCGTCCTCGAGGTCGTGCTGACACCGATCTTCATCCGCACCCGAATACCGCACCTGGAGAACCTCCAGCGCGCCGTAGTCGGGATAGCCACCGCCCACCTGGAACCCGGCCAGCTACCCCTGGCATTCGGGGGTGGCGGCCACGACTACCGGCTGACCGAATCGAGCACTACCGCGGTGCTCGTCATCCTCGCCTGGCTAATCGGATGGACCGTCCTGGGCGCCTGGCGCATGATGACGCGAGACGCCTGAACCGGCGGACCCTGCCATGTTGATCTACTCGATGAGCGTTTCGGTGGACGGCTTTATCGCCGACCGCGCGGGTGCGTTCGGATGGTCGGCACCCAACGACGAGCAGTTTCGTTTCCACATCGCGCAGATACGCGAACTCGGCGGCCTTCTGTTCGGCCGCAGGCTCTACGAGACCATGCTGCCGTGGGAGACCGATCCGTCGATGCGCGACAACGAGCTCGGGGCCGCGTTCGCCGACGTCTGGTGCGCTATCCCGAAGGTCGTCTTCAGCCGCACGCTCGACAGCGTTCAGGGCAACGCCCGGCTCGCCGAGGCGTCGGTGGCCGAGGAGGCCGCTGCGGCGCTCGACGCGACCGACAAGGACGTCTCGATCGGCGGCGCCGGCCTGGCCGCGGCAGCGATCGAGCTCGGCCTCGTCGACGAGCTGCGCATGTTCCGC
>JBOGDQ010000192.1:0-27098 GCA_050742975.1 Jatrophihabitantaceae bacterium
CGGCAAGCTGGCCGAGTCGATGAACACGCTGCTGTCGACGGTCGAGACCCAGTTCGCCGCGCGGCTGGACAGCGAGCGGCGGATGCGCCAGTTCATGGCCGACGCCTCGCACGAGCTGCGCACGCCGCTGACGTCGATCCGTGGTTACGCGGAGCTGGCCCGGATGCAGCGCACCCTCGGCGGCGCGCTGGACGGAGACACGACAGCGGACAACCTGGAGCGGATCGAGTCCGAGGGCACCCGGATGTCCCGGCTGGTCGAGGACCTGCTCACCCTCGCTCGCAGCGATCAGGGCGGCGTGCCCGAGATGGCCGTGGTGGACGTCAACGAACTGCTGGACGACGTCGTCGCCAGCTCGCGCGCGGCGTTCCCGCAGCGCGAGATCAGCTGTCACGACGGGGCCGGGCTGACGGTCGTGGGTGATCAGGACCAGTTGCTGCGGGCGGTGCGCAACCTGGTCAGCAACGCCGCGACCCACACGAACCCCGCTGGTGCGATCGACGTGCGCGCGTTCGGGTCCGGTCCGGGTGTCGCGATCCAGGTCGTGGATCAGGGCCCCGGCCTGCCGCCCGAGGAGGCCGCGCACGTGTTCGAGCGGTTCTGGCGCGCGGACAAGGCGCGGACCCGGGCCCGCGGCGGGACCGGGCTCGGGCTGGCCATCGTGGCCTCGATCGTGCAGATGCACGGCGGCACCGTGCAGTTCCAGAGCACCGTCGAGGACGGCAGCACGGTCACGGTCTGGCTGCCGGCGCGAACCGCGTAGCTCGCCGGGGAACAATGGGCCGCATGGCACCTCGTGACAGCGCGCTCGATCCGGCAGTCGCCGCCCGCCTCAAGCGGGATGCGGCTGGCCTGGTGGTGGCGGTCGTGCAGCAGCACGACACCGGCGAGGTGCTCATGGTCGCCTGGATGGATGACGAGGCGCTGCACCGCACGCTCAGCACCGGCCGCGCGACGTACTGGTCGCGCTCGCGCCAGGAGTACTGGGTCAAGGGCGAGACGTCCGGGCACGTCCAGCACGTCAAGTCGGTCGCGCTCGACTGCGACGGCGACTCGCTGCTGGTCCAGGTCGACCAGGTCGGCGCCGCCTGCCACACCGGCGAGCGCACCTGCTTCGAGGCCGATCCGCTGACGGTGACTGCGTGATCGCCCGGGAAGACCTGACCGCACTGGCGCGGACGCATCGGCTGGTCCCGATCACGCGCACGCTGTTCGCCGACGCCGAGACGCCGGTAGGTGTGTACCGCAAGCTCGCGGCCGGGCGTCCCGGCACGTTCCTGCTCGAATCGGCCGAGCCGGGCGCGTCGTTCTCGCGCTGGTCCTTCGTCGGTGTGAACGCGGTCGCGTCGCTGTCTGTCGCCGACGGCCGGGCGGTGTGGACCGGCCCGGTGCCGGCCGGCGTGCCGGAGTCCGGTGACCCGCTCGCGGTGCTCGGCGCCGCGTGGCGGGCGATCAAGGCGCCGCGCCTACCGGGCCTGCCCCCCTTGACCGGCGGCTTCGTCGGCTATCTCGGCTATGACGTCGTGCGGTGGATCGAACGGCTGCCGGACAAGGCGATCGACGAGCTGGGCCTGCCCGAGCTGACGATGCTCCTGGTCACCGACCTGGCCGCCGTCGATCACCACGAGTGCAGCGTCGTCCTGATCGCGAACGCACTGCTCAGCCCCGGGATGTCCAGCGACCAGCTGGACGCCGCGTACGCCGACGCCCAGTCCCGGCTGGACGGCATGCAGGCCGCGCTGGCGACACCCGCCCTGCCCACCGTGGCGACGTTCGCGACCGTGCCGCCGATCGCGGCGACCTCCCGCACGCCCACCGGCGAGTACCAGCCGTCGGTCGAGCAGGCGCTGGAGGCGGTCCGCGCCGGCGAGGTGTTCCAGATCCAGGTCGGCCAGCGCTTCACGGTGCAGACCACGGCCGACCCGCTCGACGTGTATCGGGTGCTCCGCACGCTCAACCCGTCCCCGTACATGTACTTCCTGCGCACGGCCGGCGTCGACATCGTCGGCTGCAGCCCGGAGGCGCTGGTGACGGTCAACGAGCGGCGGGCCGTCCTGCACCCGATCGCCGGCACCCGCAAGCGGGGCGCGACGGCCGAGCGCGACGCGGCCCTGGCCGCCGAGCTGGTCAGCGACCCGAAGGAACAGGCCGAACACGTGATGCTCGTCGACCTGGCGCGCAACGACCTCGGCCGAGTGTCCGCGCCGGGCACCGTGGACGTCGTCGAGTTCGGGGCGGTCGAGCGGTACAGCCACGTGTGGCACATCGTGTCGACGGTGCAGTCGCAGGTCGCGGACGGCAAGGACGCCTTCGACGTGCTCACCGCGACGTTCCCGGCCGGCACGCTGACCGGCGCGCCGAAGGTGCGCGCGATGGAGTTGATCGACGAGCTCGAACCGGTGCGACGGGGCATCTACGGCGGAGCGGTCGGCTACCTGGACGCGGCCGGCGACCTGGACATGGCGATCGCGATCCGTACCGCGGTGATGCGCGACGGCGTGGCCCACGTGCAGGCCGCGGCGGGGATCGTCGCCGACAGCGTGCCCGCGCTGGAGGAGCAGGAGACCGAGAACAAGGCGCGGGCGGTGCTGCAGGCGATCGCGACGGCCGAGACGCTGCGCCCGGTGGCCCGCGATGCGTGAGCGCGGCGAGTACGGCCTGGCCCTGCTCGTGCTGCTGATCGGCGCGGCCGGCGCTCTGCTGATCTCGACGCGCAACTGGCAGAGCGTGCTGACGCCGCGGCCGCGCCCGTTCGGCGACGACGTGCTGCACCTGAACGGCCGCACCGTCGATGCAGCCCCCACCGCCCTCGCCCTGGTCGCGCTCGCCGGCGTGATCGCGGTGATCGCGACGCGCGGGCTGATCCGCCAGATCATCGGCACCGTCATCGCGCTGGCCGGGCTGTTGCTGATCTGGCGCTCGCTGGCCGACCTCGGCGCGGTGAGCGCCTCGCGGGCGCGCTCGCTCGTCGAGGACCGGCACTCCGGCGTCGAGGTCGGCGCCGCCCACATCAGCGTGACCTCCGCGTGGGCGGTGACGTCCGCGGTGTGCGGTGCGCTGGTGCTCGTCGCCGGGCTACTCGTCGCGCTGCGCGGGCATCGCTGGGGTGTGATGTCCGCCAAGTACGAGGCGCCGTCCGCGCGCGCGCCCGCAGCGGATGCCGAGCAGGCCCGGGCGCGGGCCGACGCGTCGATGTGGTCGGCCCTGGACCGCGGCGACGACCCCACCCAGGCCGATCCGGAATGACCGGTTACCCTCAATGCGCACGCTTTTGCAGGACGAGTGTCGGGAGGCGCCCGCGGTGAGCAATCTGCTCGACGAGATCGTCGCGGGAGTCCGCGAAGACGTCGCAGCTCGCCAGGTCGCGCTCCCGCTGGACGACATCAAGGCCCAGGCGGCGACGGCACCACCCGCCCTCGATGCGCTCGCCGCGCTGCGCGCGCCCGGCGTGGGCGTGATCGCCGAGGTCAAGCGCCGCAGCCCGTCCAAGGGGGCGCTGGCCAACATCGCCGATCCGGCGCACCTGGCCGGCCAGTACCAGGCCGGTGGCGCGCGCATGATCAGCGTGCTGACGGAGGAGCGCTGCTTCGATGGCTCGCTGGCCGACCTCGATACGGTGCGCGCAGCGGTGCGGATTCCCGTGCTGCGCAAGGACTTCATCGTCGGCTCGTACCAGGTGCACGAGGCCCGCGCGCACGGTGCCGACGTCGTCCTGCTCATCGTGGCCGCGCTGGACCAGAACGCGCTGATCGGGCTGCTCGAGCGGACCGAGTCTCTCGGCATGACCGCCCTCGTCGAGGCGCACACGGAGGACGAGGCGTCGCGCGCGGTCGACGCCGGGGCGAGGGTCATCGGCATCAACGCGCGCAACCTGCGCACGCTGGAGGTCGACCGGTCGACGTTCGAGCGCATCGCGCCCGGACTGCCCAGCGAGATCGTCAAGATCGCCGAGTCCGGCGTGCGGGGACCGCTCGACCTGATCGAGTACGCGGCTGCCGGTGCGGACGCGGTGCTGGTGGGCGAGGGCCTGGTCACGCACAGCGACCCGCGTCAGGCGCTGGCCGAACTCGTGACGGCCGGCGCCCACCCGGCCACGCCCCGCACCGCCCGCTGACGGCGCGTCTCAGTGCTCGGCGGCTGACCGGAACTGCAGCGTGACCGCGCCCGCGTCGTCCACGTCGACAATGCCGATCTGCAGCACCATCGCCAGGGTGTCGTTGTCGGCCCACACGCACGGCGTGAACGAGGTCCCGTTCTTGATCGCCTGCGAGCACTGCAGCGCGCCACCGAGCTGGCCGGGGCCGATCGCCCTGGGCACGCTCGCGCCCGCACCGGACATCACCTCGGTGACCACGGCGTCCGATCCGGCCGAGGCGAGCAGCTGGCGGATGCTCGCGCTGTCGGCGGCGCTGAAGCCGAGGAACACGATCGTCGGACCGGCGTTCGGGCCCAGACCGTAGACGCCGACCTTGGCCGAGTCGAGCGCGCCCTGGATCGGCCCCAGCGAGCCGAGCTGGCTGCCCAGCATCGCTTCGATCGACTGCCCGTCGATCGAGCGGATCAGCTGATAGTTGCCGGCCATGTCCGGCAGGCTGATCGTCCGGCGGCTGCGGTCGGTGTTGCTGCCGAGGACGCCTACCAGCGCGATGATTCCCGCGGCGACCAGGGCGATGGCGAGCACGCCGGCGGCGACGAGCCGGGCGCGCGGTACCGGCGGTAGCGCCCGGGGCTCGGGCGCCGCATACCCGGGCGCCTGCTGCTGGCCGAGCAGCGCGATCGCCTCGTCGGGGCGCAGCGGGCCGATGCGAGACTCGGGCGGCCCGAACGCCGGCGGCGGCTGGTACTCCACCTCATCAGGCTAAGCCGCTCCCGACGCGGCAGCGCCGAGCCGGTAGGCTCGGCCCATGCGATTAGCTCTGGTGCGCGATGGGCGATGGCGCGGGTGAGCTGTCCCCGCCCCCGTCGTTAGTCCTGCTCTGGAGCCGTGCCATGACCGCTGTCCCTGACGCCACCGGCCACTTCGGCCAGTTCGGCGGCCGCTTCGTCCCAGAGGCACTGGTCGCCGCGATCGACGACCTGACCGCCGCGTTCCACGAGACCCAGGCCGATCCCGAGTTCCGCGCCGAGTTGGCGCGCCTGCTGCGTGACTACACCGGGCGCCCGTCCCCGCTGACCGACGTTCCGAACTTCGGCGAGCACTGCGGCCGGGCCCGCGTCCTGCTCAAGCGGGAGGACCTGAACCACACCGGCTCGCACAAGATCAACAACGTGCTGGGTCAGGCGTTGCTGACCCAGCGCATCGGCAAGAAGCGGGTCATCGCCGAGACCGGCGCCGGCCAGCACGGCGTCGCCACCGCGACCGCCGCCGCCCTGCTCGGGCTGGAGTGCGTCGTCTACATGGGCGAACAGGACACCCGGCGCCAGGCGCTGAACGTCGCCCGCATGCAGCTGCTCGGCGCCGAGGTCGTGCCGGTCACCACCGGCTCGCGGACGCTCAAGGACGCGATCAACGAGGCGATGCGCGACTGGGTCACCAACGTCGAGAGCACCAACTACGTGTTCGGGACCGTCGCCGGACCGCACCCGTTCCCGCTGATGGTGCGTGAGTACCAGCGCGTGATCGGTGACGAGGCCCGTGAGCAGGTGCTGGCGCGGGTCGGCAGGTTGCCCGACGTCGTCGCCGCGTGTGTGGGCGGCGGGTCCAACGCGATCGGCATCTTCACCGCGTTCGTGCCCGACGCCGACGTGCGGCTGCTCGGGTTCGAGGCGGGCGGCGACGGGATCGACACGGGGCGCCATGCCGCGACGATCACCGGTGGCGCACCCGGCGTCCTGCACGGTGCGCGCTCGTACCTGCTGCAGGACGAGAACGGGCAGACGATCGAGTCGCACTCCATCTCGGCCGGCCTGGACTACCCGGGAGTCGGGCCCGAGCACTCGTACCTGCACGACATCGGACGGGCCGAGTACCGGCCGATCACCGACGCCGAGGCGATGCAGGCGTTCTCGCTGCTGTCGAGGACGGAGGGAATCATCCCGGCGATCGAGTCGGCGCATGCACTGGCCGGCGTGATGCAGATCGGTCGCGAACTGGGGCCGGACGCGGTGATCCTGGTCAACCTGTCCGGGCGCGGTGACAAGGACGTCGAGACGGCGTCGCGCTATTTCGGACTGACCTCGTGAGCGCGCTGTCCGACGTGCTGGCCAGGGCGAAGGCCGAGGGCCGGGCGGCGCTGATCGGATACCTGCCGGTCGGCTTCCCGTCCGTCGACCTGTCGATCGACGCGATGCGGGCGATGGTGGCCGGCGGCGTGGACGTCGTCGAGGTCGGCGTCCCGTACAGCGACCCGGTGATGGACGGGCCGACGATCCAGGCCGCGGCCGAGCCGGCCGTGCGGGCCGGCGTGAACCTGGCTGATGCCCTGCGTGCCGTGGCCACCGTGGTCGAGGCGGGTGCGGTCGCGGTGATCATGTCGTACTGGAATCCCATCGACCGATACGGCGTGGCGCGGTTCGCGGCCGACCTCGCCGCGGCCGGGGGAGCGGGCGCGATCACGCCGGACCTGATCCCGGAGGAGGCCGCGCAGTGGCTGACGTCCTCCGACACGCACCAGTTGGACCGCGTCTTCCTGGTCGCGCCGTCGTCCACCGACGCCCGGATCAGCTCGACTGCCGCAGCCTCGCGCGGGTTCGTCTACGCTGCCTCGACGATGGGGGTGACCGGCGCACGGGCGTCTGTCGGTGGTGCCGCGGAGTCGTTGGTCGGCCGGGTGCGAATCCTGGCCCCGGACATCGCGGTGTGCGTCGGGCTCGGTGTCTCGGACGGCGACCAGGCGGCCGAGGTCGCCGCCTTCGCCGACGGGGTGATCGTCGGTTCGGCGTTCGTCCGCAGGCTGCTCGACAGCCCCGACCGGGCCGGAGTCGCCGCGGTCCGCGAGCTGGCGGCCGAGCTGGCCGCCGGCGTGCGCCGGGGCTGAGCTCACCGCTGGGGATAACGGCTGACCGGATTGTGCAACTCTGACCGCCCTGACGCCGCCAGAGGTTGCACAATCGGGCGCGCGCCGGCGCTACGGGACGATCAGGAGCTTGCCCGTGGTGCGCCGGCCCTCCAGATCACGGTAGGCATCGGCCGCCCGCTCCATCGGGTACCGGCCGCCTATGGCGATGTGCAGGGAATCGTCGGCGATCGCGGCGAACAGCTCACAGGTGCGCCAGGTCAGCTCGTCGCGGGTGGCGACGTGGTGCACGATCGTCGGCCGGGTGACGAACAGCGAGCCCCCGGAGTTCAGCCGCTGCAGGTCGAACGGCGGCACCTGCCCGCTGGCACCGCCGAACAGGGCCAGCGTCCCGCGCGGGCGCAGCGAGGCGAGCGAGGCGTCGAAGGTCGCCTTCCCGACGCCGTCGTACACCACGTGCACCCCGCCGCCGGACGCAGCGCGAACCGCGTCGGCGAGCTCGGACACCTCGTCGTAACGGATCACCTCGTCGGCACCGGCCGACCGCGCTACCTGTTCCTTCTCCGCGCTGCCGACCGTCGCGACGACGTGCGCGCCCTTCGTCTTCGCCAGCTGCACCAGCAGCTGCCCCACCCCGCCCCCGGCCGCGTGCACGAGCACCTCGTTGCCCGGCTGCACGGGGAAGGTCGAGTTGGTCAGGTAGTGCGCGGTGATGCCCTGCAGCATCGCGCCGGCAGCGATGTCCGGAGCCACCGACGCGGGGACCGGCACCGCCGTCGCGGCCTCGAACACGGCCAGCGCCGCGTGCGTTCCGTTACCGGCCTCGGCCGTCGCCACCACGTCGCCGACCGATACTGAGTCCACCCCAGCGCCGGTCGCGAGCACCCGTCCCGCGCACTCCATGCCGAGCACGAACGGCGGGTCGGTGGGGTAGACGCCCTGGCGCCGGTACACGTCGATGAAGTTGACGCCGGACGCCGCGACCTCGACCAGCACCTGCGTGGGGCCGACCTCCGGAACCGGAACGTCCTGCACCTGCAGCACATCCGGATCACCGTGGGCCGTCACGACAACAGCGCGCATCGTCTGTGCAGTCATGCGATCCAACGTAGTCGGCGGACCCGGTGCTGCGGCGGCTACCGTGAACCCGTGCAACACCTCGCCGAGATCCCCAGCCCTTCACAGAGCGTCTGGCACCTGGGTCCGCTGCCGATCCGCGCCTACGCCCTATGCATCATCGCCGGGATCCTGCTGTGCCTGTGGCTGACGACCCGCCGCTGGCGCGAGCGCGGTGGAAAGGAGGACGAGATCTGGGACGTCGCCGGCTGGGCGATCCTGTTCGGGATCATCGGCGGCCGGCTGTACCACGTGGTCAGCGACCCCGAGCTGTACTTCGAGAAGGGCAAGCACCCGCTCAACGCGCTGAAGATCTGGGACGGTGGCCTGGGCATCTGGGGCGCGATCGCGCTGGGCACGCTCGGCGCCTGGATCGGCTGCCGGCGCAAGGGCCTGTCGCTGACCGTGTTCGCCGACGCCGCCGTGCCCGGGGTGATCTTCGCGCAGGGGATCGGCCGGTGGGGGAACTGGTTCAACAACGAGCTGTACGGCGGCCCGACCAGCCTGCCGTGGGGGCTCCAGGTGCACTGCATGGACATCACGTCCGGCCACGCGACCGTCCCCGGAGTCGCGGACGGCGGGCAGGCCTGCGTGAACAGCACGCTCGTCCACGGCCTGTTCCAGCCGACCTTCCTGTACGAGTCGCTCTGGGACATCGCGCTCGGCTTCGCGCTGCTGTACCTCGACCGCCGCCGACGACTCGGCCGTGGCAACGTCATGGCCCTGTACGTCATGGGGTACACGGTCGGCCGGATCTGGATCGAGGCGCTGCGCGAGGACCACGCGAACCACATTCTCGGGCTGCGCCTGAACATCTGGACGAGCATCATCGTGTTCCTGATAGGCCTGGCCTGGTTCCTCCGGCACGGCGGGTTGTCCGCCGCGCGCGAGCCGTCGCCGTACCGTGACGGCAGGGTGGTGCCGCGAGTCGAGGACCCGCCGGACACGCAGGAGCCGGACACGCGGGAGGTGGATGCCGGTGGCCGATCCGACGACTGACCTGCCCGAGCTGTCCAGTCCGGAGGTCCACCACGATCACCGCGACCTGGCCGGCGGCTGGCTGCGTCCGACCGTGTTCGGGATGATGGACGGGCTGGTCTCGAACTTCGCCCTCATCGCCGGCGTGGCGGGGGCGAGCGCCGACACCAAGCAGATCTCGCTGGCCGGGCTGGCCGGCCTGGTCGGCGGAGCGTTCTCGATGGCCACCGGCGAGTACGTCTCGGTGCAGAGCCAGAACGAGGCGGCGTTCGCCGAGCTGGCCGTAGAGCGCAACGAGCTCGAGCACAACGCCGAGGCCGAGCTGGCCGAGCTGGCGCAGATGTATGTCTCGCGCGGCGTCGACGCGGACCTGGCCGAGAAGGTCGCCCGCCAGCTGTCACACGATCCTGACCAGGCCCTGCTCATCCATGCCCAGGAGGAGCTCGGCGTCGACCCGCACCAGCTGCCGAGCCCGTGGACGGCCGCGTTCTCCTCGCTCGGCTCGTTCAGCCTCGGAGCGCTGCTCCCGCTGCTGCCGTACCTGTGTGGCGCCAAGGAGATCGTGATCTCGGCCGTCGTCGCGCTCGTCGCGCTGTTCGGTGCCGGCGTCCTGGCTTCCCAGGTCACCAACCGCAGCTGGTGGTTCTCCGGCGCCCGTCAGCTCGCGCTCGGCATCTTCGCCGCCGCGGTGACGTTCGGCGTCGGCGCCCTGTTCCATGCGAGCGTCGGGTGACGGGCCACTTCCCGCTGCCGGCGGACCTGCCCGTGCCGCAGGACGACGGGCGTGCGGACCACGTCGCCGGCCGGCCCATGCCTGCGGTCGAACTTGCGGGCACGGACGGCCGGACGGTGGCACTGCACGAGCTGGGACCGGGCCGGACGCTCATCTACCTGTACCCGATGACCGGCCGGCCCGGGGTCGAGCTGCCGGACGGCTGGGACGCGATCCCCGGCGCGCGCGGCTGCACTCCCGAGTCGTGCGGGTTCCGCGATCTGCACGCCGAATTGCAGCAGGCGGGCGCGGCGCGGGTGTACGGCCTGTCCGGCCAGGACACCGACTACCAGCGTGAGGCGGCCGAACGCCTGCACCTGCCGTTCGCCCTGCTCTCGGACGTCGGCCTCACGCTCGCCGACGCCCTCGACCTGCCGACATTCGAGGTGGAGGGGCGGCGGCTGTACGCCCGGCTGACCCTCGTCGTGTCGCAGGGCCGGGTCGAGCACGCCTTCTACCCGGTGTTCCCGCCGGACGCCCACGCCGGCGAGGTCCTGGCCTGGCTCGGGGCGCACGGCACCTGATTCTTGCCGTACCGACCGGTCGGTCGGTATGGTCGCCCGCGTGGCGGATCTCCCCGGGCTCGACCTCGCGGCGCTGACGTCGTGGCTCGACGCGGAGCACCCGGGGTTGCGCCGCGGACCGCTCGCCGGCGAGGTGATCGCGGGCGGCAAGTCGAACCTGACCTACCGCGTCACCGACGGCAGCACCACCTGGGCGCTGCGCCGCCCGCCGCTGGCCCACGTGCTGCCGACGGCGCACGACATGGTGCGCGAGTTCCGGGTCATCAGCGCCCTGCACGGCACGGACGTCCCGGTGGCGCAGGCGATCGCGCTGTGCGAGGACAAGGGCGTCCTGGGCGCGCCGTTCTACCTGATGAGCTACGTCGACGGGCTGGTGCTGGACCGGCCGGAGGTGATCGCCGGCCTCGATACCACCGCGGCCCGCATGGCGTGCGAGCAGCTGGTGGACACCCTCGTCGCGCTGCACGCGGTCGACCCGGAGTCGGTCGGACTGCCCGAGTTCGGCCGTCCGGACGGCTTCCTCACCCGGCAGGTCCGGCGCTGGCACCAGCAGTGGCAGGCGTCCGAGACGCGCCCGCTGGAGATCCTCGATCAGGTGCTGGCCCGGCTGAGCGGCACTGTCCCGGACCAGTCCGCGCCGGCCATCGTCCACGGCGACTACCGGCTGACCAACGTCATGTTCCGGCCGGATCTGAGCGCGATCGCGGCCGTCGTCGACTGGGAGATGGCGACGCTGGGCGACCCGCTCACCGACGTCGGGCTGCTGGTCGTCTACCAGACGCTGTCGGTCGACGGCGACTTCGTGATGCCACGGATGAGCCCCGGCGACGGGTTCCTGAGCCCGCGCGAGCTGGTCGCCAGGTACGACGCCGGCTCGCACCGCGACCTGAGTCAGCTCGACTGGTACGTCGGCTTCGGCTACTTCAAGCTCGCCGTCGTCGCGGAGGGCATCCACCACCGCTACCTGCAGGGCAAGACCGTCGGCGCCGGGTTCGACCACTTCGGCGCGGCCGTCCCTGAGCTGCTCGCCGCCGCGCTGACCGCGCTCGCTTCCCGCGTCGACCGATAGAGAGGCCACCGATGGACTTCCGGCACAGCGAACGGTCCGAGGACCTGCAGGCGCAGGTGTCCCGGTTCCTGGACGAGCACGTCTACCCGGCCGAGCACGAGTTCGAGGCGCAGGCGGCCGCGAACCGAGCGGCCGGCACCCCGTTCCGCACCCCCGAGATCCTCGGCGGGCTCAAGGACGTCGCGCGGAAGCAGGGGCTCTGGAACCTGTTCCTGCCGGACGAGCGGTTCGGTGCGGGCCTGTCCGTCCTCGACTACGCGCCGCTCGCCGAACTGTCCGGGCGGTCTGTCGCGATCGCGCCCGAGGCGATGAACTGCGCCGCCCCGGACACCGGCAACATGGAGCTGATCGCGATGTTCGGCACCGACGAGCAGCACGAGCGGTGGCTGCGGCCGCTGTTGGATGCGCAGATCCGGTCCTGCTTCTCGATGACCGAGCCGGCGGTGGCATCCTCGGACGCGACGAACATGGCGCTGACGATCACCCGGACCGGCGACGAGTACGTAGTCGACGGGCGCAAGTGGTGGTCGTCGGGTGCGATGCGGCCGGAGTGCAGGATCGCGATCGTCATGGGGGTCAGCGATCCGGACGCCGAACGTCATGCCCGGCACTCGATGGTCCTGGTCCCGCTGGACACGCCTGGGGTGACCCTCGAGCGGTCCACGTCGGTGTTCGGCTACGACGACGGCACGCACGGCGGCCACGCGGTCGTGAACTTCGAGAACGTGCACGTCCCGGTTGAGAACCTGCTCGGACCGCAGGGCGGCGGCTTCATGATGGCCCAGGCCCGGCTCGGCCCCGGCCGCATCCACCACTGCATGCGCAGCCTGGGCATGGCCGAGCGGGCTCTGGAACTGATGTGTGCCCGGGTGTCCTCCCGTTCCGCGTTCGGCGGGCCGATCGCACGGCAGGGCGTCGTGCAGGAGTGGATCGCCGAGTCGCGGATGGCGATCGAGCAGGCTCGGCTGCTGGTGCTGAAGACGGCGTGGCTGATCGACAACGCCGGGGTGAAGAACGCGCGGGCCGAGATCGCGGCGATCAAGGTGGCCGCCCCTCGTGCTGCGTCGTACGTGGTGGACCGGGCGATCCAGGCGCACGGCGCTGCCGGTGTCTCCGGGGACACGCCGCTGGCCGAGTCCTGGGCCCAGCTGCGCACGCTGCACCTGGCCGACGGTCCGGACGAGGTGCACCTGCGCTCGGTCGCGCGCGAGGAGCTAAGCAGGGCGACGACGGCGCGATGAACCCCACCGCCCCGCTCGCGAGTGATCACGTTTTCCCCGCCGGACGTCGCTCCGCCGGGCCAGAACCGGTGCCCAGCGGGGAAAACACGATCAACAGGGCGCGCTGACGTGGGCTGGGGGCTGACGATCCCGCTGATCGGAGCGCCGCTGCCGGCGCACACCGACCTGATCCGGGCGCTGCCCTCGTTCGGGTACACCGACGCGTGGTCGGCCGAGACGAACGGGACGGACGCGTTCACGCCACTCGCGCTGGCCTCGGCGTGGGAGCCGACGCTGCGCCTGGGCACCGCGATCGTCCCGGTGTACACGCGGGGGCCGGCGCTGATCGCGATGTCCGCCGCGTCGATGGCGGCCGCCGCGCCCGGCCGGTTTGTGCTCGGGCTCGGGGCGTCCAGCCCGGTCATCGTCGGCAACTGGAACGGCATCGCGTTCGACGAGCCCTACCGGCGCAGCCGCGACGTGCTGCGCGTGGTCAGGGCGGCGCTCGCCGGTGATCGGGTCGACGGCGAGTTCGACAGCTTCACGATCAAGCGGTTCAAGCTCAACCAGCCGCCGGCCGTCCCCCCGCCGGTGTTGCTGGCCGCGCTCCGTCCGCAGATGCTGCGGCTGGCCGGGCGGGAGGCCGACGGCGCGATCCTGAACTGGCTCGCCTCCCACGACGTCGGCCGCTGCGTCGAGGCGATCGCCAACCCGGGGGCCGACGTCGTCGCCCGGATCTTCGTCTGCCCGACCGCTGACGACGGGTACGCGCGCAACCTCGGCCGGGTGCTGATCTCGACCTACCTGACCGTGCCTGCCTACGCCGCGTTCCACGACTGGCTCGGCCGCGGCGACGCGCTGCGCCCGATGCACGAGCGATGGGCGGCAGGCGACCGTGCTGGGGCTGCTGCCGCGATCCCCGACGAGGTGGTCGACGACCTGGTCCTGCATGGGACCCCGGAGCAGTGCCGCGCGAAGGTGCAGGCCTACGCCGACGCCGGGGTGCGGACGCCCGTCATCGCCCTGCTCCCGACGCCCGACGCGGCCGACGCGACCACGTTGCTCGACCTCGTCCGCCAACTGGGTCCGGAGGCCTGAATGGACGTCAACGGCAAGGCCATCGTCATCACCGGAGGCGGCAGCGGGATCGGCGCGGCACTGGCCCGGCGCTTTGCCGCAGACGGCGCGGCGACCGTCGTGGTGACCGACCTGAACGGCGACGCGGCTCGCGCGGTGGCCGATGAGGTCGGCGGGGTCGGCGAGGCTGTGGACGTGTGCGACGCCGACGCGATCGCTGCGCTCGTGGACCGGACGATCGCCCGCTTCGGCCGCATCGACGTGTTCTGCAGCAACGCCGGCATCACCACCGGCGTCGGGCTGGACGACCCCGGGGACCTGTGGCACAGGGCGTTCGACGTCCATGTCATGTCGCACGTGTACGCCGCTCGCGCAGTGGTCCCGCACATGCTCGAACGCGGCGGCGGGTACCTGCTCAACACCGCGTCCGCGGCGGGGCTGCTCACCTCGCCCGGCGACGCACCGTACACGGTCAGCAAGCACGGGGCGGTCGCCTTCGCCGAGTGGCTGGCCGTCACGTACGGCGACCGCGGTCTCGGGGTGAGCGTGCTCTGCCCGCTGGGGGTGGCGACACCGTTGCTCATGCAGCCGCTGGCCGCGGGCAACGCGGGAGCCCGGGCCGTCGCCGCGTCCGGGCAGATCCTCACGCCCGAGCAGGTCGCCGATGCCGTCGTCGCGGGCCTGGCTGCGGAGGCCTTCCTGATCCTCCCGCACCCCGAGGTCGGTACGTTCTACGCGCAGAAGGCGTCGGACCCGGACCGCTGGCTGGCCGGCGTGCGGCGCCTCGTTTCTCGACAGGAAGGGCAGTAACCAACATGGCAGGTGTGCAGGATCGCGTCGCGCTCGTGACCGGAGGCGCGCAGGGGATCGGGGCCGAGGTCGCGCGCCGGCTCGGCTCGGACGGTGCCCGGGTGGGCGTGCTCGACCTGAACCGGGACGCCGCGCAGTCGGTTGCCGACGAGATCATCGCCGCGGGCGGGCAGGCGGTCGGCCTCGGCGCGGACGTGTCCCAGCGCGATCAGGTCCAGGGCGCGGTCGACACGCTCGTCGCCGAGTTCGGCGGCCTGCACATCCTGGTGAACAACGCCGGCGTGCTGCGCGACAACCTGCTGTTCAAGATGACCGACGACGACTGGACGCTGGTCATGGAGGTGCACCTGCGCGGCGCCTTCCTGTGCAGCCAGATCGCCCAGAAGCACATGGTCGCCGCCAAGTACGGCCGGATCGTGTCGATGTCGTCCACGTCTGCGCTGGGCAACCGGGGCCAGGCCAACTACTCGACGGCGAAGGCCGGCCTGCAGGGTCTGACCAAGACGCTGGCGATCGAGCTCGGCCCGTTCGGAGTCACCGCTAACGCGATCGCCCCCGGGTTCATCGAGACGGCAATGACTGCGGCCACCGCCGAGCGCATCGGCACCACCATCGAGGCCATGCGCGAGGCGACCGCGTCGGCCGTCCCGGTGCGTCGCGGCGGGGTGCCCGCCGACATCGCCAACACGGTGGCGTTCTTCGCCGGCGAGGAGGCCGGTTACCTCACCGGCCAGGTCATCTACGTCGACGGCGGCCGCGGGCTGCTCTGACGACGGGCAACCGCCACGTACGCTGGCCGGGACCGGTTCCTCCCGACGCATCCAAGGACTCCTGTTGTTCGACACGCTGTCCGATCGCCTGTCCGCCGTCTTCACCAACCTGCGTGGCAAGGGCCGGCTGTCCGAGGCCGACATCGATGCGACGGCCCGCGAGATCCGTCTCGCGCTGCTCGAGGCCGACGTCGCGCTTCCGGTGGTGCGTGGGTTCATCGCCGCGATCAAGGAGCGGGCCAAGGGCGAGGAGGTCTCCAAGGCGCTGAACCCGGCGCAGCAGGTCATCAAGATCGTCAACGACGAGCTGGTGGCCATCCTGGGCGGCGAGACCCGGCGCCTGCAGTTCGCCAAGCAGCCACCGACGGTGATCATGCTCGCCGGCCTGCAGGGCGCCGGCAAGACGACCCTGGCCGGCAAGCTGGCCCGGTGGCTGAGCGATCAGGGGCACGCCCCGGTGCTCGTCGCGTGTGACCTGCAGCGGCCCAACGCGGTGACCCAGTTGCAGGTCGTCGGTGAGCGGGCCAAGGTCGCCGTCTACGCGCCGCAGCCGGGCAACGTCGGCGGTCGGGGAGAGGGCTCGTCGGACGGGCACAGCGGGGATCCCGTCCGGGTGGCCCGCGACTCGATCGAGTTCGCCCGCCGCGCCCAGCACGACATGGTCATCGTCGACACCGCCGGCCGGCTCGGCGTCGACGCCGAGATGATGCAGCAGGCGGCGGACATCCGGGACGCGGTCCAGCCGCAGGAGGTCCTGTTCGTCGTCGACGCGATGGTCGGGCAGGACGCGGTCAACACCGCCGAGGCGTTCCGCGACGGCGTCGGGTTCACCGGCGTGGTGCTGACCAAGCTCGACGGGGACGCCCGCGGTGGCGCCGCACTCTCGGTGCGCGAGGTGACCGGTCAGCCGATCCTGTTCGCGTCCAACGGCGAGAAGCTGGAGGACTTCGACGTCTTCCACCCCGACCGGATGGCCTCGCGCATCCTCGGCATGGGCGACATGCTCACCTTGATCGAGCAGGCCCAGCAGCACTTCGACGAGGCCGAGACCGAGAAGATGGCCGCCAAGCTCCAGGGCGGCATGAACAACTTCACCCTGGAGGACTTCCTCGACCAGCTCACCGCGATCCGGCGGATGGGCCCGATCGGGAACCTGCTGGGGATGCTGCCGGGCATGGGGCAGATGAAGGACGCCATGAGCCAGATCGACGACAAGGACCTGGACCGGACGGCCGCCATCATCCGTTCGATGACGCCGCTCGAGCGGGAGAACCCGAAGCTGATCAACGGCTCGCGCCGGCTGCGCATCGCCAACGGATCGGGCGTCCGTGTCAACGACGTCAACCAGCTCGTCGACCGGTTCTTCGAGGCCCGCAAGATGATGGGCCAGCTCGGCGGGATGGGCCTGCCCGGGATGCGCCGCAGCTCGTCGAAGAAGGGCAAGGGCAAGAAGGGCAAGAAGGGTCGTTCCTCGGGCGGCCGCGGTCCCACCCAGCCGAAGATGCCGGCAGGTCTCGCCGGCGGCATAGGTCCCGGCGGCATGGGTCCCGGCGGCATGGGTCCCGGCGGATTCCCCGGTGCGGGCCAGGGTGGCATGCCGCAGCTGCCGCCGGGCCTGAAGTTGCCCGACCTGTCGAAGCTGAAGCTTCCCGAGGAGTAGCCCGGCGGTGCTAATGCTCGTGCATGATCGCGAACATCTGGTAGATCGCGATGAGTGCGGACTGACTGAAGCTCAAGGCGGACTTTTACGGCGCCCGGTGCGGGGGATCAGAGCCGGGCGGCGAGCAGCAGCAACTCGTCCGAGGACTCGGTCAGCCCGTCGCCGAACGCCCTGGCCACGCTCGACCAGCGGTCGTTGTGCGCCCGGAACGCTAGCCGCGCCGCTTCGGTGACGATGCGCTGCTCGAGGTAGAGCATGGTGTCGATGCGGTCGACCAGGGGCGACGAGGGCACGGCTTCGAGCCGATTGCGCAGCGAGCCGAAGGCCGACGTCAGGGCCCCGCAGACGCGGGCCAGATCCTGGCGCGGATCGAACTCGGTTCGGCAGCGTTCGACGGCTGCCACCACGGCGGGGAGCAGGCTCGCCGCCTCCCGCACGATGTCCCTCAGCCCGGCGTCCGCGGCTGTCATGCATCAACGGTAGACCGCCGGCCGGCCGGCGTCAGTCCGGCTTGCGCAGTGACTCGGCCACGTTCGCCGGGACGAGTTCGAGCCGGTCGAACCACCGGGTGAAGCGGCCGGTGCCTGAGGTCAGCGAGCGCAGGGTGATCGTGTACCGCGTGAGCTCGGACTCGGGCACCTCGGCGTGCACCACGGTGCGCTCCATTCCGCTGTGCGCAGTGGTGTCCGGCTCGGTCCCGGTGACCCGGCCGCGGCGTCCGGACAGGTCCGACAGCACGGCGCCGACGTGCGCATCGGGGACCAGGACGTCGACCCGGGCGATCGGTTCCAGCAGCGCCGGCCGGGCCGCTGCGGCCGCGTCCTTGACCGCCAGGCTCCCCGCGGTCTGGAACGCCGCGTCGGAGGAGTCCACGCTGTGCGACTTGCCGTCGACCAGGGTGACCTGCACGTCGGTGACCGGGATCCGCTCGCTGTCGAGACCGTGCTCGAGCTGCGCACGCGCGCCCTTCTCCACCGACGAGATGAACTGCGACGGGACGGCGCCGCCGACCACCTTCTCGACGAACTGAACCCCGGACCCGCGCGGCAGCGGCGTGATCACGACGTCGCACACGGCGAACTGGCCGTGGCCGCCGGACTGCTTCACCAGCCGGCCGTGACCGCGCGCCTCGGTGGTGAAGGTCTCGGACAGCGCGACCCGCAACGGGACGGTGTCCACGTGCGCGCCCGTCGAGCGCAGCCGGTCGAGCACGACGTCGGCGTGCGCCTCGCCCAGGCACCACAGCACGAGCTGACCGGTCTCCGGACGCCGCTCGACGCGGACCGACGGGTCGCCGGCCGTCAACCGGCCCAGCGCCTTCGCGAGCGCGTCCTCGTCACCGCGGGTGGCGGCCTGCACGGCGATCGGCAGCAACGGCTCGGGCATGTCCCAGGGCGCGATGAGCAGCGGATCGCCCTTGTCCGACACGGTGTCGCCTGTCTCCGCGCTACCGAACCGCCCGATCGCGCAGATGTCCCCGGCGATCGCCTGCTCGATCGGCCGCAGTGTCGCGCCGAGCGGCGAGTGCAGCTGGCCGACCCGCTCGTCCGTGTCGTGGTCGGGGTGGCCGCGGTCGGCAGCGCCGTGCCCGCTGATGTGCACCGCGGTGTCGGCGGTGATCGTCCCCGAGAACACCCGGAGCACGGACAGCCGGCCGAGATACGGGTCGACGGTCGTGCGCACGATCTCGGCGACGAGCGGTCCGTTCGGATCGCAGCTGAGTGTGGGGCCGGGTGCGCCGTCGAGCGTCGTGGTCACCGGCGGATCGAGCTCGACCGGCGACGGGAAGCCGCCCGAGAGGATCTCGAGCAGTTCGGCCAGGCCCAGCCCGGTGGTAGCGCACGCGGGCAGCACCGGGAAGAACGTGCCGCGGGCGACGGCCGTCTCGAGATCGTCGATGAGCACGTCCAGCCCGATGTCCTCGCCGTTGAGGTAACGGTCCAGCAGTGACTCGTCCTCGCTGTTGTTGATGATCGCCTCGATCAGCGCGCCCCGGTCGTTGTCCAGCTCCACCTCCTCGACGCCGTCGGTCGACTCGCGGGGCGGGAATCCCTCGCTGTAGTCGTAGATGACGCGGGTCAGCAGCCCGACGAGGCCCGTGGGCGCGAGCGCCTCGCCGCCCCCGACCGGCAGGTACAGCGGAAGCACCGCCTGCCCGTCAGCGCCGCCGAACATCTCCTGGCAGGCGGTGACTGTGCCGGGGTAGTCGGCGCGTGGCGCGTCGAGCTTGGTGATGACGACGGCGCGTGGCGTGCCGAGCGCCGCGCACTCCTCCCACAGCGACACCGTGATCGGATCGATCTCGTCAGCGGCCGACACGACGAACAGCGCGGCGTCCGCGGCTCGCAGCCCGGCCCGTAACTCCCCGGTGAAGTCGGGGTATCCGGGCGTGTCGAGCAGGTTCACCATGACGTTGTCCCAGCGCAGCGGGCACACCGACAGCGCGACCGAACGTTGCTGCGAGACCTCGACCGGATCGTGGTCGCTGACCGTGCTGCCGTCGGCCACCGAACCGGCGCGCGGGATCGTCCCGGTCGCGGCGAGCAGCGCCTCCACCAGCGTTGTCTTGCCACCGGACGAGTGCCCGACGAGCGTGACGTTGCGGATCTTCTCGGGACGGTCCGCGCTGTCGAACGAGGCTGTCGCGGTCTTGGTGACGGCCTTCTTCGTCGACATTGCAGCGGCCTCCAGGTTGTCCACCGGGGAAAAGTGCTGTCCCGGCATTCGACACCCGATCGACCATTGCCGACAAGCGATCTGAGCAGATCGGTCCGGGTCGACGGCTATCGTGGTAGCTCCTGACGTCACCACCTTCGGCCATGTCGATCGCCCACGCCACCCGGAACGGATATCTGTACAGCGTGCTCACCGCCACCCTTCGCGTCGTGTTCACCCGGCTGCTCAATCCGTTCGGAACGTGGCTCGCACGCATCGGCGTCACGCCCAACGCGATCACCGTCTTCGGCACGCTCGGCGCGATGGCAGGTGCGCTGGTGTTCTTCACCCGCGGCTGGTGGATGACGGGGACGCTGCTGATCTGGGCGTTCGTGATGCTGGACATGCTGGACGGGCTGGTCGCCCGCATCAGCGGCAAGAGTTCCAAGTTCGGCGCGGTGCTGGACTCGACGTGCGACCGCTTCGCCGACGCCGCGGTGTTCGCGACGATCGGCTGGTACTTCGCGCTGCACGGCCAGCGCTGGATGTTGCTCGCTGCGCTGCTGTGCCTCGTGCTCGGTGCGGTGACCTCCTACATCCGGGCCCGGGCGGAGGCGGCCGGATTCACCTGCAACGTGGGCATCGCCGAGCGCACCGACCGGTTGATAATCGTGCTCGTGGGGACGGGGCTCACCGGCGACCCGTTCCACATACCGTTCGTCCAGGCGATCGCATTGTGGCTGCTGGTAGCGGCGTCCACCGTCACCGTCGGCCAGCGGCTTGCGAGCGTGTACCAGCAGTCGAAGGCCCTGGAGTCGGCGGAGGCCTGATGTTCGAACCGGCGCGCAGGGGATCCGCCCGCTTGCGGGACAGGGTGATCGACCTCGGCTACGCCACGGGCTGGAGTGCGGTGATGTCCGCGCCCGCTGCCGTCTCCGGGCGCGCGTTCCGCGCGGCAGCGGACCTGGCGACCGTCCGCAACGGGGCGGGCACCCAGCAACTGCGCAAGAACCTGCGCCGTGTCGTCGGACCGGACGTCTCCGAGCTGCGGATGGATCGGCTCGTCGGTGATGCGTTGCGCTCGTACTCGCGGTATTGGCTGGAGACGTTCCGCCTGCCGAAGATGGACCTGACGCGCGTGGTCGCCCGCACCGACGCGAACACGACCGGGAGCGAGCACCTCGACGCCGCGCTCTCGGCGGGACGGGGCGCGATCATCGCCCTTCCCCATCAAGGCAACTGGGACGTCGCCGGCGCGTGGTTGATCGCGCACAGCGGCCCGTTCGCCACCGTCGCCGAGCGGCTGCAGCCCGAGTCGCTGTTCGACCGCTTCGTCGAGTACCGCGAGAGCCTGGGCATGGAGGTGATCGCGCTGACCGGGGCAGTGCGCTCGCCGATCTCCGTGCTGACCGAGCGGCTGTCCGAGAACAAGGTGGTCTGTCTGCTCGCCGACCGCGACCTGTCCCACAACGGCATCCAGGTGCAGTTCTTCGGCGAGGCCACGCGGATGCCGGGCGGGCCCGCGCTGCTCGCGGCGACGACCGGCGCGGCACTGCTGCCGGTCAGCCTGTGGTTCACCGACGACGGCGGCTGGGGCCAGCGCATCCACCCGGCGCTGAGCATCCCCGAGGGGCGGCTGCGCGAGCGGGTGCAGTCGAGCACGCAGGCCCTCGCCGACGCGTTCGCCGAGGGCATCGCCGCCCATCCGGTCGACTGGCACATGATGCAGCGCCTCTGGTTGGCCGACCTGCCGCAGCGGGCGAGCGCCGGCTGATGCGCGTGGGGATCGTCTGCCCGTACTCCTGGGACATCCCCGGGGGCGTGCAGGCGCACGTGCGCGACCTGGCCGAGAAGCTGATCGAGCTCGGGCACACCGTGTCCGTGCTCGCGCCCGGCGACGAGGACCTGCCCGGGCTGGCCCCGTACGTGGTGATGGCCGGCAAGGCCGTCCCGATCCCGTACAACGGGTCGGTCGCGCGGCTGCAGTTCGGGATCGTCTCCGCCGCCCGGGTCCGGCGGTGGCTGCGCGACGGCGCGTTCGACGTCGTCCACGTGCACGAGCCGGCGCCGCCCAGCCTGTCGTTGCTGACCTGCATGATCCACGACGGCCCGCTGGTCGCGACGTTCCACGCGTCCACCGCGCGCTCGCGGTTCTACTCGATGTTCGACACCGTGCTGCAGCCCTTCCTGGAGAAGCTGACCGGACGGATCGCGGTGTCGCCGGCCGCCCGCAAGGTGATCGTCGAGCATCTGGGTGCCGACGCGGTCGTCATCCCCAACGGCGTCGAGATCAGGCACTTCGCGAACGCGACACCGCTGCCCGGATACCCACGCCGGGGTGGGACGATCGGCTTCATCGGCCGCTACGACGAGCCGCGCAAGGGCATGGACGTCCTGATCCGTGCGCTCGCCCGGCTGGTGCCGGAACGGCCGGACCTGCACCTGCTCGTCGCCGGGCGGGGCGACGCGGACGAGTTCCGCTCGCGGCTGCCCGCCGCGCTGGCCGGGCACGTGCAGCTGCTTGGCCAGGTCACCGAGGCGGACAAGGCCTCGATGCTGCGCAGCGTCGAGGTCTACTGCGCTCCTAACACCGGCCAGGAGAGCTTCGGGGTGATCCTGCTCGAGGCGATGGCGGCCCGGACCGCAGTCGTGGCCAGCGACCTCGAGGCTTTCCGGCGGGTGCTCGGCGCCGGGACGGCGGGAGAGTTGTTCGCGACGGGGGACGGCGCCGCACTGGCCGCCTCGCTGGCCCGCGTCCTCGACGACAGCGACCTGCGCACCCGGCTGATCGACGCCGGTACCCGCGCGGTAGCCCCGTACGACTGGAACGTCGTGGCCCACGAGGTTCTGCGCGTGTACGACCTGGCCATCGCCGGTGCGGGCGTGCCCTTGGCCTGAAACGTCGCCGCCTCGATCCGGGGCGGGCGCGGGGCGTAGCCGGCTCCGCAACTAGAGTCGGCCACCGTGCTCCCCGTTGGCTGGCTCGTCGGCGCCGTGATCGTCGCGGTCCTGCTGTCCATGTGGATCACGTTCACCCTGACCCGGCTCGACCGCCTGCATGCACGGGTGGACGCAGCCTGGGCGGCCCTCGACGCGCAGCTGGTGCGCCGGGCAGCAGCCTTGCAGCATGTCGCGGAGTCGACCGACAGTGGGGTGCGTCCGGATCTGCGGCGCCCCTGTGAGCAGGTTGCACAGGCGGCGCTCGGTGTCGAGGGTGAGCTGGAAAGACAGGCGGCCGAGAACGCCGTCGGGCACATGATCACCAGGCTCGCCGAGGTCGACGAGCCGCTCCACCCCGAGGCCGAGGCCGAGCTGCGCGAGGGCGCGGCCAGGGTCCAGGTGGCGCGCCGCTTCTACAACGACGCGGTGCGTGACACGAGAACGCTGCGGGCGCGGCGAATGCCTCGTCTGCTGCGACTCGCCGGGCGGCGGGTCATGCCACAGTTCTTCGACATCGATGACACTGTGACCATGCCGGTGCGCCTGGCGCGTCCGCTGAGCTCACCCGGGATCGATGCGGGTGACCCTGATACGACGAAGGATCTGACATGAAGCTCTCAGCCCGCACCGCGAATGGCATCGCCATCGCGTGCGTGACCGTGGCCGCCCTTGCCCTCACCGGCTGTGGCGGGTCCGGGCACAAGAAGAGCACCACCTCGAGCACGCCGACGCCGACCACGTCCAGCTCGACGCCGACGCCCACGCCGGCCAAGCCGGTGGTGCAGCCGGTCAACCCGCTGACGGGTCTGCGCCCGAGCTCGAATCGCGTCGTCGCGGTGAAGATCGACGACACCGCCAACGGCCGGCCACAGGTGGGCACCAACTACGCGGACATCGTCTACATCGAAGAGGTCGAGGGTGGCCTGACACGGCTGCTGGCCGTGTTCAACACCCACCTGCCCACGGTGGAGGCGGTGCGCAGCACGCGAGCCGGCGACCCGGAGATCCTGGCCGAGTACGGGCCGATCGCGTACGTCGCGTCGGGCGGATCCCGCAACCCGCTGCAGGTGCTCGACAAGTCGAACCTGAAGGCGTCCATCAACGACCGCGGCGGCCCCGGCTTCGCCCGCGATGGCGGCCGTCCGGCGCCGTACAACCTGCGCGCCAACCTGAACACGATCGCCAACGTCATGAAGGGCGCGCGCGAGCGCAACGTCGGGCTGACGTGGTCCAAGAGCATCGCCAACGCGCCGGTCGGCAAGGGCACGACCGTGCAGACGCGGGTCGGCGGCACCCCGGTGCAGTTCAACTGGGACGCCAAGCTGAACCGCTACGTCCGGCTCATCGACGGCAACGTCCAGCACACCGCCAACGGCGCCCTGATCGACACGCCCAATGTGATCGTCCAGTTCTGCAACGTCACCGTCTACACCAAGGACCGGGACGTGCTGGGTAACCCGAACAAGTACACGCACACCGTCGGGCGGGGCAAGGCCGTGGTGTTCCGCAACGGTCACCGCATCGTCGGCACGTGGTACCGGCCGACCCTGGCCTCAGGCACCAAGTTCCTCGACTCGCACGGCAAGCAGATCCCGCTGTCGCCGGGCGGTGCCTGGGTCGTGCTCACCTCGACGAGCGCGCCGCTGGCCTGACCACGCCCCACGTGACCACGCCCACGTGACCACGGCGGGCAGGCCACCGGGGCCCGATCGGCTGGCGATCAGGCCCCGTCACGGGCCGTAGAATCGGAAACATGTCCGACCAGCAGACCCCTGACAGCCCGTCCGTCGGCACCGCCCGCGTCAAGCGCGGCATGGCCGAGATGCTCAAGGGCGGCGTCATCATGGACGTCGTCACCCCGGAGCAGGCTCGCATCGCGGAGGGCGCGGGCGCCGTCGCGGTGATGGCGCTGGAACGGGTGCCGGCCGATATCCGCGCCCAGGGCGGCGTGGCCCGGATGAGCGACCCCGACCTGATCGAGGGGATCATCAACGCCGTCACCATCCCGGTGATGGCCAAGGTGCGGATCGGGCACTTCGTCGAGGCGCAAATCCTGCAAAGCCTCGGCGTGGACTACATCGACGAATCCGAGGTCCTCACCCCCGCCGACTACACCCATCACATCGACAAATGGAAGTTCACCGTGCCGTTTGTGTGCGGTGCCACCAACCTCGGCGAGGCGCTGCGCCGCATCACCGAGGGCGCGGCGATGATCCGGTCCAAGGGCGAAGCCGGTACCGGTGATGTCTCGAACGCGACCACCCACATGCGCGCCATCGGCGACGAGATCCGGCGGCTGACCTCGCTGTCTGAGGACGAGTTATATGTGGCGGCAAAGGAACTCGCCGCGCCCCACGAGCTGCTCGTCGAGGTGGCCCGGGCCGGGAAGCTGCCGGTCACCCTCTTCACCGCGGGCGGCATCGCCACGCCCGCCGACGCCGCGATGATGATGCAACTCGGCGCCGAGGGGGTCTTCGTCGGCTCGGGCATATTCAAGTCCGGTGCCCCATCGCACCGCGCGGCCGCCATCGTCAAGGCCACCACCTTCTATGACGACCCCGACGTGTTGGCCAAGGTGTCGCGCGGGCTCGGCGAGCCGATGGTCGGCATCAACGTGGAGGAGATCGCCGCGCCACATCGCCTGGCGCAACGCGGCTGGTAAGAACGTTTCGTGGCGATCGAGAAAATCCTTAACCTCGAGCAGCTCGAGGTCAACATCTACCGCGGCAGCGTGTTCAGTCCGGAGTCGGGCAACTGGCAGCGCACTTTCGGTGGTCATGTAGCCGGCCAGTCGCTGGTGTCGGCGGTGCGTACCGTCGAGCCGCGCTACCTCGTGCACTCGCTGCACGGGTACTTTCTGCGGCCGGGAGATGCCAAGGCGTCCACGATCTTTCTCGTCGAACGCATCCGCGACGGCGGCTCGTTCTGCACCAGGCGGGTCAACGCCGTCCAGCACGGCCAGACGATCTTTTCCATGTCGGCGTCGTTTCAGACCGATCAGAGTGGCATCGAGCATCAGGACGCGATGCCCGCGGCGCCGCCGCCGGACGACCTACCGGGACTGCATTCGATGAAGGTGTTCGACGACGCGGGCTTTCGCCAGTTCGAGGAGTGGGACATCCGCATTGTCCCGCAGGAGCAGCTGCAACGCCTGCCCGGCAAGGCCTCCCAGCAGCAGGTGTGGTTTCGTCACCGCGATCCGCTGCCCGACGACTCAGTGCTGCACATCTGCGCACTGGCCTACATGAGCGACCTCACGCTGCTGGGATCAGCCCAGGTGAATCACCTCGACGAACGCGCGCATCTACAGGTGGCGTCGCTTGACCACGCGATGTGGTTCATGCGAACGTTCCGCGCCGACGAGTGGTTGCTCTACGACCAGTCGTCACCGTCGGCGCGCCACGGGCGGTCGCTGACGCAGGGCAAGATCTTCAATCAGGACGGCGAGATGGTCGCAGCGGTGATGCAGGAGGGTTTGACCCGCTACAAGCGCGACTTCCGTCCGGCGAGCCAGTGAGCGCGCCGGCGACGATGCAGAGCGAAGCGATGAGGAGGAGCGGCGCAATGACCCCGCCACGGGTCGGCGTGCTGGCGCTGCAGGGTGACACCCGGGAACACCTGGCGGCGCTGCGCGAAGCCGGAGCCGATCCGGTTCCCGTCCGACGCCGTGACGAACTCGACGCTGTGGGCGCACTGGTCATCCCAGGCGGGGAGTCCACCACGATGAGCCATCTGCTGCATGATCTCGACCTGCTGGAGCCGCTGCGCAAGCGGCTGGCCGACGGCTTCCCGACCTACGGGGCATGCGCCGGGATGATCTTGCTGGCCAGCGAGATTCTCGACGCCGGTGCCAACGGCCGCGAGGCTGTCCCGCTGGGTGGTATCGATATGACTGTGCGGCGCAACGCCTTTGGCCGCCAGGTTGACTCGTTCGAAGGCGATATCGCGTTCACGGGTCTCGATGATCCGGTGCACGCGGTGTTCATTCGGGCGCCCTGGGTGGAGCGGGCCGGCGCGGACGTGCAGGTGCTGGCCCGCGCGGCCGGTCACATCGTCGCGGTGCGGCAGGGCCCGGTGCTCGCGACGGCGTTTCACCCGGAGATGACCGGCGATCGCCGCATCCACCGATTGTTCGTCGACATCGTCAACGGCGAGGTCTAGCACCATCGACCCACGAGACTGGCGCCCGGTTTGTCAGTTGAGTCACCGCGAGAAACCCGGGATGGGTTTTGCCCGCCTCGGAGCGACTTTTCAGGCAGGGCCCGGCCGTTCTCGCTCAGAGGCGGGCAAACTGGCATGCCCCGAACTTCGTGTGACGCCTGGGAATCCGGAACCGGGTCCCCGGGGAGCAGCCGGACAACCGCAGCCGGGCCTCCACGTAGACTCGTCTGGCCAACAAACACGCAGAAGGAACTGAGGTAAGACGGCGATGAGCGGCCATTCCAAGTGGGCCACCACCAAACACAAGAAGGCCGTCGTCGACGCGCGCCGCGGCAAGATGTTCGCCCGGCTGATCAAGAACATCGAGGTCGCGGCCCGGGTCGGTGGCGG
>JBOGDQ010000193.1:0-12202 GCA_050742975.1 Jatrophihabitantaceae bacterium
GCACGCGGGCGCCCCCGAGCTCGACCACCACGTCCTCGAAGGTGAAGAGCGGCTCGCCCATCCGCAGATTCTGCTGCTTCGCGGCCCCGGCCGTAGATTTGGCCCCGTGACGGACAAGAAGCCGAGCATCGACGACTGGCGGGCGCTCGCCTCGAAGGACCTGAAGGGCGCCGACCCCGACACGCTCGTGTGGGACACGCCCGAGGGCATCCCCGTCAAGCCGCTCTACACCGAAGAGGACCTCGCCGGCGTCGAGCACCTCGGAGGCCTGCCCGGCTTCGCACCGTTCGTCCGCGGACCCCGGGCCACGATGTACACGGGTCGGCCCTGGACGATCCGCCAGTACGCCGGCTTCTCCACGGCCGCCGAGTCCAACGCGTTCTACCGACGCAACCTGGCGATGGGCCAGAAGGGCCTCTCGATCGCGTTCGACCTGCCCACGCACCGCGGCTACGACAGCGACAACGAGCGGGTGGTCGGCGACGTCGGCATGGCCGGCGTGGCCATCGACTCGATCTACGACATGCGCCAGCTCTTCGACGGCATCCCGCTCGATCGCATGTCGGTGTCGATGACGATGAACGGGGCGGTACTGCCCGTGCTCGCGCTCTACGTCGTCGCGGCCGAGGAACAAGGTGTGCAGCCCGCTGCGCTGACCGGGACCATCCAGAACGACATCCTCAAGGAGTTCATGGTCCGCAACACCTACATCTACCCGCCGGCACCGTCGATGCGGATCATCAGCGACATCTTCGAGTACACCTCGCAGAAGATGCCCAAGTTCAACTCGATCTCGATCTCCGGCTACCACATCCAGGAGGCCGGGGCGACGGCCGACCTCGAGCTCGCCTACACGCTCGCCGACGGCGTCGAGTACCTCCGCGCGGGAATCGCCGCCGGCCTGGACATCGACCGGTTCGCGCCGCGCCTGTCGTTCTTCTGGGCGATCGGGACGAACTTCTTCATGGAGGTCGCGAAGCTGCGCGCGGCCCGGCTGCTCTGGGCCAAGCTGGTCAGGCAGTTCGAGCCGTCCTCGCCGAAGTCGCTGTCCCTGCGCACCCACTCGCAGACCTCCGGCTGGTCGCTGACGGCGCAGGACGTGTTCAACAACGTGATCCGCACCTGCGTCGAGGCGATGGCCGCCACGCAGGGTCACACGCAATCGCTGCACACGAACGCGCTGGACGAGGCGCTGGCGCTGCCGACCGACTTCTCCGCCCGCGTCGCCCGCAACACGCAGCTGGTGCTGCAGCAAGAGTCGGGGACGACGCGCGTGATCGACCCGTGGGGCGGCTCGTACTACGTCGAGAAGCTGACGTACGACCTGGCGCGCCGGGCGTGGTCGCACATCCAGGAGGTGGAGGCCGCCGGCGGCATGGCCAAGGCAATCGACGCCGGGCTGCCCAAGCTGCGCATCGAGGAGGCGGCGGCCCGGACCCAGGCGCGGATCGACTCCGGGCGCCAGCCGCTGATCGGGGTGAACAAGTACCGCCTGGACGTCGAGGACGAGCTGGACGTGCTCAAGATCGACAACTCGGCGGTGCGGGCCGAGCAGGTCGACAAGCTGCAGCGGCTGCGCGCCGAGCGCGACGAGCCCGCGACCCGGGCGGCGCTGGACGCCTTGACCGCCGCGGCACGGACGAAGCGGGCGGGGCTCGAGCACAATCTGCTGACGCTGGCGATCGACGCGGCCCGCGCCAAGGCCACCGTCGGCGAGATCTCGGACGCGCTGGAGCAGGTGTACGGGCGACACGCGGCGACGATCCGCACGATCTCGGGCGTGTACCGGGAGGAGGCTGGAGCGGTGAGCGTGATCGAGCAGGCACGCGCGGCGACCGATACCTTCGCGCAGGAGCAGGGCCGCCGCCCGCGCATCCTGGTCGCGAAGATGGGCCAGGACGGGCACGACCGCGGCCAGAAGGTCATCGCCACCGCGTTCGCAGACCTCGGCTTCGACGTCGACGTCGGCCCGCTGTTCCAGACGCCGGGCGAGGTCGCGCGCCAGGCCATCGAGGCGGACGTGCACGTCGTCGGCGTCAACTCGCTCGCCGCGGGGCACCTGACCCTCGTCCCGGCGCTGCGCGATGCGCTTGCCGAGCAGGGCCGTCCGGACATCCTGATCGTGGTCGGCGGCGTCATCCCGCCGCAGGACTTCGCCGAGTTGCGGGCGGCCGGCGCGGCGGCGATCTTCCCGCCCGGGACTGTTATCGCCGACTCCGCGCTGCAGTTGCTGGCCACCCTCAGCGAATGAAGGCCGACCGGGTCCTGGCCGGCGATCGGGCCGCGATCGCGCGCGCGATCACGCTCGTCGAGTCGCGGCGCGCCGATCATCGCGACCGGGCGCAAGCCCTGCTGGGCGAGCTGCTGCCCCACACCGGAGGCGCGGTGCGAGTCGGCGTCTCAGGCGTCCCGGGCGTGGGCAAGTCGACGTTCATCGACCAGCTCGGCGTGAACCTGATCGCCGACGGGCACCGCGTCGCCGTCCTGGCGGTGGACCCGTCGTCCTCGCGCACCGGCGGCTCGATCCTGGGCGACCGGACGCGGATGACCCGGCTGTCCGTCGACGAGCACGCGTTCGTCCGCCCGTCGCCGGCGGCGGGCACGCTGGGCGGCGTCGCCAAAGCCACCCGCGAGAGCATGCTGGTGATGGAGGCCGCGGGCTATGACGTGGTGCTGGTCGAGACCGTCGGCGTCGGGCAGTCCGAGTACGTGGTGGCCGACATGGTCGACACGTTCGTGTTCCTGACGCTCGCGCGTACGGGCGATCAGCTGCAGGGCATGAAGCGCGGGATCCTCGAACTGGCTGACGTGATCGGCGTGAACAAGGCCGACGAGCAGCACGAGGACGAGTCGGCACGGGCGGCTCGGGAGCTGTCCGGCGCGCTGCGCTTCCTGCGCGGTAGTAGTGACGCGTGGCAGGCGCCGGTCATCACCTGCAGCGGCCTGCACGACCTCAACCTGGACCGGGTGTGGAAGCACGTGCTGCGGCACCGCGACTGGTTGGACGCGCACAACGGCGGCAATCCCGCCGGTGTGGGCGCAGCCGGCGGGGGAGGCCTGGCCGCCAAGCGCAAGTGGCAGCTGGTCGAGTGGACGCGGGCGATGGTGCGCGATCGACTCCTCGCCCGGCTGGACGCATCCGACGTGCGCGAGGCGGTCGCGGCGGCGGAGGCTGCCGTGCTCGCCGGCGAACTCACCCCCGACCAAGCCGCGAACCGGATCCTCGACGCCCTGCCCTGACCCGATTGTGCAACTTCTGGCGGCGTGAGAGCGGTCAGAGTTGCACAATCGGGGTCAGGAGAACAGGGTCGCTGCCTGGTCGTCGTCGGCCAGCGCCAGGATCTCGTCGCCGGCTCGCAGGACCGTCTCGCCCCGCACCTGGACCAGCCGTCCGGCCCGGCTGATCATGCTGATCCAGACGTCCTCGCCAAGGGGCAGTTCCGCGATCGCCGCGCCGTCCGCGGTCGACCCGGCGGCGACGACGTAGCGGTGCAGGCCCTCGGGCTCGTCACGGAACCGCATGCCGAGCGCCCACGGCTCTGGCTCGACCACCCGCATCGGCACGTTCCACAGCCGGGCCAGCGGCGGCACCAGACCGCCCTGCACGAGCACCGAGACCAGCACGACCACGAAGATCACCGAATAGAGCCGGTCGGCACCGCGCACGCCCTCGGCGATCACGTAGGTGCCGAGCAGGATGGGCACCGCGCCCTTGAGCCCGGACCACAGCACGAACGCCCGCTCACCCAGCCTCAGCTTGATCGGGATCAGCAACGCCCCGACGAGCAGCGGCCGGACGAGCAGGATCAGCAGGGCTGCCAGCCCCAGTCCCGTCCACACCCGGCCGTGCCCGAGGGCGTCCGAGATCGGGATCGACAGCCCCAGCACGGTGAACGCGACGATCTCGCTCAGGCTGCCGGCCGCGCTGGTGAACCGCTCGATCTCGCGCTTGTACGGCGCGCGCCCGTCGCCGACCAGGATGCCGGCCAGGAACACCGCGAGGAACCCCGAACCGTGGCAGGCCGCAGCGGCGCCGTAGATCAGCAGGCTGAACGCCACCGTCCGCAGCGAGTACAGCGCCTCGTTCGGCATCGGCAGGTGCCGCATCAGCCAGCGCAGCGCGTACCCGCCCGCAACTCCGAACACCAGGCCCACGGCCATCTGCAGGACGAACTCGAGGATCCCGTGACCGACGGCGGACCAGCCCGAACCCGTCGCGCCCAGCAGGCTGATCATCAGCGCGATGCCGACCGGGTCGTTCGCGCCTGACTCGCCCTCGAGCAGGGTGCCGGTGCGGCCGGAGATCTCCCGCCGGCCAAGGACGGAGAACACGACGGCCGGATCGGTCGGCGCGAGCGCGGTGCCGATCAGCAGCGCCAACTTCCAGTCGAAGCCGAACAGCCCGTGCGCCGCGAGCGCGAGGGCGCCCGCGGTGACGAGCGTGCCCGCCAGGCCGATCCACACCACGCCGCCCGCGGCTGACCGGAACCGGCGCCAGCCGATGTGCATGCCGCCGTCGAACAGGATCAGGACGAGCGCGACGGTCACGATCCGCTGGTCGGCGACGATGCTGAGCGACCCGAGCGTGGGGGACAGGTCGGCGGCGATCGAGGCAGCGAGCAGGAAGATCGCGGGCGCCGGGATACCGATGCGCTCGGAGATCCGGCTCGAGCCGACGGCGGCGAGCAACGCCACCGCGGCCACGGTGACGACGATGGCGAACGGTTCCAGATCGTGCACAGCGCTCCCGGGGTAGGTTGCCGCAATCTACCGATGAACACCCCCTTCAGCGCGCGTGACGCCGCTGAAGGGGGTGTTCATCGGTAGCGGGCAGGTACAGCTACGCTCCAGGTGATGCTCATGACCGATCCGAACGAGGACTCCTGCCTGTGATGGATGTCGTCTCGATCCGGCGCGATCTGCACGCGCATCCCGAGCTGGCGTTCGCCGAGACCCGCACGTCCGCGTTGATCATGCGCGAGCTGCAACTGCTGGGCCTGGCGCCGCGCGCGCTGCGCGGCGGGACGGGCGCGGTGTGCGACATCGGGACGTCGGGGCCGCTCGTCGCGCTGCGGGCCGACATCGACGCGCTGCCGATCGCCGACCTCAAGACCGTCCCCTACCGCTCGACCGTGGACGGCGTGTGTCACGGCTGCGGTCACGACGCGCACACCGCGATCCTGCTGGCCGTCGCTGCCGAGTTGGTGAACGCCGAGCTGTCCGGCCGGATCAGGCTGATCTTCCAGCCGGCCGAGGAGACCCAACCCGGCGGCGCGCCCACCGCCATCGCCGACGGGGTACTGGACGGCGTGGAGCGGATCTTCGCGCTGCACTGCGATCCGCGGCTGGAGACGGGGCGGATCGGGCTGCGGGTCGGGCCGATCACCGCCGCGTGCGATCACCTCGAGGTCGTCCTGTCCGGGGACGGCGGGCACACCGCCCGGCCCCATCTCACCGCTGACCTGGTGTACGCGATCGGGCGGGTCATCACCGAGTTGCCCGGCATGCTGTCGCGCCGGGTCGACCCGAGGGCCGCGCTGTCGCTCGTGTGGGGGGCGGTCGATGCCGGCCGCGCGGCCAACGCGATCCCGATGTCCGGCCGGCTGAGCGGGACCCTGCGCGTCCTGGACCGCGACGCGTGGGACGCCGCCGGGCCGCTCGTCTGCGAGCTCGTCGAGCAGCTCGTCGCGCCGTCCGGGGCGAAGGCCGAGACGACCTACATTCGCGGTGTGCCGCCGGTCGTCAACGACGCGGCCGCGGTGGACCTGCAGCGCGCAGCGGTTCGCGAGGCGCTCGGTGCCGGGGCGCTCGCCGACACCGAGCAGAGCATGGGCGGCGAGGACTTCGCCTGGTACCTCGGCACGGTGCCCGGCGCGCTGGCGCGCCTGGGCGTCCGGCGCGCTGGTGCCGCGCCGTTCGACCTGCACCAGGGGACGTTCGACATCGACGAGGCGGCGCTGGCGATCGGCGTCCGGTACACGGTCGCGCTCGCCCGGGCCGCGCTCGCCCGCCCGCTCGCGACGGGCTAGCCAGCGGCTAACCGCGGCGCGAGTACCAGACCGTCGCGGCGATGAAGGCGCAGCCCCCGACGGCGCACAGCCCGCAGAACACCCAGCTGTACCTCGATCCGGTGGCCAGCGTGATCATCGCTCCGGCGACGAGGACGACGACGAGGACCTGCGCCGTGGCCGCGCTGGCGCGGAGCATCAGCTGCGCCTGGCGCTCGTCGGCTGCGTTGCCGCTCAGCAGCGCCAGTGGCTCACCGCGCTTGCGAAAGACGAGCAGCAGCGTGCCGTAGCCGAGCATCACGGCGAAGCCGCCGAACGCGAGCCAGTGATCGTTGCGGACGAGCCCGATCGTCAGGTACGCGATCGCCGCCGCGCCGCAGACCGCGGCGAACGCGAGGCGGCCGTCGTGACGAATGGTCTTAGCCGACATGGAAGATCTCCTCCACGGTTGTCTGGAAGTGGTGGGCGATCGCGATGGCCAGTGGCAGCGACGGGTCGTACCGTCCCGTCTCGATCGCGATCACCGTCTGGCGCGAGACGCCCAGCCGCTCGCCGAGAGCAACCTGGGACAGGCCGGCAGCCTGCCGCAGTTCCCGGACGTCGTTCCGCATGTGTCAAGTTTGCTTGACATACATCGGAGTGTCAAGGTCACTTTACAGCACGACGGAGCCCACCTCCGAACGCCGCAGTGGGGCCAAGCCCACCTCCGGACGACGCAGCAGGGCCGGGTCCACGATCGGACCCGGCCCTGCCCCTGCTCAGCGCGTCAGGTGTGCGCCTTGATCCTGCTGCCACCTGCCTGCGCGGCAAGGGCGGGTACGAACTGCGGCGCGTCGATCGTCCCGATGCCGGACGCCAGGTCGTAGCCTCGCCTCGCCGTGTATCCGGTCACGCCCGCGAAGCTGTTGTTGCCGGACGTGACGTCGACGACGCCGCTGCGCCGCTGACCGGCGATCTGGTACAGCGCGCCGTTGATGTCACCGAGCCGCTTGCCCGCGACCTGGTCGGCCAGCGCGACGATGCCGGCGAACAGGGGCGAGGCCTCGCTCGTGCCGCCGACGATGGCGTAGCCGACGCTGGTCGGGTCGTAGCTCACGTACACGATCGCGCCGCCGTCGACGGCCGCGGACATCGACACGTCAGGCGTGCCCCGCGAGTTGTCGACGATCTTGCGCTGCCCGTCCTGGAAGGCCGGCCGCGCGAAGAACTCGCTCTTGCCGCCCCCGCCCGCGCCGTAGCCGTCGTTCCACACGACGTCCGGCGAGAGCCGGTTGCCCTGGGCGTCCAGCTTCAACTGGGTGCCGCCGATGCTGGTGACCAGCGGGTCGGCCGACGGCCAGGAGTTGACCCGGTACGGGTAGGTGCTCGTGCCGTCCGACTGGGCGTCGGTGGCGCCGTCGTCGCCCGAGGATCCGAGCATCGTGACGTGCTGGCGCTTGGCGTTCTTGACGGCCGAGCGCAGGTTCAGCAGCGATGCCTTGCTCGGGAAGGTGTTCTCCGTTGCGCCGAAGCTCTGGCTGATGACGTCGGCGAGGTGGTGGTTGATGACGTAGTTCTCGGCCTTGACGATCTCCGGGAAGCCGGTGACGCCCTCGGTCTCGGCCACCGGGGTGGCGACCACCAGGATGTTCGCCTCGGGGGCCATGGCGTGGGCGTACTCGACGTCCAGCGTCGTCTCGAAGGCCCAGCCGTTCATGTCGGAGTTGGTCGGGTCGAAGGGCGGCAGCGGGCCGGCCGGCGTGATCGTCCTGATCGACGGCGGGTCGGGCAGCCCGAAGGCGGCGTCGAACGTGTGCAGGTCGGCCGCGACGGTGGGCGAGCCGAAGGAGTCGACCACCGCGATCGTGCGGCCCCGCCCCGTGATCGCCTTGTTCCAGAGCTTGGTGACGCCGTACGCGGTCTCGAACTGGTTCGGCGAGTAGCAGTTGATGCCGAACTTGGCCTGGCAGTCGGCGGTGGTGGGCGGCGCGGAGCGCTGGCCCATCCGGAAGATGTGCTGGCCTGCCACTGCCGGCGTGGCGACGGCGCCCGCCGCTGCTGCTGGAGCCAGGCCGGTCAGGCCGGCACCGACGAGACCCACAGCCGCGATCAGGCGGGTCACGCCTCGAACCGGGTGTTGTGTCATCGAACCTCCGCGATGAGAGTGGACGGACGCGGGCGCCCGCCCGGACAAATTGGTCGGCGCTATTCAACTGCCCGGTCGGTGTGACTGGCGTGATGCGGTGATCACGCTCCACGTCACTCGCCCAGGGAGCGGCACGGGCGCGCACGCAGCGCGGCCACGTAGTCGTCCGGAGCGCCCGCCGCCTGCGCGGCCTCGGCGATCAGCCCGAGGTGCCGGGCGGACGGCAGCCCGCCCTCGTAGCCGTTCAGCCCGTACACCCACGCGACCGGCTCGCCGTCGAGCGTGGCGACCCGCAGCTTGATCTTGGTGTACAGCCCGGTGTCCGCGCCCTCCCAGTAGTCCAGCACCGCGAGGTCGTGCGGCGAGACCTCGTAGAGCGCGACGAACACCTGGCTGCCGGCGTCCGGCACCACCATCGCCAGCGCGCCGTCCCAGCCCAGGTCCTCGCCACCGAAGGTGAGCCGCCAGCCGTTCAGCCAGCCGGTACCGGCCGCGGGCGAGTGCGGGCAGCGCTCGAGCATTTGCTCCGGATCCATGTTGGAGCCGTAGGCAGCGTAGAGCCCACCGGAGGAAGACATCGAACGGCAGCGTACCGAGCCGGGCCGGTCGGGTTGCCGCCGCCGCGATCCGGGCTGGAACAATGGGCGGGTGAGCGAGCGTGCGAGCGAACCATCGGGCACAGTGACGCGCATCGTGATCATCGGCGGGGGGCCGGCCGGCTACGAGTCCGCGCTCGTCGCGGCCCAGCTCGGAGCCGATGTCACCGTCATCGATCGGGACGGCATCGGCGGATCCTGCGTGCTCACCGACTGCGTCCCGAGCAAGACCCTCATCGCCACCAGCGACCGGGTCACCGCCTTCCGCGATGCCCCGCGGGTGGGCGTCGGCACGGAATCCGGCGACGTCCACGTCGACCTCAAGTCGGTGAACGGCCGGATCAAGGAGCTGGCCCAGCAGCAGTCCGACGACATCACCTCGCGGCTGATGGCCGAGCGGGTGACGATCCTGCCGGGCGCGGGCAGGTTCGCCGCCGACCAGCCGCCCCGCGCACACCGGATCGAGGTCGTCGACGACGCCGGCACGCTCACGCGGACGGTCGACGCCGACGTCGTCCTGCTGGCGACCGGTGGCACACCGCGCGTGATCGCGACGGCCACGACGGACGGCGAGCGCATCCTGTCCTGGCGGGACGTCTACGAGCTGACCGAGCTGCCCGAGCACCTGGTCGTGATCGGCTCCGGCGTCACCGGCGCGGAGTTCGCGAGCGGCTACTGCGAGCTCGGCGTGCCGGTCACGCTCGTCTCCAGCCGCGACCACGTGCTGCCGGGTGAGGACCCCGACGCCGCCGCGGTGATCGAGCAGGTGTTCACCTCGCGGGGCGGCACGCTGGTGCGCAAGGCGCGGGCGTCGGCCGTGCACCGGACGGCCGACGGCGTGCTCGTCGAGCTGCAGGACGGCCGCACGGTGACCGGGTCGCACGCGCTCATGTGCGTGGGCTCGGTACCCAACACGTCCGGACTCGGGCTCGAGCACGTGGGCGTCCGGCTGGACGAGGCCGGCTACGTCGGTGTCGACCGCGTCTCCCGCACGAACGTCCCGTCCATCTACGCCGCCGGGGACTGCACCGGCGTCCTGCTGCTCGCGTCGGTCGCCGGCATGCAGGGGCGCATCGCGATGTGGCACGCGCTCGGCGAGGCGGTCGCGCCGCTGCGGCTCAAGACCGTCGCGGCGAACATCTTCACCCACCCGGAGATCGCGACGGTCGGGGTCGGCTACGAGGCGATCACGTCCGGTCGGGTGCCGGCCCGCACCGTCACGCTGCCGCTGTCGACCAACGCGCGCGCCAAGATGCAGGGCTATCGCGACGGCTTCGTCAAGCTCTACTGCCGCCCGGCGACCGGCGTGGTGGTCGGCGGGGTGCTTGTCTCACCGAACGCGTCCGAGCTGATCTTCCCGCTGGCCCTTGCCGTCCACCGCAGCCTCACCGTCGCGGACGTGGCCGGGACGATCGGGGTGTACCCGTCGCTGTCCGGTTCGATCGCCGAGGCCGCGCGCAGGCTGATGTTGCATGATGATCTTGACTGAGGAGTCGGCCAGTGCCTGATCTGTCGCCAGGAGCCCGGGCCCGCGCCGGGCGCACGATCGAGGTCGCGGAGGTCTTCGCCGCCAACGCCGACCGGATCGTCGCCGCGCTGCCGGACGTCCCGGACGGTCATGTCCTGATCGCGCTCGTCGACGACACCCACGCGTTCACCGGCACCCATCACGTCGAGAAGGCGACGATGGTGGCGCGCGTTCCCGAGCTCGAACAGGGCGGCTGGGCCATGGTGTTCACGCCCGGTGCCTCGGCGGACGATGTCCGTCGGCGCACGGCGGAGATGGCCGACATCGCCCGGAAGCGGATCACAGCGATCGACCTGATCACCGCGCGGCGCTCGGGGACGGCGTGAATACCCCTCGAGCGTCCTCTGGTGCGGCTGAGGGGGTATTCACGCTAGTCCGGGTCGGGTCCGGACGGCGGGAGCAGCCCGTGCTGGCGCAGCCGGTAGTCGCGGAACTCGTCGGAGTAGGCGAGCGCGATCAGCGCCGGTCCGAAGACGAAGAAGGACGCGGTCAGCTCCCGAAGCGCGAGCTCGCCGGGCAGGAAGAACGAGCCGATCGTGAACGGCAGCGCGATCACCATGATGCGCAGCGCCTCGCGGACCCGCCAGCCCCGCCCGGTCAGGTCCCGGAACACCCAGTCGTCGTAGCGCTCGGGCAGCCGGAAGCCGAGCCCGTAGAGCAGTCGGCGCCAGACCGGGGGGCGGGCCATGAACCGATTGTGCAACTTCGACCGCCGTGGGACCGCCAGGGGTTGCACGATCGGACGGATCAGTCCTTGAGCTCGCAGATCGCGCTGCCGGACGTGACCACGGCGCCGACCTCGGCGTTCAGCCCGGTGACGGTGCCCGCCTTGTGCGCGTTGAGCGGCTGCTCCATCTTCATCGCCTCCAGCACCACGACCAGCTGGCCGGCCTCGACGACCTCGCCCTCGCTCACCGCGACCTTGACGATCGTGCCCTGCATCGGGGCCGTCAACGTGTCACCGGATGCGGCCGCGCCGGACTTCCTGCCGGCCGAACGCTTCGGCGCGGCCCTCCTCGCGTTGCCCCCGCCACCGCTGCCCGCTCCGAACCCGGCCGGCAGCGAGACCTCCAGCCGCTTGCCACCGACCTCGACCACGATCGTCTCGCGAGGGGCCGGCGGTTCAGCGTCCTCGACCGATGCGCCGAACGGCTCGATTATGTTGTCGAACTCGGTCTCGATCCAGCGGGTGAAGATGGAGAACGGATCGGCGGTGAAGGCGGGATCGCGGACGACGGCGCGGTGGAACGGCAGCGCCGTCGCCATGCCGTCGACGATGAACTCGTCCAGCGCGCGGCGGGCCCGTTCGAGGGCTTCCTCGCGGCTCTCCCCGTGCACGATCAGCTTGGCCAGCAGCGAGTCGAATGCGCCGCCGATGACCGAGTTCGGCCCGATTCCGGAGTCGACCCGCACGCCCGGACCGGCCGGCTCGCGGTAGGTGGTGACGGTGCCCGGCGCGGGCAGGAAGTTGCGGCCCGGGTCCTCGCCGTTGATGCGGAACTCGAACGCGTGCCCGCGCGGCGCCGGGTCCGCGTCGAACCGCAGCGTCTGGCCCTCGGCGATCCGGAACTGCTCGCGGACCAGGTCGATGCCCGAGGTCTCCTCGGTGACCGGGTGCTCGACCTGCAGCCGGGTGTTGACCTCGAGGAAGCTGATCACTCCATCCGAGCCCACGAGGTACTCGACGGTGCCCGCGCCGGCGTACTTCGCCTCGCGGCAGATCGCCTTGGCCGATTCGTGGATCGTCGAACGCTGCTCGTCGGTGAGGAACGGCGCCGGCGCCTCCTCGACCAGCTTCTGGTTGCGCCGCTGCAGCGAGCAGTCGCGGGTTCCGACGACGATCACGTTGCCGTGGTTGTCGGCGAGCACCTGTGCCTCGACGTGGCGTGAGCGGTCCAGGTAGCGCTCGACGAAGCACTCGCCGCGCCCGAAGGCGGACACTGCC
>JBOGDQ010000194.1:0-7309 GCA_050742975.1 Jatrophihabitantaceae bacterium
GACGAGTCGTTCTCCGCGCTGGACCTCGGGACGGACGCCCGGCTGCGGGCTGCACTCAAGCCGGTCACGCGCGACGCCGCGGTCATCGTCGTGGCGCAGCGGGTCTCGACGATCATCGATGCCGACCAGATCGTCGTGCTCGACGACGGCGCCATCGTCGGCGTCGGCACGCACGACCAGCTCGTCGAGACCTGCCCGACCTACGCCGAGATCGTCGAGTCCCAGTTGTCGGCCGAGGACGCGGCATGAGAACCGGAGTAGACGCTCACCTCCGCTTCGCAGACCACGCTGACCGAAGCAAGGTGGACCGATGAGTACACCCAACGGGAAGGTCGTCCCGAAGCGCATCCAGGGCGCCGAAGCGCGTCGCGGCGGCGGGCCGCCGTGGATGACGGCCGGGATGCCGGCCGAGAAGTCGATGAACTTCGGTCCGTCGGCGAAGCGATTGCTGCGCCGGCTGCGGCCGGAGCGGGCCAAGGTGCTGGTGGTCCTGCTGCTTGCCGTCGGTAGCGTCGCTCTCGCGGTGCTCGGGCCGAAGATCCTCGGGCGGGCGACGGACATCATCTTCACCGGGTTCATCGGCAAGCACCTGCCGTCCGGAATCAGCCTGCAGCAGGCGGTCGACTCGGCCCGCGCGCACGGCGACAACAACGTGGCCGATCTGCTCTCGAAGGCTCACGTCACGCCTGGCGCAGGCATCGACTTCACCGACCTCGGCCAGGCGCTGCTTCTCGGGGTGGGCGTCTACGTCGGCGCGAGTGCGCTGTCCTGGTTGCAGGGCTGGCTGCTCAACGACGTCGTGCAGAACACCGTGCGCAGGCTGCGCGCGGACGTCGAGGGCAAGATCAACCGGCTGCCGCTGCCGTACTTCGACCGGCAGCCGCGCGGCGAGTTGCTCAGCCGTGTCACCAACGACATCGACAACATCCAGACGACGCTGCAGCAGACCATGAGCCAGCTGCTGACCTCGCTGCTCACCGTCGTCGGCGTGGTCACCATGATGTTCGTGATCTCGCCGCTGCTCGCGCTCATCGCGCTGGTGACGATCCCCATCTCGATGGTGATCACCAAGGCGATCGCCAAGCGCTCGCAGGGCAAGTTCATCGCGCAGTGGAAGAACACCGGCCAGCTCAACGGGCAGATAGAGGAGGCCTTCACCGGGCACGAGCTGGTGAAGGTGTTCGGCCGGCACGCCGAGATCGAGGCCGAGTTCGACAGGAAGAACGAGGAGCTGTTCCAGGCCAGCTTCGGGGCGCAGTTCATCAGCGGTCTGATCATGCCGGCGATGATGTTCATCGGGAACCTGAACTACGTTGTCATCGCCGTCGTGGGCGGGCTGCGGGTCGCGTCCGGCAGCATGAGCCTCGGCGACGTCCAGGCGTTCATCCAGTACTCGCGGCAGTTCACCCAGCCGCTCACCCAGGTCGCGTCCATGGCCAACCTGCTGCAGTCCGGCGTCGCTTCGGCCGAGCGGGTGTTCGACCTGCTCGACGCCGACGAGCAACTCCCCGATCCCGACCGGCCGCAGAAGCCGCTCGAGAAGCGCGGCCGCGTCGAGTTCGAGCACATCCACTTCAGCTACGACCCCGAGTCGCCGCTCATCGAGGACCTGTCCCTGGTCGCCGACCCGGGCCACACCATCGCGATCGTAGGCCCGACCGGGGCCGGCAAGACGACGCTGGTGAACCTGATCATGCGGTTCTACGAGCTGGACGCCGGTCGGATCACGCTCGACGGCGTCGACATCACCGCGATGCGCCGCGATGCGCTTCGCGGGGAGATCGGGATGGTGCTGCAGGACACCTGGCTGTTCGGCGGCACGATCAGGGACAACATCGCGTATGGGCGACCGGATGCGAGCGAGGAGGAGATCCTCGACGCCGCCCGCGCCGCCTTCGTCGACCGGTTCGTCCAGGCGCTGCCCGACGGGTACGACACGGTGATCGACGAGGAGAGCAGCAACCTGTCGACCGGGCAGAAGCAGCTGATGACGATCGCGCGCGCGTTCCTCGCCGAGCCGTCGCTGCTGATCCTGGACGAGGCGACCAGCTCGGTCGACACCCGGACCGAGGTACTGGTGCAGCACGCGATGGCAGCGTTGCGCTCGAACCGCACCAGTTTCGTCATCGCCCACCGGCTGTCGACCATTCGGGACGCGGACCTGATCCTGGTCATGGACGGCGGCAAGATCGTCGAGCAGGGCAATCACGAGCAGCTCCTGGCGGCGCGCGGCGCGTACTACGACCTGTACAACGCGCAGTTCTCGTCGGCGCCGGACGAGGTCGAGGGCGCGGCGGTTCCCGTCGGCTGATATCCGGTTGGCCGACCCGGCAGACTCGGTAGCCGTGGACATCCAGATCCGGCGCGCCGTCGCCGCTGAGTACCCGGCGATCGCCGAGGTCGACGGTGCCAACTTCGGCTTCCACTACGGCGAGCAGGAGCTGGCCGACGCCCGGCTCGAGCTCGACCTGGACCGCGTCGTCGTCGCGGTCGACGGCGCGCGCATCGTCGGCGTGAGCGCCGAGCTGCCGATGCGGATGACCGTCCCGGGGGGCGAGGTGGCGGCGATGGGACTGACCTGGGTATCGGTCGAGATCACTCACCGGCGCCGGGGCGTGCTGCGCGCGATGATCGAGCAGCAACTGCGCGAGCACGCGGCCGAGGGGCTGGCCGCGACCGTCCTGGCCGCGAGCGAGGGCGGCATCTACGGCCGGTACGGGTTCGGCGTCGCGTCGCACGTGCGACGGACCAGGGTCGACCGGCTGCGTGCCCGACTGGCTGCCCCGGTGGACGGTTCGGCCGTCCGTCGGCTCACGACGGACGAGGCACGCGACCTGCTGCCCGGCCTGTACCAGCGCTGGCGCAGGGACGTGCCAGGAGCTTTGACCCGCAGCGACGACCGCTGGCGGCTGGCGCTGCTGGATCGCGAGTACCAGCGCCACGGCATGTCCGGGCTCTTCCACCTCGTGCACCCCGACGGCTACGTGACCTACCGGATCAAGAGCGACTGGGGTGACGGCGACCCCAAGCACCTGTGCTGGCTGGTGGACTACGTCCCGATCACACCCGAGTCGCATGCCGCGCTGTGGCAGGCCCTGCTGAGCATGGACCTGATCGGAGCGATCGAAAGCCACCGGATCCCGCTCGACGATCCGCTGCCGCTGCTGCTCGCCGACTACCGGCGGACGGAGACGACGCACGTCGGCGACGGCATGTGGGTGCGGCCCCTGGACCCGGCGCTGCTGCTCTCCGCGCGTGACTATGCGGTCGAGATCGAGACGGTCCTGCAGGTGATCGACCCCGTGCTGGGTGACGGCCGCTATCTGCTCCGCGGCGGGCCCGAGGGCGCGACGTGTGAGCGGACCGATCGCAGCGCCGACCTCACCCTCGGAGTCGGCTCGCTCGGCGCGGTCAGCCTCGGCGGCGTTCGGCTCGCGCGGCACGCCCGGGCCGGTCAGGTCGCCGGTGACGCGCGCGCGATCACCCGGCTCGACCGCGCGCTGGTCGCCGATCGCCTGCCGTTCCACGGCACGCAGATCTGAGGCGGCCGCCGCCTTGTGACGTGCGTGGCCACGCGGCCGGTGCTTCGTCGGCATGTAGCCCGGCTGGGTGGCCACACACTCCCACGGTGTCAACTCCGAGGTCAGGGCAGCCCGGGGAACGCCACGGTCGGGGCCGGGGGCCGCGCGACCCTGGCCCACTTCGTAGCCCGCACGGCGCTGGCCGTGAGCGCGGACTGCGCACTGGCACGCAGCTTGGTGGGCAGCGGCCCGGTCGTGCTCGCGGCGGCCGAGTACAGGAAACGCCAGGCCGACGCGCAGTCGTCCTCGACCCGTGACGCGAGGGCTCGCGCCTGCGCGGCCGTCGAGACCGGATACAGGTCGGGGTAGTCGGCCGCCGGCGGGGCGGGATCGAGCCGACTCGACGTCATCGCCGCTTCCGTCGTGTTGCGCAGGGTTTCGTGCTGGTCCGAGCACGCGATCACCAGCGCGATGTCGGACGTGCCGTGCAGCTGGGCGCCCACCAGCCCGTAGGCGAACGAGGCCCGGTGCTCGGCCGCGAGTGCCCCCTGCCAGGCATCGGTCAAGGCGCTCATCGGCCGCCCGGTCCGGGTGCGAGCGCGCTCACGAGAGCAGCTCCGCGTGGCTGGCCTCGCACGCCGCGATGGATGCCAGCAGGGTGGCGTTCCGGCCGGTCAGCCTCGCCGCGCGGGCGGCAGCGCGGACCGATGCCCCCTTCTCGGCGGACCGCAGTCCCGCGAGCGTGAGCGTCGGTGGCGCGGCTGTCGGCCGCGGCGAAGGCCCGGTCGCGATCCCGGTCGGGTCCGTGGCCGTCGCCAACGCGGCTTGCAGCGCCTGCTCGTGCGCGAGGTGGTGGGCCCGGACCTGTCCCAGCACCGCGGCCGACGCGGGGGACCCCGCACGGGATGCGTCGATTGACCCGATCAGCGCCCGCTCGGCCTGAACCGCCGCCACCAGGTCTGCGGGCGGCACCGGCGCTGCCTTGCGAGGTGTGTGAGTGCGAACCAACCCGGCCGCCACGCCGCCGCCCGCACCGGCAACGACCGCGACAACACCGCCGACCAGGAACACGCGCCGGGACGGTCCGGCGGCTGACGACCGGTGCGCGCCCGCCGCGGCCTGCTCATCCGTCACGCACGCAGTCTCGCAGAGCCGATAGGCTCGCTGTTCGACAACTGAAGGACAGGAGCGAAGATGCCGTCCGCAACTGCAGGAAGCTCCGCTGCGAAGGCGCGCGAGCACCTGCTGGAGACACTCCGACCTGTCGTCGAGGCGATCGGCTACGACCTCGAGGACGTCACGGTCACAGCGGCCGGACGGCGCAGCCTGGTCCGCGTGAGCGTGGACGCCGACGGTGGCATCGACCTGGACGCTGTCGCCGCGGTATCGCGCCAGATCTCCGACGCGCTGGATCGCGACGAGATCGGCGGAGCGGCGTTCGCCGGCCCGTACGTCCTGGAGGTCAGCTCGCCCGGAGTGGACCGCCCGCTCGTCGAGCAGCGGCACTGGCGGCGTGCGCGCGGGCGACTGGTCCAGGTGCCGGTCGGGGACAAGACGGTGACCGGCCGGGTTCAGGCTGTGTCCGACAAGGGCGTCACGTTCGACGTCGACGGGTCCGAACGCGAGATCGCGTGGTCGGATCTTGGCCGGGGCAGGGTCCAGGTCGAGTTCAACCGCGCCCATGCAGAGGAAGACTGAGCCGTGATCAACGTCGACATCACTGCGCTGCGCAGCATCGAACGAGAGAAGGAAATCCCGTTCGATACGCTGATGAACGCGCTGGAAACCGCTCTGCTGACGGCGTACAAGCACACGCCGCACTCCATGCCGCACGCCCGCGTCGTCATCGATCGCAAGAGCGGCGAGATCGTCGTCTGGGCGCAGGAGTACGCGGCGGACGGCACCCTGATCGAGGAGTACGACGACACCCCGACGAACTTCGGGCGGGTCGCCGCCATGACCGCGCGCCAGGTGATCCTGCAGCGGCTGCGCGACGCCGAGCACGACCAGACGTTCGGGGAGTATTCCGGACGCGAGGGGGACATCGTCACGGGCATCATCCAGGCCGATGCCCAGGCGTCGGCGCGTGGTCTGGTCCTGGTCGACATCGGCAAGATCGAGGCCGTGCTGCCGCAGTCCGAACAGGTGCCCGGCGAGGAGTACACGCACGGCAGCCGGCTGCGCTGCTACGTCGTGGGCGTCACCCGTGGCATGCGCGGGCCGCAGGTCAGCGTGAGCCGAACCCATCCCAACCTGGTGAAGAAGCTGTTCGCGCTCGAGGTCCCGGAGATAGCCGACGGCAGCGTCGAGATCGTCGACGTCGCCCGCGAGGCCGGGCATCGCAGCAAGATCGCGGTCCGGACGTCGGTCGCCGGGCTCAATGCGAAGGGGGCGTGCATCGGCCCGATGGGCCAGCGGGTGCGCAACGTGGTCGCCGAGCTGCACGGCGAGAAGATCGACATCATCGACTGGCACGAGGACCCCGCTACCTATGTTGGCAACGCGCTCTCACCGGCGCACGCGCTCTCGGCCCAGGTGGTGGATGCGGCGGCGCAGAAGGTCGTCGTCGTGGTGCCGGACTTTCAGCTGTCGCTGGCGATCGGACGCGAGGGGCAGAACGCGCGGCTGGCTCACCGGCTGACCGGCTGGTGGATCGACATCCACAGCGACGCCGAAGGCCAGCGCCCCGAAGCGAGTAGCAACGCACCGCCTGGCAGCGCGCCGACCGTAGGTCCAGGCGCTCAGGGAAACAGAGCGGGGTAGACTTTCTGATGGCCGTGCGAACGTCGACGGCATCCGATTCCGACCAGAGCGGGCCTGCGCGCCCGATCCGGACGTGCATCGGGTGTCGGCAGCGAGCGGCGGCTACCGAGTTGCTCCGCGTCGTCATGGCGCCGGATCGCGTCGGGCCGGCCCAGCCGGTTCCCGTCGTCCCGGATCCACGGCACCGCACGCCCGGCCGTGGTGCATGGCTGCATCACGACCTCGAGTGCGTCGAACTCGCCGAGCGGCGCCGGGCCTTCGCCCGGGCGCTCCGTGCGCCCGGACCCGTCGACCCGACGCCGGTGCGCGAGTACGTAGCGGGCGCGGCCCGGTCAACCGAACCAGCGGAACCCCGCAGGAGTGAATGAGCCATGGGCACTCGATGAAGCGCCAGCAATGAGCACGTCCACCGTCTAACGGGACCGAGCGGGAATGCCGCCTGGTCCTCTCGAAGGAGTCAAGTGGCAGGCAAGGCCCGCGTACACGAACTCGCCAAGGAAATTGGCGTGACCAGCAAGGAACTGCTCGCCAAGCTCGGCGAGCTGGGTGAGTTCGTCAAGAGCGCATCCTCGACCGTTGAAGCCCCCGTCGCCCGCCGGCTGCGCGAGGCGTACCCGAATGCGGGCGCCGCACCTGCGCCCGCGAAGAAGGCCCCCGCCAAGAAGGCAGCACCGGCCCCGGTGGCCGCCGAGCAGGCGGCGCCAGCACCGGCCGCAACTGCACCCGCCCCCGAGGTCGCACCCGCGCCGGTACCGGCCGTTCCCGACGTCGAGCAGCCTGCGGCCGCGGCGCCGGCCGATCCCGCTGCGCCCGCCGGTCCGCGCCCGGGACCGAAGATCGCGAACAACCCGTACGGCGTTGGTGGCACCCGGCCGGCAGCACCGACCCGTCCCACCGCACCGGGCGCGATGCCGCCCCGGCCCGCACGTCCGGGCGGCGCGGCCGGTGCCGGCGGCCCACGCCCCAACCCCGGCATGATGCCCGGCCGTCCGAACCCGGGCATGGTTCCGGGCCGCCCCGGGGGG
>JBOGDQ010000195.1:0-25387 GCA_050742975.1 Jatrophihabitantaceae bacterium
TTGCCATTACTGATCAGCCTCTCTAGTCGGTCTGCCAACGGTCGGCCTCGGGATGCAGGGTGTAGCCGTGTCCCACGGCGCGATCGGGGATCAACATCCCGTCGCGTACGGGCGGAACGCCTTCGACGAGCAGCGGCTCCAGCCGTGCGTGGTCGGCGAAGTACTCGATGTGCCGCAGATTGGTGACGGCGGCGGCGACCGGCGCGTGCAGCGCGGGCGCGCAGTGGGCCGACACGTCCAGGTTGTGCACCGCTGCCACAGCGGCGCCGCGCATGAACCCGGTGTAGCCGCCGCAACGGGTTGCGTCCAGTTGCAGGCAGTCGACGACCGGGCACAGTCGCGCGGCGTCGTACCCGTCCGCGGCGTACTCCCCCGCCGTCACGTCGCAGTGCAGGGCGTCGCGCAGCATCGCCAGGCCCTCGACGTCGTCACTGCTGACCGGCTCCTCGAACCAAACGACGCCGACCTCGTCGAGCGCGTGGCCTACGCGTCGGGCCTGCCCACGGGTGTACCCGCCGTTCGCGTCGACCATCAGCCGCACGTCGGCGCCGGCGAACCGGCGCAGACGCCCGACGCGGGCCAGGTCATGATCGATCTTGCTGCCCCACGATTCGCCGATCTTGATCTTCATGCTGCGGCAGCCGAGTGCGAGCCACTCGTCCACCTGCGCATGCAGCTGCTCCTCGGACATCGTGGTGAACCCGCCGGAGCCGTAGATCGGCACCGCGTCGCGCACGGTGCCGAGCAGGGTCGGCAGCGGGACGTCCAGGGTGCGCGCCTTCAGGTCCCACAGCGCGATGTCGACCGCGCTGATCGCCTGCATGACCAGTCCGCGCGTGCCGAGGTTCCGGCAGGCTCGGCGCATCGACTCGTGGCACGCCGCGACGTCCGCGCTGTCGCGGCCGGTCACAGCGCCGGACAGGTGCTCCGCGACCACGCCCGCAGCGGCGCCGGTGCTGTACGTCCAGCCCAGTCCGGTGTGCTCGCCCGCGCGGACGTGCGCGACGACTGCCGTGGTCGCGTCCCACTCGAGCGTCCCGTCGGCCTCCGGCTCGGGCGTCGGGAAGCTGTAGACGGACGCCTCGACCGCGCTGATCAGCATGCCGCACGCCCGTGCTCGATCATCCGGTCGGCCAGCCGGGCTGCGAGCGTCATGATCGTCAGCGCCGGGTTGGCCGAGCCCTGGGTGGGCAGGGTGCTGCCGTCAGCGACGTACAGGCCCGGCACGCCGAAGACCCGGTGCTCGCGGTCGACCACTCCGTCCTCGGCCCGCCCGGCCATCCGCGCCCCGCCGACGAGGTGCGCGTTGCGGTTGATCGTCATGACGTCCCGGCCGCCGGCCGCCTTCAGCAGGTCCTCCATCGAGCGCTGCGCCGCCTGCATCAGCAGCTTGTCGTTGTCGCACTGGCTGTAGGCGAAGTGCGCCACCGGCAGGCCGTGTCGGTCCTTCTCGTCGACCAGCGTGACCCGGTTCTCGGCGCGCGGCAGGAACTCGCACAGCGCGCCGAGGGTGGCCCAGTGCACGTAGTCACGCATCTTCTCGCGCAGGTCAGCGCCCCAATGCCCTTGTGCAGCAACATGTTCTGCCCAGGTGATCGGCAGCGGGCTGACGGTCTGGATCGCCCAGCCCCGGCGGTACGGCTTGCTCGGGTCGTCCTCGTAGAACTGCTCGCTGCTCACCTCGGGCGGCGGTGCCTTGTGCATCCGGATCTCTTCGTCGAACCGCGCGGCCGTCTGTGGCGCCCCCTGCACCATCAGGTACCGGCCCAGCTGGTCGTGGTCGTTGCCGAGCCCGTCCGGGTGCGCGGAGGTGGCGGACAGCATGAGCAGCCGCGGTGTCTCGATCGAGTAGCCCGCCACCGCGACCGCCCGGGCCCGCTGCACGTGCTCGACACCGTCACGTAGGTAGACGACGCCGTTGGCCCGGTTGGTGCGCTCGTCTACGAGGACCTTGCTGACGTGGCAGTCGGCCCGGATCTCGGCGCCGTGCGCGAGTGCGTCGGGGATGTGCGTGATCAGCGGGCTGGCCTTGGCGTTCACCTTGCAGCCCTGCAGGCAGAAGCCGCGGTAGATGCAGTGCGGACGGTTGCCGAAGCGCCCGTTCGGGATCGCGACCGGCCCGACGCGTGCCGTCCAGCCGAGCGCATCGGCACCGCGCAGGAAGACCTCGCCGTTGCCGCTGACCGGGTGGGCGTGGTGTGGGTAGCGGTGCGGGTCGCCCCACGGCCACGGCTGTCCGGCGACGGGCAGCTCGGCCTCGATCGATTCGTAGTACGGGCGCAGTTCCCCATAGGAGATAGGCCAATCGGCGCCTACCCCGTTGCTCGTCAACGTCGTGAAGTCCGACGGGTGCAGCCGCGGCACGTAGCCCGCGTAGTGCACCATCGACCCGCCGACGCCGCGACCGGAGTTGTTCGAGCCGAGCGGCACCGGATCCTCGCCACCGATCTGCCGCGGCTCGGTCCAGTACAGGACGTGCGCGCCACGCTCGTCGCTGACCCAGTCACGGTCCGGGTCCCAGAACGGGCCGGCGTCCAGGCAGACGACCTTCCAGCCGGCGCGCGTGAGGCGTTGGGTGAGCACGCTGCCACCGGCGCCGGCGCCCACGACGACCAGGTCCACCTCGTCGCCGTCGGCGTAGTGCCGCATGTCCGCGCGCAGCTGATGGTTCGCACGTGAGCCGTCGTTGGGAATGAGCCAGGCCGACTCGTTGCGCGCACGGACCGCCTGGTAGCTCAACCGCGTGGGGGTCATCCCCGCTCTCCCCCATCCGCGACCTCCCAGTGCTCGCGTCGGTCGATACCGAGGTTCAGGTAGCCGCGGGGGTAGGCCGGGCCGCCGAAGCCCATCTCGTTCCACGCCCACGGGTGCGAGTAGAACGCGGTGCAGGCGTACCGGGTCCACAGGCTCCAGACCTGCTTGGCCGGGTAGTCGTGCCACCGCTTGCCGTGCTGGGACTGGTCCTGCACCGCCTGGATCAGCTCGGCCCGCTCGGCGTCGACCAGGTGCGCGAACCCGCGCTGCAGTGTCGACCGGGCGTCCGCGTCGAGCCAGGCCAGCGTCTGCCGCCACGCGTCGGCGTCCTCGGGCAGATCGTCGTAGTGCCAGCCGTCGGTCTCGCCGCGGGCCAGCCGGGTGTCGATCAGCTCCAGGACCGGGACGCGCGGCTCGCCGTCCTGCCCCATCAGCAGGTCGAGCAGCGGACGCGCCACCGCAACCTCGCCCGAGGTGAAGAACGCCAGCTGGGTAGTCGGCGACAGCCGCTCCAGGACGACACCCGCGGTGGCGGCGTCCCAGACCGGCACCTGCGCGAGGACGTCGAAGCCGGGGAAGCGGGCGGGGTGGTCCTGCGGCACCACCGCACGCTGCGACGGCGGGGGGCGCGGCGTCACCGCGGCGACTCGTCCTCGCGGCGGAGCACGGCGGCGAGCAGTCCCATGCCACCGACGAGCGAGGCGAGCATCGGCGCGAACACCGGCGGCCCGCCCTCGAAGTTGTACCGCGTCCACCCGCCGGGACGCTGCCTGATCCCGCGCAGGTGCAGGTAGGTGCCCTGCAGTCCGTTGACGACGATCGCTGCGGACACGAACGGCAGCACCGTCTTGGCTGCACGCCGCGAGGCGACTGCGGCCACCCCGGCCGGGATCGCGGTCGGTATCACGACCACCGGCCACCACATCATCTTGTTGCCGAAGCTGGCGGCGTCGTGCTCCATGTAGATCTCGCCGGCCGTGATGGCGGCGCCGGCCGCGGTGAGCGCCGACAGCGTCCGCTCGAACCGCCCCGTCCGCACATCCCGGAGCAGGCCCATCAGTCCTGCCCCTTCTCGCCCGGCAGGTACTGCTGAACCTTCTGCTTGACTCCTTCCTTCACGATCCCCCATGCGTCCTCGTCACCGTGCAGCAAGGCGGACGCGGTGTCCTTGGCCTGCTCGAAGGTCGCGTGTGGCGGGATCGGCGGCACGTTCGCGTCGCAGCGCACGTCGAGCACGACCGGACGCTGCGCGGTGAGCGCGGTCTCCCACGCCGGGCCGACCTGCTTGGCCGTGTCGACGTTGATGCCGAGCAGCCCGACGCTGCGCGCGAACGCCGCGTAGTCGACGTCGGGCAGGGCCTGCGACTCGACGAACTTCGGCGCCCCCTCCATCGCCCGCAGCTCCCAGGTCACCTGGTTCAGGTCGTCGTTGTGCAGGACGGCGACGATCAGGCGGGGATCGGTCCACTGCTCCCAGTAGCGGCTGATCGTGATGAGCTCGGCCATGCCGTTCATCTGCATCGCGCCGTCGCCGGCGAAGGCGATCGACGGACGGTCCGGATGTGCCCACTTTGCCCCGATCGCGTAAGGCACTCCGGGGCCCATCGTGGCCAAGGTGCCCGAGAGCGACCCTCGCACATTGCCGTGGAACTTCAGGTGCCTCGCGTACCAGTTGGCCGAGCTGCCGGAGTCGGCGGCAATGATCGCGTTGTCGGGCAGCCGGGTGGACAGTTCGTGGAAGATGCGCATCGGGTTGATCGGCTCGGCGTCGGTCATCGCCCGCCGCTCGGCGATGGTCCACCAGCGCGAGACGTGGTGCTCGAGCTGCTCGCGCCAGGAGCGATCGCTCTTGCGCTCGAGCATCGGGATCAGCGCCTGCAGCGTGGCCTTGGCGTCGCCGACCAGGTTCACCTCGTACGGGTAGCGCATGCCGATCCACTTGCCGGAGCGGTCGATCTGCACCGCACGGGCCTGGTCGAGAGCGGGCATGAACTGCGTGTACGGGAAGTTGGAGCCGACGGTCAGCAGGGTGTCGCAGCCCTTCATCATGTGATCGCTGGCGGTGGTGCCGAGCAGCCCGATCGAGCCGGTGACCCAGGGCAGCGTGTCCGGCAGGACGTCCTTACCCAGCAAGGCTTTCGCGCAGCCGGCGCCGAGAATGTCGGCGAGCTCGGTCAACTCCTCGACGCAGCCGCGTGCCCCCTGGCCGACCAGCAGCGCGGGCCGCTCGCCGGCGTTCAGCAGGTCGGCCGCCGCGCGCAGGCCGTCCTGGGACGGCGTCGGCGTCGGCTCGAACAGCCCGAGGCTGGAGGGCACCTGCTTGAACGCGTGACCGGGAGCCTCGTAGGGCATCTCCAGCACGTCGGACGGGAAGATCAGGCAGGTCGGCGCACGCTCGGTGATGGCGATGCGGATCGCGCGGTCGATGAGGTTGGGCAACTGCTCGGGGACGGTGCACATCTGCACGTAGTCGCTGCAGACGTCCTTGAACAGGCTGAGCAGGTCGACCTCCTGCTGGTAGGAGCCGCCCATCGCGCTGCGCTCGGTCTGCCCGACGATGGCGACGACCGGGACGTGGTCCAGCTTGGCGTCGTACAGCCCGTTCAGCAGGTGGATCGCCCCCGGCCCGCTCGTCGCGGCGCAGATGCCCACCCCGCCGCTGAACTTGGCGAAGCCGACCGCTTCGAACGCGGCCATCTCCTCATGCCGTGCCTGGACGAACTGCGGGTCGTTGTCGGCCCGTCCCCAGGCCGCGAGGAGCCCGTTGATGCCGTCGCCCGGATACCCGAAAACCTGACGAACACCCCATTCGCGCAACCGTGCGAGCAGGACGTCAGCGACTGTATCTGCCATGACCGGTGACTCCCCGAAACCGACGAGGACGAAACACCGGTGCCCGCATACTTCGCTGCCGTTTCGGGAAGCGTGAGGGACATGAGCCCTGGACAGCACTCGATCGTCGTCGTCACCGGTGCCAGCGGAGGGATCGGCCGGGCCACTGCGCGCGCTTTCGGCGAGCGCGGTGACACGGTCGTCCTGATCGCGCGCGGGACCAAGGGCCTGGACGAGGCGGCCAAGGAGATAGAGCGCTCGGGCGGGACGGCCGTCCCGATGCCGCTGGACGTGGCGGACTCCGACGCCGTCGGCCAGGCCGTCGAGCGCATCGAGTCCGAGTTCGGACCGATCGACGTCTGGGTAAATGTCGCGTTCACCTCGGTGTTCGCGCCTTTCGACCAGATCGCGCCGGCGGAGTACAAGCGCGTGACCGAGGTCAGCTACCTCGGCTACGTGTACTCGACGATGGCGGTGCTGCCGCGGATGAAGGAGCGCGACCGCGGCGTGATCGTGCAGGTTGGCTCGGCGCTGGCCTACCGCGGCATCCCGTTGCAGAGCGCCTATTGCGGGGCCAAGCACGCGATCCAGGGCTTCCACGAGGCGCTGCGCTGCGAGCTGCTGCACGAGAAGAGCGGCGTGCACGTGACGATGGTGCAGATGCCCGCGGTGAACACCCCGCAGTTCTCCTGGGTGCTGTCCCGGCTGCCGCGCCACGCGCAGCCCGTCCCGCCGATCTACCAGCCCGAGCTGGCCGCGCGCGCCGTACTGTACGCGGCCGATCATCCCCGTCGGCGCGAGTACTGGGTGGGCTCCAGCACGGTCGGCACGCTGGCGGCCAACGCGATCGCGCCGGGACTGCTGGACCGCTACCTCGGCCGTACCGGGTTCGGGTCGCAGCAGACCGACCAGAAACGCGATCCGGATGCGCCGACGAACCTGTGGGAGCCGGCCGACGGCCCGTCCGGCCGGGACTTCGGTGCGCACGGGGTATTCGACGACACGTCCCACGATCACGACCCGCAGCAGTGGGCCTCGCGGCACCACGGCACGCTCGCCGCGATCACCGCGGGTGCCGGTGTCGCGGTCTCGCTGCTGCTCGGCCGGCGGGCGCGGTGATCCCGAGGGCTGCCGCCCGCGCGCTGGGAGCACTGAGCGCCGCGACCGGTCTGGTGATTTTGGCCGAGCCGGAGGCGGTGCTGCATGCGGTGTCATCGCAGCGCCCGGATCCGTTCGACACCTTCGTGGCCCGCGTGCTCGGTGCCCGGTCCGCGGTGCAGGGTGCGGCGCTGCTGGCCCTGCCCCGCCGGCGGCTGGTGTACGCCGCCGCGATGGTCGACCTCACGCACGCGGCCAGCATGGTGGCGCTGGCCGCGCTGCGACCGGAACACCGACGAGCGGCGCTCTGCAGCGCAGCGCTGGCCTCGTTCACCGGATCTCTCGGTGTCGCGACAGCCCGGCGGGTGGCCAGGTGAGCACCGACGGGAGCCCACGCGAGGCGCACGGTGAGTTCCCGCCGTCCGCGCTGCGGCAGTACGCGCTGCTGGCGGACGGCGAACGCGGCGCGCTGTGCGGCCCGCACGGCGAGATCGTCTGGATGTGCGCCCCACGCTGGCACGACGACGCGATCTTCTCCACGCTGATCGGTGGCCGGGGCGCGTACGCGGTCGTGCCGACGCAGCGGTGCGTGTGGGGCGGCCACTACGAACCGGGCACGCTGATCTGGCGCAACCGCTGGGTCACCGAGGACAACACGATCATCGAGTGCCGCGACGCGCTGGCGATGCCGTCCGGCCCGAGACACCTAGTGCTGCTGCGCCGGGTCGAGGCGATCGACGGGGCGGCGCGTGTGCAGGTGCTGCTCGATCCACGCGCGGCGTTCGGGCGCGAGCCGATGCGGGAGCTGCGCCGCGTTGACCAGCACATCTGGACGGCGCGCAGCGGGCCGCTCTACCTGCGCTGGCGCGGCGTCGATGACGCGAAGGTCGACGGCGACGGGCGGCTGACCGGGACGTTGAGCGTGCCCGAGGGTGGGCGGCACGATCTCATCCTCGAGGTCAGCGAGCTGCAGCTGGCGCGTGAACCGGTGCACCCGTCGCGGGCGTGGGAGACGACCGAGCGAGCCTGGGCCGAAGACGTTCCCGAGTTCGCGTCATCCGTCGCGCCCCGGGACACCCGGCACGCGTACGCGGTCATGCGCGGGCTGACCAGCAGCGGCGGCGGCATGGTCGCGGCCGCGACGATGTCCCTGCCCGAGCGGGCGGACCACGACCGCAACTACGACTACCGCTACGTGTGGATCCGCGACCAGTGCTACGCGGGAGTTGCCGTCGCCGCCGACGGCCCGCACCGGCTGCTGCACGACGCGGTCCGGTTCGTCAGCGAACGGCTGCTGGCCGACGGGGACCAGCTCAAGCCCGCCTACCGGGTCAACGGGTCGGCCGTGCCGGACCAGCGCCGCCTCGACCTGGCCGGCTACCCCGGCGCGATCGACATACTCGGCAACCATGTCAACGCGCAGTTCCAGCTGGACTCGCTGGGCGAGTCGCTGACCCTGTTCGCGGCGGCGGCCCGGCACGACGCGCTCGATCGCGATTCGTGCAAGGCCGCTCGGGTCGCCGTCGACGCCATCGAGCGCCGCTGGGGTGAGCCGGACGCCGGGATCTGGGAGCTGGACGACGACTGGTGGACGCACTCGCGGCTGGCCTGCGTGGCCGGCCTGAACCAGCTCGCCGGTGTCGCGCCGCGTAAGGACGCCACGCGCTTTCGCGAGCTGGCCAAGGCGCTGCTCGCCGAGACAGGTCGCCGGTGCGTGCATCCGGACGGCTACTGGCAGCGCAGCCCCGCCGACGAGCGGGTCGACGCCGCGCTGCTCCTGCCGCCCGTCCGTGGCGCGCTGCCGGCCGGTGATCCGCGCACCGTCGCGACGCTGGACGCCGTTCGCCGCGACCTGGTCGACGACGGTTACGTGTACCGCTATGCACCGGCCGGTCATCCGCTCGGCGAGGCCGAGGGCGCGTTCCTGCTGTGCGGTTTCTTCCTCGCCCTCGGCGAGCTGCAGCAGGGGCGTCCCGTCGACGCGTTCCGCTGGTTCGAGCGAAACCGGGCCGCGTGCGGTCCGCCCGGGCTGCTGTCGGAGGAGTTCGACGTCGAGCAGCGCCAACTGCGCGGGAACCTGCCGCAGGCGTTCGTCCACGCACTGCTGCTGGAGACCTCGATCCGCCTGGCCGGTGCTCAGTAGTTCAGACGCGGACAGCAGGGGTCGTCACCCGGTTCGGATCGCGTCACAACGGGTAGGCGGTCGGCGAGAGGAGATTGCGATGCCACAGCGAAGCCCCGGCCCGAGCGTCAAGGACAAGAAGCTCTACGAGAAGCTCCGCGACGAGGGCGACTCGAAACAGAAGTCGGCCCGCATCGCCAACGCGGCTGCGGGCAGCAGCCGCTCGTCGGTCGGCAAGCGCGGCGGCCGGTCAGCGTCGTACGACGACTGGACGGTCACCGACCTGCGCAGGAGGGCGCGCGAGCTCGACATCTCCGGGCGCTCGACGATGTCGAAGAAGCAGCTCGTCGACGCGCTCCGCAACCACTGAGCCAGCGCACGCCACCGGGCTTTGCTCACGTAGTCCGACCGCCGACTACGCCGACGTCGAGCGACACGCCGAATGACGCTGGCTGTTGTCGGTGGCAGCCCTACTCTGGATGCCATGACTGACCCCTCTGCGCATGACGTGGCGGCGGAGATCCGTCGTCAACTGCCCGGCGTTCCCGTCAAAAAGCTGCACAAGCTTCTCTATTACTGCCAGGGCCACCACCTTGCCGCCTTTGCGCGCCCGCTCTTCGCTGAACGCATTTCGGCCTGGGACATGGGTCCGGTTGTTGGTCAGTTGTGGTGGGCGGAGCAGCAGCCGACGCCTGGACGCTCGGGGGCCGATCCGGCGCTGGGCGAGGCCGAATTGAATACCGTCGGTTACGTGGTTGGCCGTTACGGCAGGCTGAGCGGCCTTGACCTTGAGCGTCTGACGCACTCCGAACCGCCGTGGTCCAATGCTGACGCGGAGCGCAGAGCCCAGGGGATCAACAGCATTGAAATACCCCTTTCGGCGCTCGGCGATTTCTTCAGCGCGGATGACCGTGACGCGGAGAGTTCGGACGAGCCCGCACCCGATCCTCACGTCATTGAAACGTGGCTCAAGGCAGCGCTAGCCCAGCACCGTTCGGAGGGTTCGCCAGACACGCTGGAGAGTGTCCTGGCCCGGCTTTGACCACGCCTGTCTGGCAGCTTGAGGACTTCCTGCCTCGCCTCGACGTGTGGGCGCAGGAACAGGCCGTCTCCGACGAGCTGCGGCGCCTGGTCACGGCGTGGATCCTGACCCGCTTTGAGGATCCCTACCGCGATAAGGCGCGCGTCAGTCGTCGGGGCGGGTGGCCTCGTACGCGCTCGGCGGCAGGATGAACAGCTCGGTGTCGAGTCCGGCTCTGGCGAAGGTGGCCTTGAGTCCTTCGGGCACCCGCGTGAGGATCAACGTGCCGCGCGCCCGCAGCACCAGGTGATGGGCCTGCCTGACGATCTCCAACGCGTCCGGATCGGCGATGAGCAGGTCCGCAACGTCAAGGCGCAGGAACCGCCGCCCGGCCCGGACGTGGCCGGCGATGACCTCCGCGAGCACCGGTGCGCTCGACGAGTCGAGGATCCCCCGTGCCCGCAGATTCGCCCGGCCGGCGCTGCTGTCCGTGGTGCGGATGTCGAACCCGCCCTCGCTCGCGTCCTCCGGTACCTCCAGCAGCGAACTGGACATCGGATGCGCTCCCGTTCACGCCCCGCGAGTACGGCCTGCTTCTTAGGCTGATCCCGCAAACTGTGTTCCGTGCCTACCCGGCGTGAACGCAAGCCAAACGTTGCCGGTCGCGATCGTTCACGCCTGGCTCGACGACGGATCCTCGGACGGCGCACGCTCAAGCGAGCCGGTCAGAACCACGTCGTCCGCGACGTCGCGCAGCTTGCGGTTCTCCCGCTGGCTCACCTCGCGCAGCCGATCGAAGGCCTGCTGCTCGGTCAGCTTCTCCCGAGCCATCAGCACCCCGAGCGCGACGCCGATCTGCCGGTTGCTGGCCAGCGCCTTGCGCAGGTTGTTCTCCCTGTTCTCGGCCTCGTTCAGTGCATAGTCACGCAGCTGTGCCAGCTCGTGGTGCACGCGCACCCGCGCCAGCAGTTCGGTGGGCTCGAACGGCTTGACGATGTAGTCGTCCGCGCCCCACCGCAAACCCTCGGCAGCCGATTCGGCACCGGTCCGCGCCGTCAGCAGGATCACCGGGATCCGCCGCAGCGCCGGATCGGCCCGCAGCATCCGCAGGAGATCCACACCGCTCGCGCCGGGGAGCATGACGTCGCTGACCACGAGGTCCGGCGGGTCGGCCCGCAGTGCGGCGTCGACGCTCGCCACGGAGTCGACGTCCCACCCGTCGTCGGCGAGCAGGTGCCGCAGGTACGAGCGCATGTCCCCGTTGTCCTCGACGAGCAGCACGCGCCCGAGCCGTACCGCCTGCGCCTGCGATGCGCCGTCAGGCGACGGCGGCTGGACCCAGCCCTGCGCCTCGGACAGGTACGCGTCGGCCAACACCTGCCGCGGCCGCTGGACCGTATCCGGCGATCGTTCGACCGTCGACATTCTGGGCAGCACCACCCGGAAGGTCGTGCCCCGGTCGACGGTGCTCTGCACGCTCGCCTCGCCGCCGTGCACCGACGCCAGGGCCGATACCAGCGCGAGCCCGATTCCGGCCCCCTCCGCGCTGCGTCCGGCCCGTCCGGGAACCTGGGTGAACCGGTCGAACACGTGCGGCAGCTGGTCGGCCGGTATGCCGATGCCGGTGTCGCTCACGTTCAACTCGACGCGTTCGCCCTCGCTCGTGAGGCGCACGGTAATACTCCCCTGCTGGGTGAACTTGACCGCGTTGGACAGCAGGTTGAGCACGATCTCGGTCCACATCTCGCGGTCGACGTCGACGGGCTCACCCACGCCGGAGACGTCGACGACGAACTCCAGCCCGGCCGTCTCGACGATCGATCGGAACATGCTCGCGATGTCGGACGTCAGCGTGGCGAGATCGGTCGGCTCCAACTCCGCGTGCGCCTGGTCGGCGTCGATCCGCGAGAACTGCAGCAGGCTGTCCACCAGCTTGCGCAACCGCAGCGCCGCACGCCGGGCCGCCAGCAGATTCTCCCGATGGTTCGGTGGCAGGCTTGTGCCGTCCTCGTCCAGCACGGCCCCCAACGGACCGAGGATCAGGGTCAACGGCGTGCGCAGCTCGTGACTGACGTTCTGGTAGAACCGGGTCTTGTCCTCGTCCAGCTCGGTCAACGCGAGCAGCCGGCTCCGTTCGGCCTCGAATGCCGCCGCGTCGCTCAGCGCCACTCGCAGCTGTCTGGCCACCAGGTGGAAGAAGGTGAGGTAGACGTCGTCGATCGCGCGATACGCATTCACGCCGAGCATGGCCACCACGGTCGGCCGGCCCGTCCCGACGATGCTGACCGGCAGCAGCACGGCCGCGTCGGGCATGGCGTCTCCGAGCGGGCCGGCGTCGAACGAATCGGTCGGCATGGACTCGCGCAGGCCCGTGAGCAACCCTCGGGCGCCGGACGCGACCGCCTTGGCCAGGCTGGGTATGTCGTCGAGGACGAACTGGCCGGTCGGCGTGAGCGACGTCCCGTTGTGGACACCGTACGACGCGACGAGCCGGGCCTGCGCCTGGTCCGCTTCGATCAAATACATCGCCGCGAACGGCACCGCCTGCCGGTTCGCCGCGAGCACCTCGACCGCGGACCGGCAGCTCTCCTCCGGCCCGCCGGACTCTGCGGCCGAGACCGCGCCGAGCTGACGCACCGTCTCCAGCCGGCGCTCGCCGACGAGCCGGGCAGTGATGTCGCTCGACGCGACCAGAACGCCGTTGACTGCCCCGCTGACATCGCGGATCGGGCTGTACGACGAGGTCCAGTACGTCTCCTCGAGGTAGCCACGCCGATCCAGTAGCAACAGCTTCGCCTCGGCGAAAGTGGACTCGCCGCGCTCGATCACCCCGGTGGCGAACGGCTCGAGATCCTCCCACGCCTCGGCCCAGCACTCCCGCGCCGGCTGCGCGATGGCCCAGGGGTGCTTGTTGCCGACGAGTTGTGCGTAGGCATCGTTGTAGATCTGGATCAGCTCAGGACCCCACCAGATCATCATCGGAGACCGAGCCGGAATTACCAGTCGCACCGCGGCGATCAGCTCGGCCGACCACTCGCCAACCGGCCCGAGCGCGGTCGCTGACCAGTTCGTCGTCACGAGCAGTTCGGAGGTGGCGCCGGAACCGCCGAACACCTCGGACGGATCTATCCCGGCACGGCGCGCCTCGGGCTCGTCGTGGTTTCCGGAGCGGTTGGGCACGGCAGGCTCTCCGAAGGGTCCGAGGACCGGTCAGCTGGTGGCTCAACCGATGGCCCACGATCCGAAGCGTAGCCGCTGCTCAGCCGATCCGGCGCAACCACCCGGCGTGCGAATCGCGCAGGCCGCGCGCACTGACCTCATCGAGGCGGACAGGAGCCAGGCCCAGGGACCGGCGCCGGGTCGCTGCCTCGCCCAGGACGTACACGACGTGCTCGTCCAGCGCGCCCGCGTCCGCGGCATCGACGTCGATCGGTCCGGGAACGCCGTCCAGCGCATCGAGCACGATGCGCAAGCTCGCAGCCGACCGCGGTCCGAGGGTGCCCGTCAGATGCAGCGAAGCCGCCCGCGAGGACACCTCGAGATCGAGTTCGCTGTCCTCCGCGTCCAACCGCATCAAGTGCTCCATGACTGCTCCTACCCGATGACGGCCGGGCGAAACCGGAACTCGCTCATGAACCGGTATGGCGCCTGCGGTTCGCGACGGGCAGGACAGCCCAGAGCACGATCACCGTGGCTGCGAGGGCGGCGGCCACCGCGATCGCAGCGGTCAGGTTCGTGACCACATCAACGATGAGCAGCACCGCAGCGGTCATGGCCAGCGCGAGACAGGCCAGACCGCCGACGGCCAGCCGTGCAGTGAACGCCACCACCTCATCCTTGCGGTGCTGAGCGAACAGGAGCCGATGCACCGCGACCGGAGCGATGAGCAGCACCGCGGCAAGCGCGGCCGACACCAGGGTGACGAGGTAGATGCCGCGCTGGTAGGTCTCCAGCGTCGTGAACCGCTGCTGGAAGGCGATACTGAGCAGGAACGCGAAGAGGATCTGCACGCCCGCCTGCGCCACCCGCAGCTCCTGCAGCAGCTCGCTGTAGTTGCGGTCCAGCCGGTGGGCCGCCGACTCGTCCCGCTGATAGGTCGCCGGCTCGTCAGGATGTTCGGTCAACGGGCACGCTCCTCACTCGTCGGCCAGGGCTCGTCCGTATCGGGTGCGGACCCGTTGCCGCATGGGCTCGTCGTCGCGGGAGATCGGCTGCACGAAGATCTCGTCCAGCTCGGCGAACTCGGCCCGCAGGTCGTGATCGATCCGCGCGCAGGCCCGCTCCAGCTCGCCGCCGCTGAGGGAGTCGACGAAGTCCGCCCTTACGCAGACGAGCACGCGTCTGACACCCGTCATCATCGTCAGCAGGTCGACGACGTCGACGATCTCCTCGAACTTCTCCAACCGCTCCTCCAGCGCGCGCAGCAACCGGGGCTCGGCCTGCTTGCCGATGAGCAGAGTGGCGCAGGCCCTCGCCAGCAGGAACGCGACGAGCAGCAACAGCAGGCCGATCACCAGCGATGCGGCGCCGTCCCAGATCGCCGAACCGGTCAGCTGATGCAGCGCCACGCCGATCGCCGCCACCGCGATGCCGACCAGTGCGGTCGAGTCCTCCAGCGCGACGCTGTTGACGGTCGGGTCCTCGGGGTCACCGACGAAGTCCGCGAGTGACTGGCTGCGGCGGCGGGTCTGGCTGCGCACCTGTCTGGCCGCCTGCCGGAACGAGATGCCCTCGAAGACGAACGCGAGCCCGAGCACCGGGTAGTTCAGCCACAGCCGGTCGACGGAGTGCCCGGCGCCGAAGATGGTGTGGATGCCCTCGTACACCGAGAACGCGGCACCGGAGACGAAGATCGCGAGCGCTGCGAGGAACGACCAGAAGTACCGCTCCTTGCCGTACCCGAACGGGTGCTCGCGATCGGCGGGACGTCGAGAGCGGCGCAGCGCCAGCAGGAGCAACAACTCGGTCGTGCAGTCGCCGGCCGAGTGCGCGGCCTCCGACAGCAGCGCCGACGAACCGGTGATCAGCCCGGCGGCGAGTTTCAGCAACCCGACACCGACGTTCGCGGCGAGTGCGAGCAGGACGGTCAGCGTCCTGCCGCCTTCGCCCTCGCCGGCGCCCACGGCCTCAGGCGTTCTTGGTCTCCCAGAAGATCTTGTCGATCTCCGCGATCAGGTCCAGCAACTGCTGCCCCTCGGCCGGATCGACCGACCCCTTACCCCCGGCCGCACCGGCCGCCTTGGTCGCCTTGTTGAACAGCTCGTGCAGCTGCGGGTACTTCTCGAAGTGCGGCGGCTTGAAGTAGTCGGTCCACAGCACCCACAGATGATGCTTGACCAACTCGGCCCGCTGCTCCTTGATGATCAGCGCCCGAGTCCGGAACACCGGATCCTCATTGCCCGCGTACTTCTCCATGATCGCCTTGACCGACTCGGCCTCGATCCGGGCCTGTGCCGGATCGTAGACACCACACGGCAGATCACAGTGCGCGAACGCGGTGACGATGGGACGGAACGCTCGCATGACGCCTCCTGCGGACGGGTTGACCACTCAGGCGAGTGCTCAGCCGGTGGCTACCCGCTGGCGGCCGATCGATAACGGCCCTCGCGCGCGCCGAGCCCCGCCCGGTCCTGTGTGGGCGCTCCTCTGCTTCAGCAGCTCATCGCGCAGCTGGTTCATCGAGCGCGCGAGCAGCCGCGAGATCTGCATCTGGGACACGCCCAGCGCCTCGGCGATCTGCGTCTGCGACTGGTCGTAGACGAAGCGCAGCACCAGCACCTTCTGCTCGCGCTCGGGCAGGGTCGAGATCGCCGGCTGCAGGTCGGCCCGCCGCTCGACCTGCTCGAGGCGGCAGTCGACGAAGCCGAAGCCGGCCTCGCGACCTTCGCCCATCGCCTCGTTCATCGATTCCAGCGAGCTGCTCGTGTACGCGCGCCCCGCGTCAAGCGCCGCCAGGACCTCGTGCTCGGAGGCGCGTACCCGCTCGGCGATGTCAGCGACAGTGAGCGAGCGTCCGAGCTGCTGATTCAGCTCGGCGCGCGCCGTGACGATCGCGCTGTGCAGATCCCGCGCGCCTCGTGGCACGTGCACCGCCCACGTCGCGTCCCGGAAGTAACGCTTGATCTCGCCGAGGATCGTCGGAACGGCGTAGGTGGAGAACTCCAGGCCGCGGGACGGCTCGAACCGGTCGATCGCCTTGAGCAGCCCGATCATGCCCACCTGGACCAGATCGTCCAGCGGCTCCTTCGTCTCCTTGAACCGGCGGGCGAGGTAGCGGACCAGAGGCGTGTTGAGCACGACCAGCTCGTCGCGGACGGCCGCACGCTCGGGGCCGGCCTCGGGCAGCGCCCGCAGCTCAATCAGCAGGTCCTTGATCTTCGCGCGCAGTGTCGAGTCCAACCGGCCCGGCCGGTATTCGGTGTCACTCCCGGGCGGCTGTGGGTTGATCTGCTGGCTGATCTCGCGTGGCTCGGCGATGGTCTGCGTCATGACAAGCGACTCCCTCGAGCTCTACGGGAGTGCGCCGATCAGGCAGCGCAAGGCTGGAACTTTCGCCGAACCCCCGGATGTTCACGGGCGGCTGTCTGTCCAACCAAGACGACCATAACGCCGCTACGCCCTCTGCGACAGTCGTTGGCAGGTACCTGACCAGTTTGCCCAGCCGACTCATCGGGTATGCCGCGGTGAAGGCGCATGTGGAATCTGGCGTAGGGAGTGCAACGTGGAGTTCCGTTGCCCGGACATCCTCGACTCCGGCCGGGGCGCAAACTCCGGTCAGAGCGGAGAACCGGCAGACGCGCAGTCGGTTCAGGAGGTACGGGAAGCTCTGGAACGGACCCAGGCCGAGTTGAACCGGACGCGTAGCTACGGTCGCACGTTATGGATCCAGTTGGATGAGACGCGCCGCTACCTTTTGGAGCAGGTGGCCGGCGGCGAGGACGCGCGACATCGTTCTATGCTCAGCAGCCCGGACGCGTGGCAGTCGTGGGTCGACGCGTTCGCGCAAGTGAGCAGCGCGCTCGCCGGAACAGCGGGTGACGGCGGCTTCGGACGGAGCGAGGCCAGGCTCGTCGCGCGGACGCACGGCGTCGAACTGGGGCCCAGCCGGGGCTGACCGGACGCCGATGCCGGTAGTGTCGGCTGAGCCGAACCACGGCAGCTCACCGGTCGCCGCGACGTACCCCGAGACCGAACGCGACCCGAACCTTCGAGGTCAGACGTGTATCAGGACGTTCACTCGTCAATGTCGAAATGAGCCGGAAGAACATGGTCGGGCTTGCCGAACTCTTCGATCGGCTCGGGCGTGAACTCAACGAAGCACAGCAACGCGCGGATATCTATCGGGTGCTGGCCGAGGCGGCGATCCGCGTCGTGCCCGGTGCCGAGCAGGCCGGGATCACCCAGGGCAAGAACGGCTCGTTCAAGACCTGTGCACCGACCGACGACGTGGTCGGCCAGATCGACCAGATCCAGTACGAGCTTAAGAGCGGACCGTGCGTCGACGCGATCATCGAGGAGAGCGTGTTCAACGCGCCGGACCTGCGCGAAGACAGGCGCTGGCCCGAGTTCGGTCGACGCGCCTTCGAGGACACCGGCGTCATCAGCATGCTGTCGTTCCGGCTGTTCTTCGAGGACGACTCGGGCGTGCTCGCGGCGATCAACATGTACTCGGCCAAGCCGGGCGCGTTCGACGACGCGTCGCGTGCGATCGGGCTGCTGCTCTCGACACATGGTGCTCTGGCGTTGTCCGCCGTGATGGCGAACGACAAGGCGGACAACCTCCTGGTCGCGCTGCAGACCAGTCGCGAGATCGGAGTCGCGATGGGGGTGCTGATGGCCAGCCAGAAGGTGACGCGAGAGCACGCGTTCCACCTGCTGCGCATCGCCAGCCAGCACAGCCATCGCCGGATCGCCGACATCGCGCTGGACGTCGCCGAGACCGGCGAGCTCGCCCTGCCGATCCTCCCGCTCGACTGACCCGATCAGCTCGGCAGCACGCGCGCCAGCAGCGTCCGCAGGAACGGCACGAGCGCGCGCTCGTCCGCGTCCAGTCTGGCCGCGCGAATGGGACGTCGCGCGGCAAGCAGGGCCGGGAAGCTGCCGTCCAGGTAAGCCCCGATGACGTGCGGGTGCACGTAATGCTCGCGCGCAACGGTTCGGGTGTTGCCGAGGAACTGCGCCGCCGCGTCGACTGCATCGAGCACCCGGGTCTCCGCGTCCTGAGCCGGCGGCAGGTGCTTGCGCAGCGCCGCGAAAGCTACCCGGGTGCCGTGCCAGGTGCGGAAGTCCTTCGCGCTTACCCGCGCACCGGCCAGCTCGGCCAGGCGCTCGTTGACGTCCTCCGCGCCGATCGACTTGCCGCCCACGGTGAACAGCCGCCGCCCCCGCTGTTGTGCCAGGCGGGACACCACTCGCGCGACCGCCGGTTCGCGAAGCGTCACGACCGCCGGCTTGCCCGACTTGGCCGGAAAGCTGAATCGCACCTCGCGGCCGTGTACCTGGACGTGGCGCTTCATGAGCGTGCTCAGGCCGTAGCTCTCGTTCTCCTCGGCGTAGCTCTCGCTGCCGACGCGCAGTCCGCGCGCGTCGATCACCCGCAGCATGACGCCCAGCACCAGCTCGCGATCGAGCGTCCGCCGGCGCAGTTGCAGCTCGACATCGGCGCGAACCGCCGACAGCCGCGGTCCGAAGTCGATCAGCCGGTAGAAGTTGAGCTCGTCGCGGAACTGCCGCCAGCGCTCGCTGTACAGGTACTGGGTGCGGCCGCGCTCGTCCTCACCGGTCGCCATCAGGTGCGCGTCGTCCGCGCTGCAGATCCACACGTTCTGCCAGCCGGGCGGGATGACGAGCGAGTCGATGCGGTTCCGGACAGCGGTACTCACGGCACGACCGGTCGGCGTCCGGTAGCTGAAACCGCGGCCGCGGCGAACCCGGCGAATACCCGGCTCCTCGACACTGGCGTAGCGCAGGCCGGCCGCGCGGGCACACGCCTCGGCATCGTCGTACAGCTCGAGGATCTGCGCGATCGTGCGCGCCGGACTACGCGGGCGCGTCACTCGGACGCCGCCGGTCGACGCGCACGATCGATGTAGATGTCGACGAGCGTGATCCCGAGTGCGGCCAGCACAAAGGCGATCGCGACGTAGATGCCGTGCTCGAAGGCGTCGGCGTAATCACCAGCACCGGGGCCCGCCACCTGGGCGAAGAAGGCCGCGCCGACCGCCGCGATCCCGATCGCCGCACCGATCCGCTGGCCGGTCTGCAGCAAACCACCCGCGGTGCCCGCTCGCTCGACCGGCACCTGGGACAGCGTCAGCGTCTGGTTCGGTGCGATCACCATGCCGCCGCCTACCCCTGCCACCAGTAGCGGCAGCAGGGTCGCCCAGCCCGTACCGTCCTGCGGCACCTGGTGCACGGCCAAGTCGGCTCCGGCGAAGCCCACGACGACGAGCACCAGGCCGACCGCGACCAGCGGGCGACCGAACCGGTGGACGACTCGGCCGCCGAGACCGGCCGCTGCCGCTGAGCCGAGCGCGAACGGCGTGATCGCCAGTCCCGCGGCAAGCGCCGAGTAGCGCAGCCCGACCTGCAGGTACAGCGTGAAGACGAAGAACAGCGGCGTGAAGCCTGCGAAGTAGACGGTGATCATGGAACTGCCGAAGGCGTAGGAGCGACGGCGGTACAGGCTGAAGTCGACGACCGGCTCGCGGCCGCGGCGCTCGTACCGCCGGTCCCACAGCACGAAGCCGGTCAGCACGAGCAGCGCACCTGGGACCAGCAGCCACTTGATCGTCGGCCACTCGCGTTCCTGGACGAACGGCAGCAGCAGCAGCACCGCGCCGGAACCGAGCAGCAGCACGCCGACCGGATCCAGATCATGCCGGCGGCGGGACCGGCCGTCCTCGCGCCCGGGCAGCAGGCGCCACGCCAACGGCATCGCCACCAGACCGATCGGGACGTTCACGTAGAAGACCGCGCGCCAGCCCTGCGTGTCGCCGAAGATCGCGATCAGCACGCCACCGAGCAGGGGCCCGATCGCGGTGGAAATTCCGACGACCGAACCGAACAGCCCGAACGCCTTGCCCCGCTCACGGCCGGAGAACATCTCCTGGATTGTCGCGCTGATCTGCGGCGTCAGCGAGCCACCGGCGAGCCCCTGCACGAGCCGCGCCAGGATGAGCAGCAGGCTGTCCTGGGTGGCCCCGCACGCTGCGCTGGCCACGGTGAACATCGCCAGCGAGCCGACGAACACGGTGCGGCGGCCGTACAGATCACCGACCCGCCCCGCCGGCACGAGCAGCAGCCCGAAGGTCAACGCGTAGCCGGAGACCACCCACTGCAGGTCGCTCTGCGAGGCGCTCAGTCCGACCCTGATGGATGGCAGCGCGACGTTCACGATCGAGACGTCGAGCAGCACCATGAAGCCGCCGACGAGACACACCGCCAGCGCCCGCCACCGCCTGGGATCGGGCTCCGGGCCCGCCGTCGTGTCGGTGTGCGAGTCGGTGGCGGTCACGTGGTTCGGTACCCGGCGGGCGCAGCCGTCAAACCGGGCTGCCCTGACCGGTCAGCTCTCGCGGACAACGTCGCCTGCGGCCTTGTCCGGTCGCAACCCGCGCCATGTCGGATGCCGAAGCCGGTCGCCGCCGGTCCACTCGCCGAACGCGACCTCACCCACGAGCTTCGGCGTGACCCAGCGGGCCTCGCGTGCATCCGCGGTCGGGACGTCCGGGTCGAACGGTGACGTCTTACGTGCCAGCCGGGCCAGGCGTCCATGCAGGTCGGCCAGCATCTCGTCGCTGAACCCGGTCCCCACGCGTCCGATGTAGCGCAGCTTGCCGCCATCGGGCAGCCCGAGCAGGAGCGCGCCAACCGTCCCCGCCCGCCGCCCGTTCCCCGGCGCCCAGCCGCCGACCACCGCCTCCTGGGTATGGGCATGCTTGATCTTGATCCAGTCCGGCGAGCGCCGCCCCGGCCGGTAGCGCGAATCGAGACGCTTGGCGAGCACACCCTCGAGCCCGTTGTCCCGGCTCGCCCGCATCGCGGCCGCACCCGAACCGTCGAACGCGGGCGGCGTCTGCCACGACTCGCCGTTCAGGTCCAGTTCGAGCAGCAGCTCGCGACGCTGCGAGTACGGCAGCTCGAGCAGGGACCGGCCGTCGAGATGGAGCAGGTCGAACACCAGCAGGACGACCGGGTCGGTGCCCGCCAGACGCCTGGCGACCGCGGCGGTCGACACGTGCATGCGCCGCTGCAGCCCTCCGAAGCTCGGGCGACCCTCGCTGTCGAAGCTCACGATCTCGCCGTCCAGCAGCACCTGGGTGCTGCCGAGCGCCTCGCCCAGCAGTCGCAGCTCCGGGTAGCTGACGCTCAGGTCCCTGTCGTTGCGCGAGGTCAGCGTGATCCGCCCGCCCTCGACCCGCGCGATCGCTCGGACGCCGTCCCACTTCATCTCGAAGGACCAGCCCGCGTCGTCGGCCGGCAGCGAGCCGAGCGTGGCGAGCATCGGCACGACTCGCTTCGGCAGCCGCTGCCAACCCGCCTTCGCGGGAGCGTCCATGCGGTGCATCATCCAGTTCTTGCCACCCGTCCGGAACAGCACGAACCGCCCCTGCACCCGCTCGCCGTGCAGGACGACCATCACCTCGCGCTCGCTCCACTTCTCGGTGTCGTACGTGCCGCGATCCCAGATCGTCACGGCGCCGGCGCCGTACTGGCGCTCGCCGATCGCGCCCTCGAACGACGCGTACTCGAGCGGATGATCCTCGACGTGGACCGCGAGCACGTTGACCTTCGGGTCCGGCGGCACGCCCTTGGGCACCGCCCACGAGACGAGCACGCCGTCGCGCTCCAGCCGGAAGTCCCAGTGCAGTGAACTCGCGTGATGCTCCTGGACGACGAACGAGTTGCCGCTACCTCTCGAGCCCTTGGCCTTCTTCGCCACGTTGCGCGGCATCGGCTCGGTGGTCTTCGTCGGATCTCGCTTGCGGCGGTACTCGCCCAGTCCGTCCACCTCGCCAGTCTGCCGGAACCGGAGCCCTTGCCGATGACGCGCGGGAGCGGACGACGGTCAACCTGCGGGCGGGGGCGGGCGCCGCCACCAGCGCGTCGCCGCCCACCCGGTGACGACGCCAGCGATCGCCGTCACGATCGCAGCTGCCGCTGGCGCGACGAGCACGATGACGGCGGCACAGAAGCCGGTACCGCACAGCAGCCACAGCAGCGTCGGGTAGTGGCTGCGCAGCAGCGCGCCGACGCGCACGACGGTGGACCGGATCCGGCCGGTCACCGCTCGCCGTCTGCTGCTTGCCTTGAGCTCGGCCTCGAACTCCTCGAGCACTCTGCGTTCGTACTTGGACAACGTCATGGCCGGTCTCCGTCGAGTCTGTTCGTCCGCGCGGGAAGCCAACCTCCGCGCTTCAACGGCAGAGTTCCCGATAGGGCCGAACGGCAAACCTGCCGATGCGTTCACCGGCCGGCGTCGTGAGAACCGCGGAGAACGGGTAGGAGGATGCCGGTAGGAGGACATCATGGAGAGTGCGTTCAGATGAGCGAGGACGGCCTGATCGGTCTGCTCGAAGCGCAGCACGATCAGCTCGAGGCGATGCTGGATCGGCTGCCCACGCTGATGGGCTCGCTGCGTGAGCAGGCGTTCCTCGAGCTGCGGCAGCTGATCGCGGTACACGAGGCGATCGAGCAGCAACTCGTCCATCCCCGGGCCAAGGCGGACGAGCCCGGCGCCGCTGACAGCCGGGTCGCCGAGGAGCTGGCCGCCGCCGATCTGCTGACCGCCTTGGAACGGATGGACATCGAGTCGACCGAGTTCGAGACGACGTTCCGCGGCCTGCAGCAGGCGCTGCGCGAGCACGCCGAGGCCGAGGAGCTGACCGAGTTCACGGCGTTGCAGGATGCGTTCGACGACGCTGATCTGGCCAGGGCGCGTCAGGCAGTCGAGCGCGTGGAGTCCGGTGCCGCCGCCCTGGCCGAGCCGTTCGCCTCGATCCATGAGCAGGCTGTGCGCGAACTGGGCTGAGTGCGATTGAGCAATGGCGGCAATGGGGAGGCTGCAGGCACAGAGTGTGAACAACCCACGGCTCATCAGGAGGTTGTGATGACCATAGACACTGTTCGAGCAAGCCGACTTCGGGTGGCGCGTTCACGCGGCGCGGTGAGCGGCGTACTGCTCCTCATCCTCGGCGCGTGGGCCGGAATCGTCGCCTTCATCGGCCCCTACTTCGACTTCGCGTTCACCCCCGCGCCGAACGACGCGTGGCACTGGACAGCGGCCCGCTGCTACCTCGAGGTCCTGCCCGGCGGCGCAGCCTTCCTCGGCGGGTTGCTGCTGCTGTTCAGCGCGAACCGACTGACCGCGAGCCTGGGCAGCTGGCTCGGCATTCTCGGCGGGGCCTGGCTGGTCGTCGGGCCGCCGCTGGCGAACCCGCTGCACCTCGACCTCGGCGTGCCCGACCCCAGTTCCGGCAGCCGCGTGCAGGCGCTGGAGGAGCTGTTCTTCTTCTACGCGATCGGTGCCGCGATCCTCTTCGTCGCGTCCGTGGCGCTGGGCCGGCTGTCCGTGCACAGCCTGCGTGACGTGCGGGCGGCCGAACGTCGCGCGGCAGCGGACGGAGCCGTCGCCGAACCGGCGGTTGCCCGGGAGCCGGTCGCCCCGGAGTCCGGCCCGTACCCGCCGAGTCACGCGGTCGACCCGAACGCGGGCTACGAGCGGCCGGTCGGGGCCCGCGGACCGGTCACAGGCACCGACCCGTCCTACGTGCCGCCCGCTCGTGGCGCGGAACCGACCCAAGCAGCGCCGATGCCACCGGCGCCCGAGGACAGCTCGCAGCTGCACCACCACGGGCAGCGGTAACCCGCGGCGGTCGAGGCCGCCGGTCAGCCGACTCGCTTGAGGAGGTTGAGCATGTCGTCAGCGTGCTCCTCCTCCTCGGCGAGGATCTCCTCGAAGATGCGGCGCGTCGTGGGGTCGTCGTGGCCGAGCCATTCGATCGCCTCGCTGTAAGCCTGGATGACGACCCGCTCGGCAACGAGGTCTTCCTTGATCATGTCCAGCAGCGCCTCGGGCGTGTTGTACTCGGTGTGCGCGCGGGACAGCACCGTGTCCGGGTTCAGCTCCGGCGTGCCACCGAGCTGATCGATCCGGTCGGCCAGCCGATCGGCGTGCACCTGCTCCTCAGCCGAGTGCTGCAGGAACTCCGCGGCCGCCGGCTCCGCGTTCAGCCCGTGCGCGCCGTAATAGTGGGCCTTGTAGCGCAGGACGCAGACGATCTCGGTCGCCAGGGCGTCGTTCAACACCGTGAGCACGCGATCCAGATCGGCGCCGTACGCGGCGGTCACCGGGCCCTTCTCGATCTCCTTGCGGGCGTTGGCGCGCAGCTTCTTCACATCGGTGAGGAACGGCTGCGAGGACGCGCTGCCAGGTTTTGCTGCCTTCTTCGCGGTCACGTATGCCTCCGTGAGCATCGGGTGGCGCCAGCCGGCACGGGCGCTCGGTCGCATCGTGCTCGACGCTATTGAGGTCCGGGCGCGCCCGCAACGTCGAGCGCCGACGTCCCGAGAGGCAGGACGCACCGCCCCGCGCTGTTGGAGGCGATGCGCCTACCTCCGGCCGGGCCATCGCCGATGGCCCGCCGGAACTCCAGTCCCCGACCGGGCGCCCTGTTTGCGCCTTCCCAACCCCGGCCGGCACCAAACAATCGGCGGCCGGCACAAATGCGTTCGCGCGCCGGAATAGGAAGGAGAAACCTGACCTTGGACGATTAACGGGCTTGTGCATATCGGAGGCAGCCATGGGTGGATCGACGGCAGACAGCTCGCCGCCCGCTGCTCCTGGCGCGTCGGGTCGGGCCGACCGCAAGATCGCGTTCGTGTTCCAGGGCGGTGGCAGCCTCAGCGCACCGCAGGTCGGGATGCTGCGGGCGCTGGTCCAGTCCGGAATCAGCCCCGACTTCGTCATCGGCACCTCCGCGGGCGCGCTCAATGCCGTCGCGTTCGCGACCGACCCCGGCCCCCGGGGCGTGCAGCGGCTGGAGGACCTCTGGCTGACCCTGCGCCGTCGGCACGTCGCACGGATCTCGGCACGCAACCTGGCTCGCGCCGTCATCGGACGCAGTGACGGCCTGCTCGACTCGGCTCCGCTGGTGCAGCTGCTCCGGACGAACTTCGTCCCGCCGATCCTGGACGACACCGCGATCCCCGCTCACGTGGTGGCGACCGAGCTGCTGTCCGGCGAACCGGTCGTCATCTCCCACGGTGACACCACGACGGCCCTGCTCGCGTCGTCGGCCTTCCCCGGGATCTTCCCGCCGGTCCAGCGCGGATCGCTGCGGCTCATCGACGGCGGCGTCGGAGCGGACATACCGGTGCTGCAGGCCGAGGCTCTCGGCGCGGACGTGTCGTACGTGCTGCCGGCAGCCGTCTCGGACGTCCGCACCCCCACCCTGCGCGGGCCGCTTGCGATGGCCTACCACGCGCTCGGCCAGATTCTGGAGTCCACCGCCCGCCGCGACGCGAAGGCGGCACGGGGCGAGGTGTACCTGCTACCC
>JBOGDQ010000196.1:0-1769 GCA_050742975.1 Jatrophihabitantaceae bacterium
GGCGGCGGCCTCCGCGGCTGAAACCCTCAGGCTGGCAGCACCGTCACGGGGCCGGTTCTCCGGCATCTTCGACCCACAGGGCGTCGCGGCTGGTTGGGAGGGCGAGGGCGGACTGCGCTTGAGCCCGCAGGAGAACGCGGCGGCGGACCGGTTCCTGGCCCAGGCGAGGGACGCCGAATCGAACATCACACCGGTCGTCATGGGCATTCGGGGCGAGGTACCCGGCGCGGAAACCGTGGGCTATCCGGAGTTCGTTCTCAAGAGCTCGGACTCGTTCAAACGCAAGCTCGCTACAAGCCTGCAAGACAACCCGGACATGAGCGTCGATGAGACCCTGAGCCGCATGAAGGACTCCGTTCGCTACACGATGCGGTTGCCGGGCGAGGGGACGGCGTATACCGACGGCGTCAACACCGCGATGCAGCGGTTCACCGACGCCGGTATCAAGCCCGTGGGGGACGTGCGCAACGCCTGGGACCAGCCCGGCTACCAAGGCATCAACAGTTGGTGGCGCGATCCGTCCACAGGACACACCTTCGAGATGCAGTTCCACACGCCGCAAAGCTTCGAGGCGAAGATGGTTACTCACGACTTGTACGAGCAGCAGCGACTGCCGGGCATCTCCCGGGAACAGCGGGATGCGCTGCAAGGGCAGCAGGACCAGATCTTCGACGCCGTGCCGCGACCGCCCGGCGCATCCGGCATCCGAACGCCCTCTGGGCCCCGCAAGTAAGGTGATTGCCATGGAGCAGGAGACACCCGCGGTGCAGTACTTCGCGCTTCTGCGCGACGGCGGCACTGCAGAGACCGCAAGCGGCCTAGTACGCCGCACGCACACCACGCCGATGCCGACGGACGAGGCGATTGGCCGCGATCTCGAATGGCATCCGACCGAATACCTGCGCCTCTACCGGTTGGGTCACAACGACCAGGCCCACGTCGAGGTCAGCGCCGAGTTCGCGGCCCAATTGATCGAGGGCTGGCGCACTAAATGGGCCGCCGAGCGGGGCTAGGCGTTGTCTCAGATCGGGATCATGTGGTGGGCGTCGGAGTGCGTAGCCAAATGGTCGAGCCGCCCAGATAGAGTCCGGCCAAGTAGGACTCGGGTGTCTTGTCGTATCGCGTGGCCAGGCCCCTCCATGACTTGACCTTGTTGATGCACCGTTCCACGGTGTTGCGGTCCTTGTACTGCTCGGTGCCTCATGGTTATGCGGACGTCTGTGCGTGTTCGGGGAGTAGGTGAGTGCGGCGTTCCTCTGCAGTGAGCGCGCGGAAGGTATGGGTACGGGCAATACGCAGCAGCGCGTCGAGGTCCACGTCAGCCTGCCAGATGCGTACTGTGGCGTCGATGGAGCCAGTGATCACATGTCCACCGTCGGGCAGCCACCCGACGGTGCGTACGCGCTGCTGGTGTACGCCGATCACCGTGGATTCACACTGCGATCCGGGTTTCCACACGCGCACTGTGCAGTCGTTGGATCCGCTTGCCAGCCGGGCGCCGTCTGGGGACCACGCGATGGCGCGCACGCGCTGTTCGTGGTCGGTCAATGTGTCGGTGAGTTCGCCGGTCACGGCGTTCCAGATTCGGATTGTCGAGTCGGCGGCGCACGTCGCCAAGCGCTTTCCGCCGGGCGACCACGCGACCCCGTCGATCCAGTTCTGATGGCCGACCAAGGTATGCACGACCTTGCCCGAGCTCAGGTCCCAGATTCGGACCGTGCGGTCGTCGGAGCCGGAGGCCAGGTGGCGGCCGTCAGGTGACCAAGCCA
>JBOGDQ010000197.1:0-21771 GCA_050742975.1 Jatrophihabitantaceae bacterium
ATCCAGGTGCGCGGCTTCCTGGATGAAGACGGCATCGCCCCGGACTCGTGGACCGAGACGTACGCCGCCATCGAGCTGGGCGTGGACACCAGGCGCTGGGCCGGCGTGCCGTTCTACCTGCGCACCGGCAAGCGGCTGCCGCGCAGGGTTACCGAGATCGCAGTGCTGTTCAAGAAGGCGCCGCACCTGCCGTTCAGCCAGACCGACACCGAGGAGCTCGGGCACAACCAGCTCGTGATCAGGGTGCAGCCGGACGAGGGCGTCACGCTGAAGTTCGGCTCCAAGGTCCCGGGCTCGATGATGGAGGTTCGCGATGTCTCGATGGACTTCTTGTACGGCGAGGCGTTCACCGAGTCCTCGCCCGAGGCGTACGAGCGGCTGATCCTGGACGTGCTGCTCGGCGACTCGACCCTGTTCCCGCGCAACGCGGAGGTCGAGGCGTCGTGGCGGGTGATCGATCCGCTGGAGCGGTTCTGGGCGACCCATCCGCCCCAGCTCTACCGGGCCGGTGAGTGGGGCCCGACCAAGGCCGACGACATGCTCAGCCGCGACGGCCGCACCTGGAGGCGTCCGTGACGACGTTGTGGGATACGACGGGGACGGCGGTTGTGAAGGCGCTTGCGGCCGAGCGGCGCACGGGTGGCGGCGTCACGAGCGGGCTCGCGCTCACCCTCGTCGTCGTGCAGGACGAGAAGGACACCGCCGACGTCGAGGCCGCGGTACGGATCGCGGCGTCGCGGCACCCGATGCGCGTGCTCGCGGTCATCCGCCGGCAGATCGACGCGCCGGTCCCCCGCCTGGACGCCGAGGTCGAGATCGGCGGGCGGTACGGCCCGGTCGAGTCGGTGGTGCTGCGGATGTACGGACGGCTGGCGCTGCACGCCGAGTCGGTGACCCTGCCGCTGCTCGCGCCGGACGCGCCGGTGGTGGCCTGGTGGTACTCCGAGACACCGGAGACCATCGCGCACGACCCGCTCGGAGTGTTCGCCGATCGTCGCATCACCAACGTGATCCGGGACGCCGACCCCTCCGCGTCGCTGCGCCAGCGGGCGGTCGACTACGCGCCCGGTGACACCGACCTGACCTGGACCGTGATCACGCCGTGGCGGGCGGCACTCGCCAGCGCATTCGACACCGTCCAGACACCGGCGAGCTCGGTCGTCGTGAAGGGCAATCCGGTCGATCCGTCGGCCCAACTGCTCGCGGGCTGGCTGTCCAGCCGGCTCGGGATCTACGTGCCGGTGGAGGCGGCCGAGGGCAAGTACATCTCCTCGGTCGAGCTGCAGTTCGGCGACGAGCAGCGCGTCAATCTGCGCAACGACGGGTACAAGCTCATCATGAGCCGGCCGGGCCAGATGGACACCATCGCGCCCTTCCCGAACCGCAGCACCGGCGACGTGCTGGCCGAGGAGCTGCGCCGGCTGGACGCGGACCAGCCCTACGCGCAGGCGCTCGGCGCGGTCACCGGGCACACCGACCTGAGCAGCCGCCCGGCGACGCGCACCCACATCTGGAACGACCCGGCGCTGGCCGCGCAGGAGGGCTGATCATCATGGCACGAGAGATCCAGATCGAGGCGACGGCCGATCAGCTCGCCGCGGCCGTAGCCGAGCAGTTGGTTCCCGCGCTCGAGCAGGCCCAGCGGGACCACGGCCGCGCTGCGCTCGCGCTGACGGCGGGCAGCATCATGGAGCGCGTGTGGGGCGCGCTCGCCGCCTCCGGTGCCGCCCGCGCGCTCGACTGGTCGCTGGTCGACGTGTTCTGGGGCGACGAGCGGTTCGTCGCGGCCGGCAGCGCGGACCGCAACGACGTGCCGGCCGATCGGATCCTTTTCGATCATGCGCCGTTCGCCTCGGCCACCCGCTACCCGATGCCGGCCGCTGGCGGCGAGTACGGCGACGACCTGGACGCCGCCGCAGCCGGTTACGCCGCCACGCTGCGCGGCGCGCGCCGTCCGGACGACAACGGCGCGGTGCCGTCCTTCGACGTCGTGCTGCTCGGCATCGGCCCGGACGGGCACTGCTGCTCGCTGTTCCCCGACCACCCCAGCTCCTCGGACGAGTCGGCGAGCATCATCGCGGTGCGCAACTCGCCCAAGCCGCCGCCGCTCCGCCTGTCGCTGAGCTTCGACGGGCTCAACACCGCGAACGAGATCTGGGTCGTGGCCAGCGGCGCGGGCAAGGCCGACGCCGCCGCGCGCGCGCTCGGCGGTGCGGACCGGACCGAGGTGCCGTCCGCGGGTGCGCAGGGCCGACTGCGCACGCTGTGGCTGCTCGACAGCGACGCGGCGAGCAACCTGCCGCCTGAGCTGTAGCGCCGTTCGCAACCGGTTTGGCCGGGTGCGCGATGATGCCACGGTGATCAACGGCGCCCGAACACCTGTGGTGGGCCGGGTCGTCGAGTTGCTCGCGCCGGCCCGCCTCGGTGGCGGGTTCCGCTGGCTGATCGCCTCGTCCTGGGTCTCCAACCTCGGGGACGGGATCACCCTCGCGGCCGGGCCATTGCTCGTCGCCTCGCAGACGCACAATGCATTCGCGGTGGCGATGGCGACGTTCCTGCAAAGACTGCCCTGGCTCTTCTTCGGGCTGTACGCGGGCGTGATCGCCGACCGGGGGAACCGGCTGGCGATCGTGATCGTCACGAACGTCGTCCGCGCGGCCATCCTGATCCTGCTGGCGGCATCGATCCTCACCCATCGCGTCGACATCGGCGTGGTCCTCGGTGCGCTGTTCCTGTTCGGCGTCAACGAGGCGTTCGGGGACACCGCCACCGGCACGCTGCTGCCGATGCTCGTCGACAAGCGTGATTTGGGCATCGCCAACTCGCGACGCTACATCGGATTGATCGTGGTCAACCAGCTGGCCGGGCCGCCGGTGGGCGCCGCGCTGTTCGCCGCCGGGATGGCGATCCCGTTCGTCAGTGAGACGGTCTGCGTCCTCGCCGGTGCCGTGCTCGTCTCGAGGGTCCGCCTGCCACCACACGGCGCCGGCCCCGAGCGCAGCCGGGTGCGCGACGAGGTCCGCGAGGGGCTGCAGTGGCTCTGGCAACACGCCGCGGTCCGCACCCTGGCGATCACGATCTTCACCTTCAACATCACCTACGGCGCGGCGTGGTCGGTGCTCGTGCTGTACGCACGGGAGCGGCTGCACCTGGGTGCGGTCGGCTTCGGGCTGATCACAACGACGATGGCGTTCGGCGGGCTCGTCGGAAGTGTCGGTTACGGCTGGCTCGAGCGACACGTCCCGCTGGGCGTGATCATGCGCGGCGGTCTGATCATCGAGACGCTGACCCACCTGTGCCTGGCGCTGACCCGATGGGCCTGGCTGGCGCTCATCGTGTTCCTCGTCTTCGGCGCGCACGCGTTCATCTGGGGCACGACGTCCTCGGCCGTGCGCCAACGGGCCGTGCCGACCGAATTCCAGGGACGCGTCGGCAGCGTGTACCTGACCGGAGTGGTCGGCGGGATCGTCATAGGCTCGTTGATCGGCGGCGGCGTCGCGGCCGTATGGGGCATCGCGGCGCCGTTCTGGTTCGCGTTCGTCGGTTCGGCCGTCATCCTGGTGCTGATCTGGCGATCGTTGCTGCAGATCGCGCACACTGACAGCGAGTTGCTCGCGTCCGAAGTCCAGACCGGCTGAGGAGGGAGCGCCGGCGCGGACGGCGAACCCGTGGCCATCCATGCAATGCCGCTTCGTCCCAAGTTCTACCGATACCTCTGAAGGAAGGTGACTCAGATGCCGCGTACCCGCGAAGAGCTCGAACGAGCCGCCGACGAGGCCGAGTCTTGGCTGGACTCACTCGATCCCGGCACGACACCCGCGGAGGACCCGTCGGATCTGCGACGGATCGGCCTCGCGCTGCGAGCGCTAGCCGATGAGCAACGCGAAGTCGACGAGTCCGTGGCTGCTGCCCGCGCAAAAGGCAGGAGCTGGGCAGAGATCGGTTTGGTCCTTGGGATCTCACGTCAGTCGGCACGCGAGCGTTACGGTCAGCCGGTCGGCCGATCCTGAGCTGAGGGGTGCCGCCCTTACCTTGCCCGCGAGGGGCGACTCAGTTCTCTCCGCGGCGGGCCTTGAGCTTGGCCAGCGCCTCTTCCAGGATCGCGGCGCCGTCGGCGTCCGAGCGGCGTTCCTTCACGTAGGCTAGGTGCGTCTTGTACGGCTCGTTGCGCGGCGCGTTCGGCGGGGCCTCCGACTCGCGGCCGGCCGGGAAGCCGCAACGCGGACAGTCCCAGGTGTCGGGCAGCGCCGCGTCCAGGGCGAACGCGGGGCGGACCTCGTGGCCGTTCGCGCAGAAGAACGACACGACCTGGCGCGGCGCGGACTCACCGCGCTCGCGCTCGCCCATCGGTCCGGCGCCAACTCGGCTGCCTCGAATGGCACTGCCACCAGCCACGCGTGTCTCCCAGTCCTGTTTTCGTCGCCCGGCAGCGTCAGCCGGCGGTGTTCTTGTACAGCAGGCCTAGCCCGATGATGCAGATGCCCCAGACCAGGCCCGCGATCACGGTCAGCCGGTCGAGGTTTCGCTCCACCACGGACGAGCCGGACAGGTTGGAGTAGAACGAGCCGCCGAGCATCGAGGACAGCCCGCCTCCCTTACCGCGGTGCAGCAGCACGAGCACGATCAACAGCAGGCTCGTGACGATCAGCACGATCGACAGGGTCAGGATCATCTTCGCAGGCCTCTAACTGGTCGTGGGCGTAACTGACACAGCTTACCCGGCGGCTACCGCGAACCCGGCGCTGCGCTCGCCGCCACGCAGATCGAGGCGAACTCGGCCCCGTCCAGGCTGGCCCCACCGACCAGCGCGCCGTCGATGTCCGGCTGGGAAAGGAGTTCAGCGGCGTTCGCCGCCTTGACCGAGCCGCCGTACAGGATCCGCACGCCGGCAGCCAGCGACGGCGAGTACAGCTCGCCCAGCCTGGCCCGGATCGCCCCGCACACCTGCTGCGCGTCCTCCGGCGTGGCGACCTTGCCCGTCCCGATCGCCCACACCGGCTCGTACGCGATGACGATCGTCTCGGCCTGCTCGGCCGGCAGGCCGGCAAGCGCGCCGTCAAGCTGCGACGCGCAGTGTTCGAGATGCCTACCCTCGTCGCGCACCGGCAACGTCTCGCCCACGCAGAGGATCGGCGTGAGACCGTTGCGGAACGCCGCCACGATCTTGGCGTTGACCGTCGTGTCGTCCTCGCCGTGGTACTCGCGCCGCTCGGAGTGACCCACGAGGACGAACGTGCAGCCGAGCTTGGCCAGCATCGGTCCGCCGATGTCGCCGGTGTAGGCGCCGGAGTCGTGCGGCGAGAGGTCCTGCCCGCCGTAGGTCAGCAGCAGCCGGTCGCCGTCCACGAGGGTCTGCACGCTGCGGATGTCGACGAACGGCGGGATGACCGTGACGTCGACCTTCGCGTAGTGCTCCTCCTTGAGGCTGAAGGCGATCTTCTGCGTCAGGGCGATCGCCTCGAGGTGGTTCAGGTTCATCTTCCAGTTGCCGGCGATGAAGGGCTTGCGAGCAGGGCTTGCCACTCAGACCTCTTCCAGGACGGCGACACCCGGGAGCGTCTTGCCCTCCAGGTACTCCAGCGACGCGCCACCGCCGGTCGAGATGTGCCCGAACGCGTTCACGTCCAGGCCCAGCGCGCGTACCGCGGCGGCCGAGTCGCCACCACCCACCACGGACAGCCCGTCCACCGCGGCGACCGCCTCGGCGACGCCCTTCGTCCCGGCCGCGAACGGCGTCGCCTCAAACACGCCCATCGGGCCGTTCCAGAAGACCGTCTTGGCCCCGGCCAGGACGTCCGCGAACGCGCGTACCGAGTCCGGGCCGATGTCCAGGCCCTTGCTACCCGGCGGGATCGCGTCGGCGGGCACGGTCTGGGTGGCCGCGTCGTCGCTGATCTCGTCCGCGACCACGATGTCCGTGGGCAGCACGATCTTGTCTGCCGCGTCGCGCAGGAACCGCTTGCACGTCTCGATCTGGTCCTGCTCCAGCAGCGAGTCACCCACCTCATGGCCCTGCGCCGCGAGGAAGGTGAAGCACATCCCGCCGCCGACGAGCAGCCGGTCCACCCTCGGCAGCAGTGCGTTGATCACGGCCAGCTTGTCGCTGACCTTCGAGCCGCCGAGCACCACCGCGTACGGGCGCGCCGCATCACCGGTGAGCTGCTGCAGCACCTCCAACTCGTCGCGGACGAGGTCGCCGACGTAGTGCGGCAGCAGGGTTGCGACGTCGTACACCGATGCGTGCCTGCGGTGGACCGCGCCGAACGCGTCCTCGACGAATGCGCCACCCTCGTCCTCGCCGCCGGTGAGCAGCGCCAGGCAGCCGGCGAACTCCCGCCGCGCGGCGTCGTGCTTGCTCGTCTCAGCCGGGTTGAACCGGACGTTCTCGAGCAGCAGGATCTCGCCGTCCCGCAGGCCGGCCGCGAGCAGCCGCGCGCTCTCGCCGACGGTGTCCAGCGCGAACTCGACCGGGCGACCGAGCAGCTGGGCGAGCCGGTCGGCAACCGGGCTCAGGGAGTACGCCGGATCGGGCGCCCCTTTCGGCCGGCCGAGGTGCGCCGCCACGATGACGCGCGCGCCGTGGTCCAGCAGCTTGGTGAGGACGGGCAGCGACGCGCGAATGCGACCGTCGTCGGTCACCGTCCGTTCCTGTGCCGTGCCTGCAACTGGGACGTTGAGGTCCGAGCGGACCAGGATCCGCCGCCCCTTGACCCCGAGCTTGATCAGATCCTCGACGGTGCGCATGACTCTTACAGCGACGCGCCGACGTGCAGGACCAGATCGGCGAGCCGGTTGGAGTAGCCCCACTCGTTGTCGTACCAGCCGACGACCTTCACCTGGTTACCGATCACCTTGGTCAGCCCGGCGTCGAAGATGCAGGAGGACGGGTCGGTGACGATGTCGGAGCTGACGATCGGGTCCTCGGTGTAGGTGAGGAAGCCCTTGAGCTCGCCGTCGGCGGCCGCCTTGTACGCCGCCTTGACCTCGTCGACGGTCGGGGTGGCACGCAGCTCGACGGTCAGGTCGGTCGCCGAGCCGGTCGGGACCGGGACGCGCAGCGCGTAGCCGTCCAGCTTGCCCTTGAGCTGGGGCAGCACCAGGCCGATCGCCTTCGCGGCGCCGGTCGAGGTGGGGACGATGTTGATCGCGGCGGCGCGGGCCCGGCGCAGGTCCTTGTGCGGCGCGTCCTGCAGGTTCTGGTCCTGGGTGTAGGCGTGGATCGTCGTCATCAGGCCCTTCTCGATGCCGAACGCGTCGTCGAGGACCTTCGCCAGCGGGCCCAGGCAGTTGGTGGTGCACGAGGCGTTGGAGATGATCGTGTGCTTGGCCGCGTCGTAGTCACCGTCGTTGACGCCCATGACGATCGTGACGTCCTCGTCGGTGGCAGGCGCGGAGATGATCACCTTTTTCGCGCCGGCGTCGATGTGCTTGCGCGCGGCCGCGGCCTTGGTGAAGAAGCCGGTGGACTCGATCACGATGTCGACGCCGAGGTCCTTCCAGGGCAGGTCCGCCGGGTCACGCTCGGCCAGGATCCTCAGCACGCGGTCGCCGATCTTGATCCCGTCGGCGTGCACGTCGACGCTATCCGGGTAGCGCCCGAGCACGCTGTCGTACTTGAGCAGGTGGGCCATCGTCGCGACGTCACCGAGGTCGTTCGCCGCGACGATCTCGATGTCGGCGCCCGAGGCGGCGACTGCGCGGAAGAAGTTACGGCCGATTCGGCCGAAGCCGTTGATGCCAACCCGAACGGTCACTGCGTCTGCTCCCTGACTCTCTTGTTGCCCGGCTTATCGATTCGCGCGAACGGCCGCGACGCTGCGGCCCACACCCAAAACCCTATCCGGTGGGCGCCGGCCGCCGCCTGCCTGCTACCCACCAGCCGTCACGGCAACGCGAGGGCTACGCGTAGGCCGATGCCGACCGCGCGCATCGTGCTCGGGCCCAATGCGCCCATCGGCGCCGCCAATTCGTCCCGGTAGAGCTGAACGAGGTCGTCGCACAAGACGAATCCGGTCAGCGGGTCCGACCCCGACAGCGGAACCACGGTTGGGATCGCGGCGTGTTTGCGCGTCGTGGTGATGCGCGCGGCGAGCACGGACTCAAGGTTGCGATTGCGGGCGTTGTTGCTGATGATCAACCACGGCTTCGGCCCATGCCCCAGATCGACGCGGAAGACCTGGCCACGCACCGGCGTAGTCAACGCGCGTGGGCGCGCTCGGTGCGCTTGACATAGCGAGCACGCGCCGCGCGAGATTCGGCCGCGCCGGCATCGATCTCAACGGCGAACTGCGCGTACGCCGCATCCAGGACCTTCTCGGCCAGCGACTCGGCCCCCGCCCGCACGAGTAGGCGTAGCAGCGCGGCCTCCGAGTTCGATTCGCCGAGTGTGAGCCCACGCTGCTCGGCCCAGGCACGCAACGCGCTGTTCTCATGGCTGCCCGCCTCGGCGAACGCCTGCACCACTTGCTCGTCCTCGTCGTCGAGTGTGACGCTCAGTCGCTTCGTCATGCACCACATACTACACCACGTCATGCACCAGTCATCGGTGCAGGCGAGCCGATCAGGGGCCAAGCATGTCGGGAGTGACCGCGGACTCGGTGTCCGGTATGCCGAGGTCGGCCGCCCGCTTGTCGGCCATTGCCAGCAGGCGTCGGATGCGCCCGGCAACCGCGTCCTTCGTCATCACCGGGTCGGACAGCGCACCGAGCTCCTCGAGGGAGGCCTGCTTGTGCTCCAGGCGCAGCCGGCCGGCCTGCAGCAGGTGCTCCGGAGCGTCGGCGGCGAGAATGTCCAGCGCGCGCTCGACCCTGGCGCCGGCGGCGACCGCGGCCCGGGCCGATCGGCGCAGGTTCGCGTCGTCGAAGTTGGCCAGCCGGTTCGCCGTCGCGCGCACCTCGCGCCGCATCCGCCGCTCCTCCCACGCCATCACCGAGGCGTGGGCGCCGATCCGGGTCAGCAGCGCGCCGATCATGTCGCCGTCACGCACCACGACCCGATCGCTGCCCCGCACCTCGCGCGCCTTGGCCTGCACACCAAGCCGGCGTCCGACACCGACGAGCGCCAGCGCGGCCTCCGCGGACGGGCAGGTGATCTCCAGCGCGCACGCGCGGCCCGGCTCGGTCAGCGAGCCGTGAGCCAGGAACGCACCACGCCACGCGGCCTCCGCGTCGCCGATCCCGCCGGCCACGACGTGATGCGGCAGGCCCTTGACAGGCCGCCCGCGCAGGTCGACCAGCCCGGTCTGCCGGGCCAGCCCCTCGCCGTCGCGGCTCACCCGGACCAGGTACCGGCTGCCCCTTCGCAGACCACCGCCGGCGACGATCTGCACCTCGGAGCCGTGCCCGTAGATCTCGCCGATCTCCTTGCGGAGCCGGCGGGCGACCGAGCCGGTGTCCAGCTCCGCCTCGATCACGATGTGCCCCCCGATCAGGTGCAGCCCACCGGCAAAGCGGAGCATCGTCGCCAGTTCGGACTTGCGGGCCGAGAGCCGCGCCACCTCGACCCGACTCAGCTCGTCCTTGACCGAGGCCGTCATCGCCATGCGTGTACCCCTTCGCGATCTCCCGATTCGGCGAGCACCTGGCCTATTGCCTCGCTCAACCTGTGCGGGTCGTGCTTTTCCGCGCTCTCGTCCGCCGCGAGCCTCGACAGTACGAGACGCGACCCGATCGTGCGCGTGAAGTCGTCCAACTCCTTGCGGTCGAGCACCGCGTCCGTGTCCGCGAGAACCGCATCGATCTGCAGGCCGCCGAACGGTTCGGCGTGTGCCAGCAGGAGACGAAGCAGGTCGACAGGAGAGTAGTCGTCGGTCTCACCCGCCTGCGGCACGAGGTTCAGGACGACGAAAACCGTCGCCCGGGTCGTCGCCAGTGCTCGGCCGAGTTCGCGCAGCAGCAGGTGCGGGATGACGCTGGTGAACCACGAACCCGGACCGAGCACGACCACGTCCGCCTCGCGCACCGCATCGACCGCCGCGGCGCATGCCGGCGCACCCGGCGGGAGCAGTCGCACCGAGCGGACCCGTCCCGGTGTGGCGGCGATGGACGACTGGCCGCGGATCTGCCTGAGCCGGCCGGGATCGCCCGGGTCGAACCGGTCGGCCTCGGCGATCAGGTCGAGGGGCGACGGGCTCATCGGCAGCACTCGGCCGACCGCACCGACCAGCTCGGCCATCGTCCGGAGCGCGCCGACCGGATCCTGGTCGCGGTCGATCATCCCGGTAAGCAGCAGATTCCCGACCGGATGTCCCGCCAGCACGCCGTCGCCACCGAGACGATGCTGCAGCAGGTCGGTCCAGAACCGGTGGTCCGGGTCGGTGCCGGCCAGCGCGCTGAGCGCCATGCGCAGGTCCCCCGGCGGCAGCACGTTCATCTCGCGCCTGATCCGCCCGGACGAGCCGCCGTCGTCGGCAACGGTGACCACTGCCGTCAGCTCGCTCGTCAGCCGCCGCAGGGCGGACAGCGACGCGTGCAGGCCGTGCCCGCCGCCGAGCGCGACAGCCCTCACCGTGCGCTCACTCACGGCCCAGATCCCGGTTAGCGACGGTCGTCTGCACCCCGAGCGCCGACAGCCGGTCGGCGAGCTGCTGGGCCATGACGACCGACCGGTGCTTGCCCCCGGTGCAGCCGACCGCGAGTGTCAGGTAACGCTTGCCCTCGCGCCGGTAGCCCGCGGTGATGAGCTCCAGCACCCCGGCGTAGCGCTCGACGAACGGCACCGCGTCGGGCTGGCCCAGCACGTAGTCGCGCACCGCGTCGTCGCGCCCGGTGAGCTCGCGCAGGTCCGGCCGCCAGTACGGGTTCGGCAGGAACCGCACGTCGACGATCAGGTCCGCGTCCACGGGCGTGCCGTACTTGTAGCCGAACGACAGCACGGTCGCGCGCAGCTCGGACTGTCCCTCGGGCAGTTCGCCGCCGAGGAACGAGGCCTCGATCGCGTGCCGCAGTTCGTGCACCGACCGGTTGCTGGTGTCCAGGACCAGGTCGGCGTCCTCACGCAGGCCCTGCAGTAGCTCGCGCTCGGCGGCGATGCCGTCTGTCAGCGTGCCGGATCCCTGCAGCGGATGCTCACGCCGCACGCTCTCGAAGCGGCGCACCAGCACCTCGTCGGCGGCTTCGAGGAACAGCACGCGCGGGCGGATACCTCGTTCGGTCAGGTCGCGGATGACCTCGCGCTGGTCGGAGGAGAACGCCCGTCCCCGCACGTCCATCACCACCGCGATCCGGCTGACCGCGCCGTTGCTGCGGGTGCCGAGCCCGACCAGCGTGGCGATCAGTTCCGGCGGCAGGTTGTCGACGACGAAGTAGCCGAGGTCCTCGAGGCAGTTGGCGGCGGTGCTCCGCCCCGCGCCGGACAGGCCGGTCACGACGACGATCTCCAGCGGTTGGCGGGTACCCGCGTCCGCGTGCGTCACGTCGCCTCCTCGGCTGGAGCGTCAGGACTATCTTGGCCGCTCACGCGGTCGGTGTCGCCCGGAGCCGTGCCGTCGCGGTCGTCCAGCACCTCGCCCGTCGTGACGTTCACGGCCGGCGCCGCCCGCTCTCCCGAGAGCGCGGTCACGATCGCTGACGCTGTCGCGGGACCGACGCCCGGCACCTCGGCGATCTGCTCGGCGGTCGCCGCGCGCAGCCGCCGCAGCGACCCGAACCGCTTCATCACGGCCTTGCGCCGCGTCTCGCCGAGGCCGGGGACGTCGTCCAGCGCGGACACCGTCATCGCCTTGGACCGCTTCTGCCGGTGGAAGGTGATCGCGAACCGGTGCGCCTCGTCGCGGACGCGCTGCAGCAGGTACAGCCCCTCGGATGTGCGCGGCAGGATCGTCGGGTACGACTCTCCCGGCAGCCACACCTCCTCCAGCCGCTTGGCCAGCCCGACGAGCGCGACGTCCTCGATGCCCAGCTCGGCCAGCACGGCCGCCGCGGCCGCCACCTGCGGCGCCCCGCCGTCGACGACCAGCAGGTTCGGCGGGTAGGCGAACTTCTTGGGTCGCCCGGTGCTGGGGTCGATTCCCGGGCGCGACTGCTCCGCGGACTCGGCGCCGTGACCTTCCTCAGCCTGCTCCCACCCCACCGAACCGCCTGGAAGGTGTGGCACCTCCGCGGGAACCGCCAGAGACTCGTCCAGATACCGCGCGAACCGGCGGCGGACGACCTCGGCGATCCAGTCCGTGTCGCCGGTGCCGGACCTCATCGCGAACCGGCGGTACTCCGACTTGCGGGCCAGCCCGTCCTCGAACACGACCATGCTGGCGACGACGTTCGTGCCCTGGACGTGGCTGATGTCGAAGCACTCGATCCGCAGTGGAGCGCTGGGCAGCTCGAGCGCGTCCTGCAGCTCGGCCAGCGCGCGCGAGCGAGCCGTCAGATCGGACGCGCGCTTGAGCTTGTGCTGCGCGAGCGCCTGGGACGCGTTGCGCGCGACCGTCTCGGCGAGCGTCCGCTTGTCGCCCCGCTGCGCGACCCGAAGCTGGACCCGCGCGCCCTTGCGCTCGCTGAGCCACTCGGTCAGGGCCTCGACGTCGTCGGGAAGCTCGGGAACCAGCACCTCGCGGGGGATGCTGGACACGTCCGCTGATTCGGCGTCGGTGTCGGCGCCGTAGAACTGGGTGACGAACTGCTCGACCAGATCGCCCGTCGTCATGTCGTCGAGCTTGTCGACCACCCAGCCCCGCTGCCCGCGCACCCGGCCGCCGCGCACGTGGAACACCTGGACGGCAGCCTCGAGGTCATCCTGCGCGAACGCGACGACGTCCGCATCCGTGCCGTCGCCGAGGACGACCGCCTGCTTCTCCATCGCCCGCCGCAGCGCCTCGACGTCGTCGCGCAGCCGCGCCGCGAGCTCGAACTCGAGGTGCTCGCTGGCCTCGGCCATCCGCCGTTCCAGGCGTCTGATCAGGGCGTCTGTCTTGCCGGCCATGAAGTCGCAGAAGTCATCGACGATCTGCCGGTGCTCCTGTGCAGTGACCCGACCGACGCACGGCGCGCTGCACTTGCCGATGTAGCCGAGCAGGCAGGGCCGGCCGATCTGACCGGCGCGCTTGAACACGCCCGCGCTGCAGGTTCGCGCCGGGAAGACGCGTAGCAGCAGGTCGAGCGTCTCGCGGATCGCCCAGGCGTGCGAGTACGGGCCGAAGTAGCGCACGCCCTTGCGCTTGGCGCCGCGCATGACCTGCAGCCGCGGGAACTGCTCGTACAGCGTGACGGCCAGCGACGGGTAGGACTTGTCGTCGCGATAGCGCACGTTGAAGCGCGGGTCGAACTCCTTGATCCAGGTGTACTCGAGCTGCAGCGCCTCGACCTCGGTGCGCACCACCGTCCACTCGACGGAGGCGGCGCTGGTCACCATCTGCCGGGTGCGCGCGTGCAGCGCACTGACGTCCGCGAAGTACGAGTTCAGCCGCTGGCGAAGGCTCTTCGCCTTGCCGACGTAGATCACCTGGCCGCGCGCGTCGCGGAACTTGTAGACGCCCGGTTCCAGCGGGATGGTCCCCTGCGCGGGCCGGTAGGTGGCGGGGTCGGGCACGCTGCCGAGCCTAGTCAGCCGACCTGACGCCCCGCAGCGCGACGACGAACGCGATCGTCCACAGCACCGTGCCCAGGACTGCGAGCAGATGCACGGCGTCGACGAATCGCCTTGCGTGATCGGGTGATCCGGCGACCGCACCGAACAGCGCGACCCCGGTCGCCGTGCCGATCTGACGGGCCGTGTTCGAGACACCGGTGGCCAGCCCGGACCGGTCGGCAGGTGTCGCGCGCACCGCCGCCGCGACGACCGACGCGGTCACCAGGCCGGCTCCGCAGCCGAGGACGGTGAAGCCGACCAGCAGCCACGCCGTGCCCGACCCGGGTCGCAGGCCGAGCAGGAACAGCCCGCCAGGTGCGGCGATCAGGCAGCCGAGCGAGATCGCCGTGCGCGGGCCGCGCCGGGCGGTGAGCCGGCCGGAAACCGGCGCGAGGGCGATGAGCGGCACGGCCAGCGGGAGCACCAGCAGACCGGACCTGATCGGCGAGAAGCCGCGGACATCCTGTAGGTACAGCATGACGACGAACAGCAGCCCGTTGAAGACGAGGTTCATCGTCAGGGCGACCGCGTTCGGGCTGACGAACCCCGGCCGGCGCAGCAGGTCGAGCGGCAGGATCGGCTGCTCGGCCCGGCGCTCCGCCCGCACCGCCCAGGCCAGCGCAGCGACGGTGACGGACGCCGCGACGACGCTGTCGATCGCGGCTGCCCGGCGGCCGATCGAGATCACGGTCACGACAAGCGAGGCCAGGCCGACGACCATCCCGGCCAGCCCCTTCACGTCCAATCGCCCGCCCACCCGGCCGGCCGATCGCGGGACCACCCGCATCGCCGCCGCGAGCGTCAGCGCAACCAGCGGCACGTTGATCCAGAACACCAGCCGCCAGGAACTGGTCCCGACCAGCAGTCCACCCAGTAGCGGGCCCGCCGGCAGCGCCAGCGATGACGCCGCGGCCCAGGTTCCCAGGGCCCGCGCCTGCTGTTCGCGGTCGGGGAAGACCTCGGCGATCACAGCCATCGTGCTGGGCAGCAGCAGCGCACCGCCGGCGCCCTGCACCACCCGCGCGGCGATGAGCGCCGCGGTACCCGGCGCGATCGCGCACCCGAGGGAGGCGAGCCCGAAGACCGCGAACCCTACGATCAGCACCCGACGGTGCCCGTACCGATCTCCGATCGACCCGGCGGCCAGTAGCAGGCTGGCGATCGCGACCGCGTACCCGTCCACCACAAACTGCAAGGACGCGACGCCGGCGTGCAGGCCGTGTGCGATCGACGGCAGCGCGACGTTCACGATCGTGACGTCCAGCAGGACAAGGAACATGCCCGCGCACATGACGCCGAGGACGAGTCCGGGACGAACGCGGGGTTGTCGGTCAGTCTCGGTCACGGCCACCGATCCATCCTTACCCGGTGACGTTTCGGCCCCCACCGAAGCGTCTTCGCGGCAGACTGGAGCGATGAGCACCGATGGCCCCTACCGCTCCGTCGCCGACATCGCCCCGATCGCGGCCCTGTTCGCCGACCGGTCCCGGGCCCGGATCGTGTGCGCGCTCGTCGACGGGCGCTCGCTTCCCGCGTCGGTCCTGGCCCACGAGTCCGGTGTCTCGGCGTCCACGACAAGCGAGCACCTGGCCCGCCTCGTCGACGGCGGCGTGCTGGCCGTCGAGCGCTCCGGGCGGCACCGGTACTTCCGGCTGGCCAGTTCCGACGTCGCGGCGGCGGTCGAGGCGCTGGCCGTCATCGCGCCCCAGCCGCCGGTGACCTCGTTGCGGCAGTCGACGAACTCGGCGGCCCTGCGGCGAGCTCGCACCTGCTACGACCACCTGGCCGGACGGTTGGGGGTGGCGGTCACCGAGAGCCTGCTCGATCGTGACGCGCTGGTGCGGGTCGACGGCGTCCGGAGCACCGAGCGCGCATCCGGTGACGGGCTGGCAGCTCCCCTCCGCGAGCATCCGTACCGACTCGGCCCGAACGCTCTCGACGTCTTCGCTGCGATCGGCGTCGACCTCGCCGCGCTGCAGGCCGGGCCCCGGGGCCGCCGTCCGCTGCTGAGATTCTGCGTGGACTGGAGCGAGCAGCGCCATCACCTGGCCGGAGCCCTGGGCGCGGCCGTGCTGGCGTCGATGGACTCGGCCGGTTGGGTGCGCCGGACACCGTCGCGGCGCGCGGTGGAGCTGACCGCGATCGGCGCCTCGCAGCTGCGGACCCGGCTCGGCGTCGACGGCGCGGACGAGCTGGGCCTGGCCGGCTGAGCCTGGTGCGGCGCGGCGCTCAGATCGTCGACAGGGTCTCGCCCGTGTGCAGGGCCCACTCGATGGCGCGGGCAGACGCGTGCTCCAGCGACTGCTCGGCGGCATGGTCGGCCAATCGCCCGGACTCGTAGTCGATCACCTCGTGCACCAGCCGGCCCATCGGGGTGCAGGTGCCGAACGCCGCGTCGCGAAGTTCCTCGTCGGGCGAGAGGATCTCGATCACCTCGTCCGGGCCGATGCCCAGGAGCCGGTCGAATGCGGACATCATGCCGGCGGTGAACGCGAACGCTCCCGACGGAGCATCGAGCTCGCTCGCCAGCAGCTCGCAGGTACGGGCTCGGATCAGCACCGTGATCAGGTCGTCGTGCGACGTCGGGCTCGCCGAGCGCAGGGTGAGCAGCAACAGCCAGCTGCGCAGCCGCTGCGCCCCGAGCAGGACGAGCGCCTCCCGGATCGTGCGCACCTGCCGACGGGTCCCGCCGGGCGGCCCGATCGACGCGATCTGCATCAGCTGGAAGGCCAGCGCCGGCTCGGTCCGCACGATGCGGTCGAGCGCCGCAAAGTCCAGGTCGTCCTGCAGCAGGGCCGCCGACAGTCGCAGCCGGCCGGTCAGCGACGCGGTCAGCGCCCGTCCCGCGACCGCGGCGGGTCGCGCGAGGGCGTAGCCCTGGAACAGCTCGAAACCGAGCTCCATGCACCGCGCCAGCTCGTCCTGGGTCTCGACCTTCTCGGCCAGCAACTGCACGTCGAAAGTGCGGCACCTCGCGATCAGCTCGAGCAACTCCTCGGGTCCGAGCAGCTGGATGTCCACCTTCACGATCGATGCGCGGGCCAGTAGCGCCTCGGCCCCGTCGAACCAGACGAAGTCGTCGAGCGCCAGGCGGTAGCCCGCGTCCTGGAGTTCCTGGCAGCCGCCGATCACGTCCTCGTCAGGGACCACCGACTCCAGCACCTCGACGACGGTCTGCCCGGGGGGAAGCCAGACAGGGACGCTCCCGGTGAGCGCGCCCCGGTCGGCGTTGTAGAAGATCATCTTGTCGCCGACGAGTCGATGGATGCCGATGCTCAGGGCGCCGAAGAGCACCTCCGTCGTCATCTGATCACCGTCGAGGTCGGCGTCGCCGCTGTCGGTGGCGGCGTACGTGTTGCGGAAGAGCAGCTCGTAGCCCACCGTGCGCAGGGCACGGTCGAAGATGGGCTGCCGCCCGACAACCACATCGGTCACGGACATGAGCCGACCGAACTCCTACCGCATTGAGCACAAAGGAACGCCACTTCCCAAGATCGACGCGCGCGCGGGGGACTTGAGCGCGCCGGGCGGATCTTCCTGCACCACGTAGCCCCCGCGACCACCCGCGCAGGAACATCACGAGCACTGTCAGCCGGCGGAGGCCAGATACTCGTCGATCTCGGCGAGCAGGACGCCCTTGTCGGGATCGTCCAGGAACGACGCCCGGACGCCCGCACGGGCCAGCTCGGCCAGGCCAGCCCGGTCCAGGCCGAGCAGCGCCGCGGCCACGGCGTACTCGTTGTTCAGCGTGGTCGAGAACATCGGCGGGTCGTCGGAGTTGATCGTGACGGTGACGCCCGCGTCGACGAGCGCCGGCAGCGGGTGCTCGGCCAGCGACGGCACCGACCTGGTGCACACGTTCGACGTCGGGCACACCTCGAGCGCGATCGCGTGCTCGCGCAGGTGCGCCATCAGCCGGGGATCGCGCGCGGCCGCGATGCCGTGCCCGATGCGCTCGGCGCCCAGGTGGGTGAGGGAGTCCCAGATCGTCTCGGGTCCGGTCGACTCCCCCGCATGCGGGACGCTATGCAGGCCCGCAGCCCGGGCGGCCGCGAAGTGCGGAGCGAACTGCGACCGTGGCACGCCGAGCTCTGGGCCGCCGAGCCCGAAGCTGACCAGGCCGTCCGGGCGCTGCCTCAGCGCGACGTCGAGGGTCACGTCGGCTGCGGGGACGCCGGCCTCGCCGGGTATGTCGAAGCACCAGGCCAGCTGCACACCGTGATCGGTCGCGGCCCGCCGCCTGGCGTCCTCGACGGCCTCGCAGTACGCCTCGGCAGCGATCCCGCGCACGATCGACGAGTACGGCGTCAGGGTCAGCTCGGCGTAGCGGACGTTCTCGGCGGCCAGCTCCCGCGCGATCTCGTAGGTGAGCGTCCAGATGTCTTCCGGGTCGCGGATCAGGTCAACGACCGACAGGTAGATCTCGATGAAGTGGGCGAAGTCGGTGAAGGTGAAGTACTTGGCCAGCAGCTGGGGATCGGGCGGGACCGGGGTGCTTCCGGCGTGCCGGGCGGCCAGTTCGGCGACGATCCGCGGCGAGGCCGAGCCGACGTGATGCACGTGCAGTTCGGCCTTGGGCAGTCCGGCGATGAACCCGGTCAGGTCGGTCATAGCCCGACAGTCTCACATCGCGCTGGCCGGGCGGCGCAGGCGGTAGAGCACGTGCGGGCGCAGCGGGTGCCCGACCTCCAGGTTCTGGTACTCGAAGTCGTCAGCGGGGTCGTAAGTCATCGCGAGCTTGGCCATGACGCGCCGGGACTTGAGGTTGGTCACCGGCGTCATGGAGACGAGCTCGTCAAGACCGATCGAGTCGAACGCGAAGTCGATGACGGCCCTGGCAGCCTCGGGCGCGTACCCGTGGCCCCACGCGTCGCGCGCCAGCCGCCAGCCGACCTCGACGGCCGGGGTGAAGTGCGCCTCGAAGACGTGCCTGGCGAGCCCGACGAAGCCGATGAACGGCGGCCCGGCGATGACCTGGACGGCCCACAGCCCCCAGCCCTTCTCATGCAGGCGCGTACGGATCCGCTCCGCGAAGGTGTCGCTCTCCTCCCGCGTCATGGTGCTCCGGAAGAACCGCATGACGTCCGGATCGGCGTTCAGCGCCGCGAACGGCTCGAGGTCGTCGTCGCGCCAGTCACGCAGCAGGAGACGTTCGGTCCGCAGTTCTGCGGGCGCGTGCTGCGGAGATTCGAGGGCAGACACCCCGCCAGCCTACGGTCAGCGTGCCAGCGCAATCTTCGCGATTGCGCATACCGGCTGCGATCCGGCTCGGCTAATCCGTGTCGCGGTCACGCGGTGCTCTTGGCCCGGGCGCGCCGGACGGGCGCCTTGCGCTTGGGCAGCGCCGGTACGTCGAGCACGTGCTTGAGGAACTGGCCGGTGTGCGATGTGACCACTCGGGTGACGTCCTCGGGCGTCCCCTCCGCGACGACGGTCCCACCACCCGAGCCGCCCTCCGGCCCCATGTCGATGATCCAGTCCGAGGTCTTGATCACGTCCAGGTTGTGCTCGATGACGATCACGCTGTTGCCCTTGTCGACCAGCGAATGCAGCACACCGAGGAGCTTGGAGACGTCCTCGAAGTGCAGGCCGGTCGTCGGCTCGTCGAGCACGTAGATGGTCCGGCCGGTCGAGCGCTTCTGCAGCTCGGAGGCCAGCTTCACCCGCTGCGCCTCACCACCGGACAGGGTGGGCGCCGGCTGCCCGAGCCGCACGTAGCCCAGGCCCACGTCGACCAGCGTGTCCAGGTGGCGGGCGATCTTGGTGATCGGGGCGAAGAACTCGGCCGCCTCCTCGATGGGCATTTCCAACACTTCGCTGATCGTCTTGCCCTTGTAGTGCACCTCGAGGGTCTCGCGGTTGTAGCTGGCGCCCTTGCACACCTCGCACGGCACGTAGACGTCGGGCAGGAAGTTCATCTCGATCTTGATCGTGCCGTCGCCGGCGCAGTTCTCGCAGCGGCCACCCTTGACGTTGAAGGAGAACCGGCCCTGCTGGTAACCGCGGATCTTGGCCTCGGTCGTCTCGCTGAACAGCTTGCGGATGTGGTCGAAGACGCCGGTGTAGGTGGCCGGGTTCGACCGTGGTGTGCGCCCGATCGGTGACTGGTCGACCCCCACCACCTTGTCCAGCTGCTCCACCCCGCGCACCCGCTTGTGCCGTCCGGGCGGCAGCTTCGCGCCGTTGATCTTGTTCGCCAGGGACGCGTAGAGGATGTCGTTCACGAGGCTGGACTTGCCCGACCCGCTCACACCGGTGACCGCGACGAAGCAGCCGAGCGGGAACGCGACGTCGACGTTGCGCAGGTTGTGCTCGCGCGCCCCCTCGACCACCAGCTCCCGGCTCTTCTGCACCGGCCGGCGGATCAGCGGGACGTCGATCGCCCGGCGCCCGGACAGGTACGCCCCGGTGATCGAGTCCTTCGACTTCAGCAGCTCGTTCACGGTGCCGCTGACGACGATCGCGCCGCCGTGCTCGCCCGCCCGGGGGCCGATGTCGACTATCCAGTCGGCGGCGCGGATCGTGTCCTCGTCGTGCTCGACGACGATCAGCGTGTTGCCGAGCTTCTTCAGCCGCACCAGCGTCTCGATCAGCCGGTGGTTGTCCCGCTGGTGCAGCCCGATCGACGGCTCGTCCAGGACATAGAGGACCCCGACCAGGCCGGACCCGATCTGGGTCGCGAGCCGGATGCGCTGGGCCTCTCCGCCGGCCAGCGTCGCGGCGGCGCGGTCGAGCGAGAGGTAGTGCAGCCCGACGTCGATGAGGAATCCGAGCCGTGCGTGCACCTCCTTGAGCACCCGCTCGGCGATGAAGCGCTCGCGGTCGTCCAGGGTCAGCTCGTGCAGCCAGGCCGCGGCGTCACCGATCGACAGCGCCGACAGCTCGGCGATCGAGCTGCCGCCGATGGTGACGGCGAGGATCTCCGGCTTGAGCCGGGTGCCCTGGCAGGACGGGCACGGCACCTCGCGCATGAAGCCCTCGTACTTCTCGCGGGCGTAGTCGCTCTCGGTCTCGCCGTAGCGCCGCTCGATCCACGGCACGACGCCCTCGTAGCTGGCGTAGTACGAACGCTCGCGCCCGTACCGGTTGGTGTAGCTGACGTGGACCTGCTCACCGGTGCCGTGCAGCACCGCCTTCTGGGCCCGGGCGGGCAGCCGCTCCCACGGCGTGTCCAGGTCGAACCCCTCGGCGTCGGCGACGCCCTGCAGGAGGCGTGCGAAGTACTCGCCGGTCTGCGGGGTGTTCCACGGCGCGATGGCGCCCTCGGCCAGGCTGGCCTCCGGGTCGGGCACGACGAGCTCGGGGTCGACCTCCTTGCGCGTGCCGAGGCCCGTGCACACCGGACACGCGCCGAACGGGGAGTTGAACGAGAACGAGCGAGGCTCGAGGTCGTCGACCGCCAGCGGGTGGTCGTTCGGGCAGGCCAGCCGCTCGGAGTACCGGCGCTCGCGGGATGGGGGTCCCCCCGTCAGTGAGGGCGTAGCCGACGGGGGAGGATCCGCCTCCGGAAGGTCGACGAAGTCCAGGATCACCAGGCCGCCGGCCAGCCCGAGCGCGGTCTCGACCGAGTCGGTGATCCGCTGCTTGCTGGACGGCTTGGAGCTGAGCCGGTCGACCACCGCCTCGATGGTGTGCTTCTCCTGCTTCTTCAGCTTCGGCGGATCGGTGAGCGGGTGGACGACGCCATCCACCCGGACCCGCGCGAAACCCTTGGTCTGCAGGTCGGCGAACAGGTCGACGTACTCGCCCTTGCGCTCGCGGATCACCGGCGCCAGGACTTGAAAACGAGTACCGGGTTCCATTTCGAGGATCCGGTCGACGATCTGCTGCGGCGTCTGCTTGGTGATCGGCTCACCGCAGACCGGGCAGTGCGGGCGGCCGATGCGGGCGTACAGCAGGCGCAGGTAGTCGTAGACCTCGGTGATGGTGCCGACGGTGGAACGGGGGTTCTTCGACGTCGACTTCTGGTCGATGCTCACCGCCGGGGACAGCCCCTCGATGAAGTCGACGTCCGGCTTGTCCATCTGGCCGAGAAACTGGCGCGCGTAGGCCGACAGCGACTCGACGTAGCGCCGCTGCCCCTCAGCGAAGATCGTGTCGAACGCCAGGGAACTCTTCCCTGATCCGGACAACCCGGTGAAGACGACGAGCGAATCCCTCGGCAGGTCGACAGACACGTCCTTGAGGTTGTGCTCGCGGGCGCCTCGGATC
>JBOGDQ010000198.1:0-4829 GCA_050742975.1 Jatrophihabitantaceae bacterium
CTCGGCTCCACGACGACGATCCTGGCAACCGCGCGCGCCGGCGGCGGCGTGGCCGTGGTGAGTGCGCGGGCCGCGGCCGGCGACCTGACGAGTGGTGCGCTGGTCGAGATCGCGGTGCCGGACCTGGACCTCGACCGTCCGCTGCACGCGGTCTGGCTGGGGCGGCGGCCGACGAACCTGGCGCACGAGCTGATCCTGCTCGCCCAGGGCGTCGCGTAGTCGGCGGCGTCCGTCTCGCCCCGTATAGCGTCGGCCCATGGCGTTCGAGTTCCCGGTCGTGGTGCCGTACTACCAGGTCGACCAGCAGGGCGTCGTGTTCAACATGTGGTACCTCGCCTGGTTCGACGAGGCGATGAGCGGGCTGCTCTCGTCCGTCGGCTACCCGTACGAGACGATGATCGCCGGCGGCGTCGACGTCCAGCTCGTGCACACGGACGTGGACTGGCGGGGCAGCGCCCGGTGGGGGGAGCAGGTGCGGATCGAGGTGTCGCCGGCGGCGGTCGGGACGACCAGCTTCACGCTCGCGTTCGACGCGCGGGTGCGCGGCGAGGCGATCGTGTCGGCCCGGACCGTCTACGTCGTGATCGCCACCGACGGCTCGGGCAAGCTGCCGGTTCCGCCCGCCCTGCGCGACGCACTGGGCTCTACGTGAGGAGCTTGCGGGCCATGACCATGCGGTTGATCTGGTTGGTGCCCTCGTAGATCTGGGTGATCTTCGCATCGCGCATCATCCGCTCGACCGGGAAGTCGCGCGTGTACCCGGCGCCGCCGAACAGCTGCACCGCATCGGTGGTCACCGACATCGCCGTGTCGGAGGCGAACACCTTCGCCGCCGAGGAGGTGAACGTCAGGTTCGGCTCATTGCGCTCGGCGCGGGCGGCGGCCGCGTAGACGAGGTGACGCGCCGCCTCGATGCGCATGGCCATGTCCGCGACCATGAACTGGATGCCCTGGAAGTCGGCGATCCGCTGCCCGAACTGCTTGCGGTCCTTGACGTACGCGACGGACGCGTCGAGCGCACCCTGCGCGATGCCCAGCGCCTGCGCGCCGATCGCGAGCCGGGTGTGGTCGAGCGCGCGCAGCGCGGTCTTGAAGCCGGTGCCGGGATCGCCGACGATGCGCTCGGCCGGGATCGTGCAGTTCTCGAAATGGATCTCGCAGGTGGGGCTGCCCTTGATGCCGAGCTTGCGCTCCTTGCTGCCGACCGAGAAGCCGGGGTCGTCCTTGTGCACGACGAACGCGGAGATCCCGTTCGCGCCCTTCGCCGGATCGGTCACCGCCATCACCGTGTAGTACGTCGAGACGCCGGCGTTGGTGATCCAGCACTTGGTGCCGTTCAGCACCCAGTGCTCGCCGTCGAGCACCGCTCGGGTGCGCATCGACGCGGCGTCCGAACCGGCCTCGCGCTCGGACAGCGCGTAGCTGATCATCTTGCCGACGGCCACCTCGCCGAGGACGTCCTTCTTCAACTGTTCGGAGCCGGACAGCATGATCGGCTGCGAGCCCAGCTTGTTCACCGCCGGGATGAGCGAGGACGAGGCGCAGGCGCGGGCCACCTCCTCGACCACGATGCACGCCGAGATCGCATCGGCGCCGGGACCGCCGTACTCCTGCGGGATGTGGACAGCGTGGAAACCCGCTCGTACCAGGGCATCGAGCACGTCGTGCGGGAACTCGGCCGTCTCGTCGACCTCCGCCGCACGCGGTGCGATCTTGTCGTCGGCGAGTTCGCGAACGGCGGCTCGAAGCATGCGCTGCTCGTCGGTGAGCTGGTACTGGTCGAAGTCCGGGTTGGCCATACCGACGATAGTAGGACGACCTAGTAAGTGCCCGATCGCGCGGTGCTCGGTCGCGCGGCCGGGAACGCTGCAGAGATCGCTGAGTCATCCGAGGAACGCACAGGTTCACAGCCAACGATCTGCCTGTGCCGACACGTGACCGCCTCGGCGGAGTCCCACGATGACCTCGCTGTTCTCGCGCGAGGAGCCGGGTCATACCTCGCCCTCGCGCACCCTGTCGGCGACGCTGCTGATCAGTAGCCGGGCGGCCAGCGAGCGGCTCCTCGAGAGCGTCCCGCGGCTGACCGCTCTCGTCGCCACCGCGCTCGGCCTGGTCTCCCTCGTCCAGGTGCTCTGGGACCACGACGGGCGCATCGTCGTGCCGTTCGCCCTCGCGACGCCCGAGAGCGCGGTCGCCGACGCCGGTGTCGCCGTCTGCGGCCTGCTGCTGCTGCGTATCGCGCGCGGTTTGCGCAGGCGCAAGCGCGACGCCTGGCTGCTCGCCGTCGCGGCGTGCGCACTGCTGAGCACCGTGAACCTGCTGCACGGCTGGTGGCGGCGTCCGGTCGTGATCGCGGTGACGCTCGGGTTGCTGGTCCTGCTCGTCGCCGGCCGTTCGCACTTCACCGCGCAGGCCGATGGGCACAGCCGCTGGTTCGCGGCCCGGGCCTGCGTGCAGGTGCTGGGCATCGCCGCCGGCTACGGCCTGGTGCTGCTGTACCTGCCCGGGCACGTCGCGAGCGGCGTCGGCTTCTCGCGGCGGCTCGGGGAGGTGCTGTCCTCCCTCACCGGGCTCGGCGGGTGGATTCCGATCCAGGACCGTCACTACTCCGACGTCTTCCACGCCACGATGTTCCTGTTCGGGCTGCTCGCGCTCAGCTGTGCGGTGGTTCTCGCGCTGCACTCGTCGGCACCGGCGGCCGCGCTGAACCCGGAGGACGAGCAACGGCTGCGCTGGCTGCTGCGCCAGCACGGCGAGCGCGACTCGCTGGGCTACTTCGCGCTGCGGCGGGACAAGTCCGTCGTGTGGTCGTGCAGCGGCAAGGCCGCGATCACGTACCGGGTCGTCGACGGCGTCGCGCTGGCAAGCGGTGACCCGATCGGCGACCCCGAGGCCTGGCCCGGCGCGGTGGCCGCCTATCGGGCGCTGGTCGAGCGGTTCGGCTGGACGCCCGCGGTGATGGGCTGCAGCGAACTCGGTGCGAAGGTGTTCCACCGCGACTACGGGCTGTCCACGCTGATCCTCGGCGACGAGGCCGTCCTCGAGGTCGACCGGTTCGCGCTCGAGGGCCGGGCCATGCGCGGCGTGCGGCAGGCGTGCACCCGGGTGCGGCGCGCCGGCTACCAGATCGCGGTCCGCCGGGTCGCCGAGCTCGCGGCGGCCGAGCTCGACGAGGTGCGCGCGGCGGCCGAGCGGTGGCGCGGCGACGCGGTCGAACGCGGTTACTCGATGGCGCTCTCGCGCGTCGGGGACGCGGCCGATCCGGACTGTGCGGTCGTGACCGCGCGCCAGGACGGGACGCTGCGTGGCGTGCTGCACTTCGTGCCGTGGAGCACCAACGGCCTGTCGCTGGACCTGATGCGCCGCGAGCGCACCGCGGACAACGGCCTGAACGAACTGATGATCGTCGAGTTGATCGCTGCCTGCCCGGCGCTGGGCGTCCGGTACGTCTCGCTGAACTTCGCGGTGTTCCGTGACGCCCTGGAACGGGGCGCGCGGATCGGGGCGGGCCCGGTGCTGCGGCTGTGGCGTCGCATCCTGCTGGTGGCCTCGCGGTGGTGGCAGATCGACTCGCTGTACCGCTTCAACGCCAAGTTCCAACCGCGGTGGGACCCGCGCTTCGTGTGCTATCCGGGAGCTCGTGACATCCCGCGCATCGCGCTGGCCGCGCTGGAGGCCGAGGCGTTCGTGGTGCGTCCGAAGCGGCTGGCGCAGCTGATCGGGCGCGGCCGGTGACCCGGTGCCGGAGTGCCCTTGCCCTTACCGCGTTGGCACTCCTGGCCGGCGCGTGCTCCGCGCACGCCCCGTCCGTGGCGCGGTCCAACGCACCGTCGGCACGGCGCACCACCACCCGCACGGGACGGCCGACACGCCGGAGCCGTCCGAGGGCACGGTGATCACGCGGGTGATCCCGGGTACGACGTCCGGCTTTGTCGCCCGGCCGGCCATGATCTACCTGCCGCCGCAGTACTTCCAGCCGCGCTTCGCCCGCACCCGGTTCCCGGTGGTCGAGCTGCTGCACGGCACGCCCGGGAGTCCGTCGAACTGGGTGGTGCACCTGAACGTCGTGCACCTGGCCGACCAGCTGGTCAGCAAGCACCTGATGGGGCCGATGGTGCTGGTCATGCCGACGATGAGCCCGCGGCGCGACTGCCAGGAGTGCGTCGACGCTCCCGGCGCGCTCGACGACACGTGCATCACCGACGACGTCCGCGCCGATCTGCTGGCGAGGTACCGGGTGAGCTCCGACCCGGCCGAGTGGGGCATCGCCGGCTACTCGTCCGGGGGGTACTGCTCGGCCAACCTCGCGCTGCGCCATCCGGCCGACTTCGGCGCGGCGGGCGTGATGGACGGCTACTTCCGACCGCAGGACGGCCCGGCCGCCGCCGCGCTGCACTTCAACCAGGCGGCCGAGGCGGCGAGGGACCCGCTGCTGCTGGCGTCCGCGCTGCACCGGGACGCCAGCCCGCTGCCGGCGTTCTGGGTCTCGGTAGGGACGGGCGACGCGGCTGACCTGAACGGGGCGCTCGCGTTCGGTGCGGCGCTGCACGGTGTGGAGGAGGTGCCGCTGTACCGCGAGCCCGGCGCCGTCCACAACTTCTACGCCTGGCAGCCGGCCGCGCCACGCCTGCTGGCCTGGATGTGGCCGTTGCTCGCGCCGCCGCAGCTGCGGGTCGACTTCCCGATCGCCGGCCGTATCGAGAACGGCACGATCACCGGCGGCACCGGGCATAGCCGGGCGCCGCGGACGTCGCAGGTCGTTGCCGAGCGGCACGTCAAGCGGCGCCGCGGGAGGGCCTGACCAGCGCGGGCCGATGGCTCGCCGGGCG
>JBOGDQ010000199.1:0-5588 GCA_050742975.1 Jatrophihabitantaceae bacterium
GCGAGCGCGGCCGCGTCGGGCAGCTGCGCGTCGAGGGCCGCCAGCGCGAGGCAGCCCCACTCGGCGGGCAGGTCCGCCGCGACGCGGTCGGCGGGGACGTAGACGGTATGCACCGGCTGCCGGCTGCCGCTGTCGCCCGGGTAGGCGGCGGCGAGCTGCGCGTCGACGTGGGCGAGCGACGCGTCCAGGCGCGCGTACGCGCTGTCGTCGAGCGCCACGTCAGTCCAGCAGCTCGTAGGCGACGACGGTCAGGAAGTCGACGTAGTCGTCGTCGAGCGCGACCCGCTCGAACAGCTGGCGCGCCCGTCCGTAGTGCCCGTCCGGGTCGCCGAGCGTGCCACGGATAGCGTCGAGCTCTTCGGCAGCGATCGCGCGAACCAGGTCGCGGTCGACCGTCTCGCCGGTGTCGAGGACGACATGGTTGTGCACCCACTGCCAGACCTGGGACCGGGCGATCTCGGCGGTGGCGGCGTCCTCCATCAGATTGAAGATCGCGACCGCACCGTTGCCGCCGAGCCACTCACCCAGATAGCGGAGCGCGACCGCGATGTCGCCCCGCAGCCCGTCCTTGGTAACGGTGCCCGGCGTGGCAGCGATGTCCAGCAGCTGGTCGGCCGTGACGTCCACGCGCTCGCGGCGGCGGTCGAGCTGGTTCGGCCGGTCCCCGAGAACTGCGTCGAACTCAGCACGGCACACCGGGACGAGGTCCGGGTGCGCGACCCACGATCCGTCGAAGCCGTCGCCGGCCTCGCGCTCCTTGTCCTGGCGCACCTTCGCCAGCGCGGTCTCGTTCACCGCGGCGTCGCGGCGGCTGGGGATGAACGCGGCCATCCCGCCGATCGCGAACGCGCCGCGGCGGTGACAGGTCGTCACCAGCAGCTCGGTGTAGGCGCGCATGAACGGCGCGGTCATGGTGACCTGGTTGCGGTCGGGCAGCACGAACCCCGCACCCTGCGTACGGAAGTTCTTGATCATGCTGAACAGGAAGTCCCAGCGACCGGCGTTGAGCCCGGACGCGTGGGTGCGCAGCTCGTGGAGGATCTCCTCCATCTCGAACGCGGCCGGGATCGTCTCGATCAGGACGGTCGCGCGGACCGTGCCCGGTGCGATGCCGAGCGTCGACTCGGCATGGTCGAAGACGTCGTTCCAGAGGCGCGCCTCCAGATGGCTCTCCATCTTGGGCAGGTAGAAGTACGGCCCGCTGCCCCGCTCGACCAGCTCGCGCGCGTTGTGGAAGAAGTAGAGGCCGAAGTCGACGAGAGCACCCACCGCCGCGCGGCCGTCGACCTGCACGTGCCGCTCGTCGAGGTGCCAGCCCCGCGGGCGCATGACGATCGCGGCCAGCGGCGCGTCGGCCCGCAGCTCGTACGCCTTGCCCTCAGGCGAGGTGAACCGCAGCTCGCGGCGGACGGCGTCGCGCAGCACCAGCTGCCCGTCGACCACGTTCGTCCAGTGCGGGGTGTTGGCGTCCTCGAGGTCGGCCAGCCACACCTTCGCGCCCGAGTTCAGCGCGTTGATCGCCATCTTGGCCTCGGTCGGTCCGGTGATCTCGACCCGCCGGTCCACCAGGTCTGCGGGCGCGGTGGCCACCGACCAGTCGCCCGCGCGCACGTCGGCCGTCGCGTCGAGGAAGTCCAGCCGCCCGGTGCGGGCCGTGTCCGCGTACCGCTCCTGCCGGCGCGCGAGCAACTCGTCGCGCCGCGGGCCGAACCGGCGCTGCAGGTCGGCGACGAACGCCAGCGCCTCCGGCGTCAGAACCTCGCCGGCCCGGGGAATCGTGGATGGTGCCGTCACGAGCGCCGGGTCGGTCACGATCGTCGTCCTCTCGTCGGTTCCGCGCGTCGAGTCGCTATTCTGTCATGCGAATAGTAGATTTTGAATGCCGGAAGCCCCGCACCGGAGTCGGAAAGCGTCGAGGAGGGCCGATGGCTCGCAAGGCAGCGGTCGCGACGGTGGCCGACGAGCGCGCTCCGGCCGGTGGCGTGCAGTCGATCGAGCGCGCGTTCGACCTGCTGGAACTGCTCGCCGACGCCGGTGGGACCCTCGGGCTGTCCGAGCTGTCGGCCCAGTCGGGACTGCCGCTGCCGACCATCCACCGGCTGATGCGCACGCTGGTGAACCGCGGCTACGTGCGGCAGGAGGCCTCGCGCCGGTACACGCTGGGCTCGCGGCTGATCCGCCTCGGCGAAACGTCCAGCCGGCTGCTCGGCGCGTGGCTGCGCCCCCACCTGGTCGAGCTGGTCAAGCTCACCGGCGAGACGGCCAACCTGGCCATGCTCGACGGCGACGAGGTGGTCTACATCGCCCAGGCCCCGAGCCCGCACCAGATGCGCATGTTCACCGAGCCCGGGCGGCGGGTCCGGCCGCACTGCACGGCGGTCGGCAAGGCCCTGCTCGCCCAGTTGCCGCCCGAGACGGCGCGGGCGATCGTGGAGCGGACCGGAATGCCGGCCATCACGCCGACGACGATCACCGACCCCGGCCTCCTGCTCGCGCACCTGGAGGTGATCCGCAAGCGCGGCTACGCCATCGACGAGGGCGAGCAGGAGGTCGGCGTGCGCTGCTTCGCGGCGGCCGTCCCCGACGCGCCGGCCCGACTGGCCATCTCCGTGTCCGGACCGCAGGCGCGCATGACCGAGGCGGCCGAGCAGCGGATCACGCCCGCGCTGAACCGCGTCGCGCGCGAGATCGCGGCGAGCATCGCGGCCGAGAGTCCGGGCTGAGACGCCCGCCGCCGACCACGATGCCCGCACCACGATCACGTTCCGGTGATGTGCTCCGGCTGGACCGGAACCCTGGTCAGCGGGCGCCCGGTCGCGGCACGAAGCGCTGACACGACCGCGGGCGTCGAGGAGATCGTCGGCGGCTCGCCCACCCCGCGCAGCCCGTACGGCGCGGTCGGGTCACCGAGTTCGAGCACCTGCACCTGCATCGGTGGCGTGTCCAGGATCGTCGGGATCAGGTAGTCGGTGAACGACGGGTTCCGGATCAGGCCGTCGCGCACCTGGATCTCCTCCATCAGCGCCAGCCCGAGTCCCTGCGTCGTGCCACCCTGGATCTGACCGACGACCGACAGCGGATTGAGCGCCTTGCCGACGTCCTGAGCCGTCGTCACCTCCACCAGCCGCACCAGGCCGAGTTCGACGTCCACGTCGGCGACCACCCGGTGCGCGGCGAACGCGAACTGCAGGTGCGCGTCGCCCTGGCCGATGTCACCGTCACCGCCGTGGTCGCGGCTCAGCGGGACCGTCGGGCGGTGGTGGAACTCGCGGGTCTGCTCGGCCGCCTCGTCACCCAGGACGTCGGCCAGCGCGGCGAGCACACTGCCGTCGCCTGCGATCAGCTTCCCGTCCTGCAGGCTCGCACCGGTGACGTCGACCCCGAGGCGGGCCGCCGCGAGCGCGAGGACCTGCTCTCGGACGGCCTCGCAGGCCGCCTTGACAGCGCCCCCGGTGCAGTACGTCTGGCGGGACGCGGACGTCGACCCCGCGCTGCCGACACTCGTGTCCGACGGATGGTTGATCACCCGCTCGACGCCGAGCTCGGTGCGGGCGATCTGCGCCATCACGGTCACCAGGCCCTGGCCGACCTCGGCCGCGGCAGTGTGCACCGTGGCGCTCAGCTCTCCGCCGACGACCTCCAACCGCACGCGTGCCGTCGAGTAGTCGTCGAAGCCCTCGGAGTAGCCGACGTTCTTGAAGCCGACCGCGTAACCGACACCGCGCCGCACGCCCTCGCCGTGCGTGGTGTTCGAGACCCCGCCGGGCATGGTGCGCACGTCGAAGCGGTCGGACCGGGCAGCCGCGGGCAGCGGCGCCTCGCGCACCCGGCGCAGGATCTCGGCGACCGGCGCCGCCCCCTCGACCACCTGGCCGGTCGGCATCAGCGAGCCCTCGTGCATCGCGTTGCGGATCCGCAGCTCGACCGGGTCCATGTCCAGCGCCGCGGCAAGCTTGTCCATCTGCGACTCGTGCCCGAAGCAGACCTGGACGGCACCGAAGCCGCGCATGGCACCGCACGGCGGGTTGTTCGTGTACAGCACGTAGCCGTCGATCAGCACGTTGTCGCACCCGTACGGCCCCACCGCGAAGCTCGCCGCGTTGGACACCACCGCGGGCGAGCTCGACGCGTACGCGCCGCCGTCCAGGACGACCTCGGCCTTGACGTAGACGAGCGTGCCGTCGCGGCGCGCGCCGTGCTCGAACCGCATCCGCGCGGGATGCCGGTGGACGTGCCCGTAGAAGGACTCCTCGCGCGAGTAGACCATCTTCACCGGACGGTTGGTGCGCAGCGCGAGCAGGCATGCGTGGATCTGCATCGACACGTCCTCGCGTGCCCCGAACGCGCCACCTACGCCGGCCAGCGACAGCCGAACCTTGTCGACCGGCAGAGCGAGCGACTCGGCCACCTGACGCTGGTCGACGTGCAGCCACTGCGTCGCGATGTACAGGTCGACGCCGCCGTCCTCGGCCGGCACGGCCAGGCCGGACTCGGGGCCGAGGAAGGCCTGGTCCTGCATGCCGACCTCGTACTCGCCGGTGACCACGACGTCGGCCGGCAGCGTGACGTCGCCGCGCCGCACCCGCAGGTGCCGCAGGATGTTCCCACCGCCGGGGTACTCGTGCTGGGTGGGCTGCTCGTGCACCAGCGGCGAGTCCGGCGACATGGCCGCGCGGGTGTCGGTGATCGGGTCGAGCACCTCGTAGTCGACCTCGATCAGTGCCGCGGCGCGGCGGGCCGTCTCGGGATGATCCGCGGCGACGATCGCGACCGGCTCGCCGATGTAGCGGATCTGATCGATCGCCAGCACCGGCTGGTCGGCGATCTCCAGGCCGTACGTCTTGCTGCCGGGGACGTCCTCGTGGGTGAGCACGGCGGTCACGCCGGCCAGCGCGAGGGCCGCACCGATGTCGACGCTGCGGATGCGCGCGCGCGGGTGCGGGCTGCGCAGCGTGGCACCCCACAGCATGTCGTCCATCCACAGGTCCGACGAGTACGCGAAGTCGCCGGTGACCTTGGGGACGCCGTCCGGCCGCAGCGGCGACTCGCCGACCCCTCCCCGCACGGTCGTTGTGTCCGTGCGAGGCTGCCGCGTGGGCAGCGCCCGCGTCATGCCCGCACCCCGTCGGTCGCGTCGCCGGCGTGCCGGGATGCCGCGAGGCGGACGGCGTCGAGGATCTTCTCGTAGCCGGTGCAGCGACACAGGTTTCCCGCCAGCGCCTCCCTGATCTCCGGGTCGGACGGGCGCGGGTTGCGGGCGAGCAGGTCGTCGGTGGCGACGATCAGGCCCGGCGTGCAGAAGCCGCACTGCACCGCGCCGGCGTCGACGAACGACTGCTGCACCGGGTGCAGCCCGTCGGGCTCGGCCAGCCCCTCTACGGTGCGGACCTGGCGGCCCTGGGCCTGCGGCGCCGCGACCAGGCACGCGCACACCAGCGTCCCGTCCAGGTACACCGAGCACGAGCCGCACTCGCCCTGCTCGCAGGCATTCTTCGTGCCCGGCAGGCCGAGCCGCTCGCGCAGGACGTACAGCAGGCTCTCCCCCGGCCACACGTCGTCGGCGTGCTGCACCGTGCCGTTGACCTCGA